>NZ_JBTNDB010000028.1:0-48095 GCF_054511175.1 Arthrobacter sp. Sr24 | reverse complement strand
TTTTTTTTGCTGGGTTTCTTCTTTTCATGTCGGGCTGCTGTGCCGCACCCCCCCCCCCCCCCGCGAAGTTAAGAACTCGATGAAGAGCTAGCCTCGATGCCTACGCGAGGGCGGTCTTGAACTGGGCCATGGCCTCTGCCGCGCCGTAGTTCTCCTCCACGAATTCCGATTCGCTGCCGCTGCGCAGGACCCAATCGCCGGATTCAACGGCTGTCAGTTGGGCCACCACGGCCTCACCGTCAACGCGCAACCGGCGAACCACTGCGGTGGCAGGAAGTCCTTCGGCGGCACCGGTGAGGTATTCATTGCTCAGGTGTAGGGCCAAGTCGAGCATGGCGGCACCGGATTCAATGGGCTGGATTTCGTGTACTCCGTAAGGACTGACGCTGATCAATACGGCGCCGACATTGGATCCCACGGCGAAGAGCACGTGGCTGCTGGTGGGGGTAGTCAGCTTGATTTCCAGCCACTCCTGGGCCTGTGAGAGGACAGTGCCCACCACGGCGCATCTGTCCACGGGAACGATCTTCTCACCTTGCGGTGAAGCGAGTCCGCGCACCATGAGTGTGGTCAGGCCGGCGTTGTGCAGCAACTCATTGTCGCCGTGTGTATCAAGACGAAGCAGCCCTAAAGTGACGGCAGCAGATTCCGTTGGGGTCATCGACAGTAGGACAAGAAGCTCATGGTCTGTCATGCGAAGTTCGGTGTCAGTCATATCCCCAGCCTACGTTGCGGGGCGCAAGCAGGAAGCAACAAAAACCAAGTAGTGGCAGGCAGGGCCGGTGAGGTTAGATCGGGCCGAAGGACCTGTCGGCGTGTGGAGCCCACCAATTAAGGTGAATGGCCTCGAGCTCGTGACGAAGCGCAGGCGTGTTTTCCAGGTAGCCCCGGAAATCGCGGTGGGCCGGGATCCTCACGGCGCCTTGGAAGATTGCCATGGTCTGAGGAAAAAGCAAGAAACGGTAAATGCTCTGGGGAACCTCCAGCAGGATGGAATCAACTTTTCACGGGGCAGGAGCCAAAACCAAAGCGCAACTGAAGGTCTTAGAAGTTTGCTGAAGTTTGCTGCCCGAGTTGGCCATCGTCTTGGCGAGCGCAATGAGCTGTCTTGGGTCCGCCACGATCTTACCGCCTGCCATGCATGGGGCACCCACCGTGCTCGCCACCCGCCTTTTCACTTTTTGGGGTCCGCGGCCTAGATGCCGTGGCTCATCCACTCACCGTAGTTCAGCCTTCGATTCCTCACGATAGGGAGTTCTTAGCATGCGAGCCTCTGCGCCCGATAGAATCAACGCATGCTTTCTCCCTATGACCCCTCCACCGAATATTCGCATTGGGATTCCGGGCTCTGGACCCGCGTTCTGGCCGCATCCGGCGTGCGCAACCCTCTTACCGGCACCGCGTTTACTGAAGCGATGCTGTCAGGGTTGGCAGGTGGCATCGGGTTCATGATCTTCACGTTTGAATACAAGAACATCACCACGGCATCGGCCGTCACGCGCTTCCACCCCGGCCCGTACACGGAGAATTTGTTGCGTCGTAGCGGTGCTGCCGCCAATATCCAGCAGACATCCAGCGCATCCTTGGCCCAGAGCCGGCTGGACGCCGCGCTGGAAACGGGAGTTCCCGCCGTCGTCCGTGTTGTCCGCGGCAAGTTACCTTGGGTGGCTGCGGATCCGTTGGCAGATATGGAATCTGTTGACATGGCCGTGGTGGGCCGTGACGGCGAGGATTACCTGATGGACGACGGCGGCGGCAGACTTGAGCGAATCAGTCCCGTCGCGCTGGCGCAGGCGCGCAGTTCCCGAAAAGCGGACAAGCATTGGCAGGCCCATATAGTCACTGGCGCCGGCTCCGTGGCGGAGGAACTGGAAGGCGAAGCACTGACCGCCGAGGTGGTGCGGCATTCGATGGCGGAGACCGCGCAGGAATTGCTTTCGGAGCAGGCACCACAGGGAGTGCCGCCGGGGTACGCCCGGAATTTTGGTGTTTTGGGGCTTTCGACATGGGCACAGCGGCTGACCGATCCCACCTCCAAGCATGGCTGGATGCGGCTCTTTGCCGACCCGAAACGAGCGGCGACGGGGCTAGAGATGCTCCATGGGCTGCTGGCTGGCCGGCGATTCAGCGGACCTGGCGCCTTACGCCCGTTGTATGCGCAATTCCTCCGGGAAGTGGCGACAGACGGGGAGGCGGTGTCCGGCGTCGAACGTGGGAGTTTACTGGAGGCCGCCGCGCAATATGACTCGCTGGGCGCGCATTGGGATGCCCTGGTGGCGCAGGTGGGCGCCGACGGAGAGCCGGACTTCGCCGCGATGGCAACGCAAGTAGAGGCCATTGCCGTGCTGGAAAACGCGGCAGCACAGGAGCTACAAGCGGCGGCAGGCGTCATTTAATGCCTGTGGCCCCGCCTGAGATAGGCTAGGGGCGTGACTTATGAGATTGAGATTGGCCGTGGAAAGCGTGGGCGCCGCGCATATTCGTTGGATGAGATTTCGATTGTGCCTGCCCGGCGCACCCGTGATCCCCAGGATGTTTCGGTGAAATGGCAGATCGATGCCTACCAGTTCGAGGTGCCCGTCATTGGTGCGCCCATGGACTCCGTCATGTCCCCAGAGACCGCCATTGCCCTAGGCAAGCTGGGCGGACTCGGTGTCCTTGACCTGGAAGGGCTATGGACTCGCTACGAAGATCCGCAGCCGGTTCTGGATGAGATTGCCACGTTGGAAGGCTCGGTCATTGAACCTGCGACCACCCGGCGCTTGCAGGAAATCTACGCAGCTCCCATTCAGGCTGAACTGATCACGGCCCGTTTGGCGGAGATCCGCGCAGCTGGTGTGACGGTGGCTGGGTCCTTGACCCCGCAGCGAACGCAGGAGTTCTACAAGACAGTAGTGGCCGCCGGCGTTGACATCTTTGTCATCCGCGGCACTACCGTCTCAGCCGAACACGTTTCCAAAACCACTGAACCGTTGAACCTCAAGCAGTTCATTTACGAACTCGATGTCCCCGTTATTGTGGGCGGTGCCGCCGGTTACACCTCCGCGCTGCACCTCATGCGGACCGGCGCAGCAGGGGTCTTGGTTGGCTTCGGCGGCGGCGCCTCCACCACCACCAGCCGGGCCTTGGGCATCCGCTCGCCCATGGCCAGTGCCATCTCCGACGTCGCCGCAGCACGCCGTGACTACATGGATGAGTCCGGCGGCCGTTACGTGCATGTCATTGCCGACGGCGGCATGGGTTCCAGCGGCGACATCGTCAAGGCCATCGCCATGGGGGCCGACGCCGTCATGCTCGGCGCTGCGCTGTCCCGAGCCTCGGAGGCACCCGGGCAGGGCTGGCACTGGGGTGCTGAGGCACACCACCAAGAACTGCCGCGCGGCCACCGCGTGAAGATGGACACCGTGGGAACTCTGGCCGAAGTGCTGTACGGCCCGGCCCACCGTTCCGATGGATCCTCCAACTTGATTGGTGCGCTGCGCCGTTCCATGGCAACCACCGGTTACTCCGATTTGAAGGAATTTCAGCGGATTGACGTCATCGTCAACCCGCGCTAGCCCACAACCGGCTACCAGCCCGTAGCTTTTGACTAGCGTTTAGGCCAAGAAGTGCCCCGATCCCCCGGATCGGGGCACTTCTTTGATTTTCCCTTGAGGACGGTCCCCAGAAAATGCCCAGGCGGGGCCCATCGCTTGGTGCCCGCACTAACCTGACAGCGCCCATGTAACAAGCCTCTGCGCATAGACTGGTGCGAAGGTTTACTCTCACCACCCGCCATTGAAAGGCACTGATGACTCCGGGCTCGCTGGAACGCTATGAAACAGAACTGACCAACTCCGGGCTGGTCATTTTGGAAATGGTGGCGGAGACCAAAGAAGATGCCGCAGCCCAATTGGCCGCCAAGCTCTTTGAGCAGGAACGGATTTCGGATCTTTCCGGCTTCCTCAAAGACGTCAATGCGCGTGAACACCAGATGGCCACGGGGCTCCCCGGTGGGATCGGTTTGCCTCACGCCAGAAGCGAGTTCGTCCAGCAAATATCCATCGCCGTGGGGATCACCAAATTTGGGCACAGCCTGGATTTCGGTGCCGTCGACGGTCCGGCAACCGTGATTTTGCTCATAGCAACGCCGGCTAGTTCCTTCTCCGCACACCTTGAAGTTTTGGCCACCTTGGCCAGATCACTGTTCAAGGAGAACTTCCGCGAGTCACTGCGCCGGGCCCACGATACAGAAGTTATTGCCGAGCTCATCAACTCAACTTTGGTGTTTTTCGACCACTGACCCTTCGGTCACTGACCCTAGTTCCGCTAAGGGCGTTGGTGCCTGCATTCGTCGTTCTACACAGATACGAAGTACCGTTAGTAGTGTGTTAAAAACTGCCCTCAAACCCAAATGGATTGCCGCACTGGTGTTTGCGCTGGCCGTCGCCGCCGTACTTGTCCTCTTGAGCCAATGGCAACTTGCCAGTTCCCTTGAGAAGGACGTGGCCCCGCCCTCGGTCACAGAAAAAGTGCAACCACTGCTGGAAACAGTCGTCCCTGGCAAAGCGATGACGGGTAATTTTGAGGGTCAATTGGTAACCGCCACTGGCCATTTTGACACCGACAAACAAGTTTTGGTGCCATCTCGCCTCGAAGCGGACAAAATTGGCTACTGGGTCGTCACAGCCTTCGTGGTGGATGGCGCCCCGACCCTGCAAGGTGTTGCCGCCACACCGGAGGTAGTCATTCCCGTGGCCCGCGGCTGGATTGCCGCGCCCAGCGACGCCACCACCGCGCCAGAAGGTGAGGTGCAACTTGAAGGTCGGTTGCTGAACGCCGAAGGTCCTGAGGTTTCTGCCAATATTCCGGAGGGCCAAATTTCAGCAGTGGCCACCGCCGAGCTGACCAATCTTTGGGATGTCACCACCTACTCGGCCTACATCGTCTCGCACCATGAAGTGGTAGGTGGGACCGACCTTGGAGCTTCGGCCAACACCGGGAAGATGGTTCCCATCACCGTCACTGCCACCGACCAAAATGACAAGGTGAACTGGCTCAACATTTTCTACGCCATCGAGTGGGTAGTTTTCGCCGGATTCGCACTCTTTCTGTGGTGGCGACTGGTGGCAGATGACTACCGCCGCGAAAAAGATGAACTTTTCGATATTAACTCCGACGATGACTCCGATACTGACCCAGACCTAGATCCGGACAGCAACCCGTACAGTGACCCGGAAACTGAAACCAGCATCCCACGTCCCAAAGCCTAGGGCTGGTGCACCAGCTCATGCAGGAACCATGTTTTTTCGCTTCAGAACAGAATGAGGAGCACCGGCAGTGACCGAGCCCATGAACACCGAATCAGCCCCAGCTGCACAGCCTGCAACTACTGCACAGCCCGCGCAGGAGGCCGCAACCCGGCCCGCCGCCAAGCCGGCACCTAAGCGACGTTTTGGTGGAACACCGGCCCAGATCTTGATCGCGTTGAAGTTCTACAAGTACCTGGCCTACGCCACCGGTGCCATGTTGCTGTTGTTGACTGTGGAGTTGATTCTTCGGTACGCGTTCACCAGTGTCCTCGTCGCTGGTGGCACAGACACCACCGGCGCACCTCACGGCTTCGGGTTGGTCAGCATTGACGGCGGGGTCATGCCCGTCACCGGTGGCGTGAACCTATCCACCATGGTGCTGATCGTGCACGGCTGGATGTACGTGGTCTACCTCATCGCGGATTTCCGTCTCTGGACCCTGATGCGTTGGCCATTCAGTAAGCTGATACTCATCGCCTTGGGTGGTGTAGTTCCGTTCCTATCCTTCTTTGTTGAAGCTAAGGTTCACAAGGAAGTACTGGCCGAGGTTGCAGCCAATCCCAAAGCAGGCAAGCGGTACTAAAGTATTTTTGAGTTAGACCAAAAGGTCCGTCCACGACGGGCCTTTTGGTGTATCTGGTCACTGAAATGAGCCCACTGGGGCTAGCGTGCCGTGCCGTAGGTTAAGATCATAGGGTGACTAATCCCGCTACGGCCCAGACTTCCCAGAAGCCCGTCCTGGTTGTGGACTACGGTGCCCAGTACGCCCAGTTGATTGCGCGCCGCGTGCGTGAGGCCAATGTGTACTCGGAAATCGTGCCGCATACCTATACAACTGAGCAGCTGCTGGCTAAAAACCCAGCTGCCATCATCCTTTCCGGTGGACCTTCAAGTGTCTACGCAGAAGGAGCGCCGATCGTTGGTGCCGACCTGTTTGAAGCAGGCATCCCCGTTCTCGGCATTTGCTATGGCTTCCAGGCCATGGCCGCAGCCCTCGGCGGAACTGTTGCACAGACTGGTCTGCGCGAATACGGTTCCACTCAGGTTCAGATCCTGGGCGAAAGCCGCTCCATCCTCAGCTCCACCAACGCTGACCAGACCACATGGATGAGCCACGGCGACAGCGTGCAGGAAGCCCCTGAGGGCTTCGATGTGCTCGCTTCCTCCGCTGGAGCACCCGTTGCTGCCTTCGCTAACGAGGAAAAGTGCCTCTTCGGTGTCCAATGGCACCCCGAGGTCAAGCACTCCGAGTTCGGCCAGAAGGTGTTGGAGAACTTCCTGTTCAACGGCGCCAAGCTGGAAAAGAACTGGACTGCCACCAGCATTTTGGATGAGCAAGTTGAACTCATCCGCAATCAGGTTGGGTCCGCCCGGGTCCTGTGCGGACTCTCCGGAGGCGTTGACTCGGCTGTGGCGGCTGCTCTGGTGCAGCGCGCCGTGGGCGATCAGCTCACCTGCGTGTTCGTCAACCACGGCCTGCTGCGCCAAGGCGAAGCAGAGCAGGTAGAGCTGGACTTTGTCGCTTCAACCGGCGCCAAGCTGTACGTCGCCAACGAACAGGACCGCTTCCTGAACGCCTTGGCTGGAGTTTCTGACCCCGAGACCAAGCGCAAAATCATTGGCCGCGAATTCATCCGCGCCTTCGAGGAAGCGGAGCGTGCCATCATGGCCGAAGCCGCTTCCGAGGGCGAAGAGATCAAGTTCCTGGTCCAGGGCACCCTGTACCCCGACGTCGTGGAATCCGGCGGCGGCGAAGGCGCTGCAAACATCAAGAGCCACCACAACGTAGGCGGCCTGCCTGAAGATCTGCGATTTGAGCTCGTCGAGCCGCTGCGTGCACTCTTCAAGGACGAGGTGCGCGCAGTTGGTGCCGAGCTGGGTCTGCCGGCCGAGATCGTTGGCCGCCAGCCGTTCCCCGGCCCCGGCCTGGGAATCCGCATCGTCGGTGAAATCACCGGTGAACGTCTGGAACTGTTGCGCAAGGCTGACGCGATTGCCCGCGCCGAACTCACCGCAGCTGGCCTGGACAACGAAGTGTGGCAGATGCCGGTTGTACTGCTGGCCGATGTCCGCAGCGTCGGTGTCATGGGCGATGGCCGCACCTACGGTCACCCGATCGTCCTGCGTCCGGTGTCCTCCGAGGACGCTATGACAGCGGACTGGTCGCGCTTGCCGTACGATCTGTTGGCTAAGATCTCCAACCGAATCACCAATGAGGTCGAAGGTGTCAACCGAGTTGTTTTGGACGTTACGTCCAAGCCACCGGGAACCATTGAGTGGGAGTAATTCCCTAGGCGACACCGGAGAGCACCAATAAGGCCTATATTTCGGGTCTAATTTGGTGCTCTCCCGTGTGCCGAACAGGTAATGGAGGGCTAGGGGCGATAGCCTGAATTACATGTCAGTATGGTCAAGACCGTTCCGCTCAAGTGCAGAGAAGAAGGCACCCGTGTCCGAAGTTGCAGGGCCCAAGGAGAGCTCCTTGGAGCTCCAAGCCTGGCTTGCGGGATTGGACTCATATTCCGGTTCCGACACCTCGCTTGCCTTCGCAATCACCGATCACGGCAGCATCTCCCTCACACACGCCCACCCATCAGGTCTGGCGCAGTTACTTGCCGGTCGCAAAACCCGCCTGTCAACGCTCATCCGCGAACCGGAACAATACGGCGCAGCCAAGAAAGCCGCCGCCGCGCTGCGAGCCAAAATTTTTGAACTCAGCACCGATCGTGGGATCGACGTCGGATACCTCGGCGCCGGAATGGCCCGCTGGCCTGCTGATGGACACAGTGGCGCCGACGTCTGCGCGCCCGTGCTGCTGGCCGCCGTCGCACTTACCGTGCGCCCCGGCCAAGACGATTACGAACTCCAGCTCATGGAGCAGGCTCAAATAAATCCCGCACTGGTCAAGCACCTCTCGCAAAACACCAGCATCCGGTTGGATGCTCCTGCCCTTGGACGGCTGGCCTACAGCACAGCACGCTTCGATCCGGCACCGGTTCTAGATCGGATCCGCTCACTGCTGGCACCCATTCCGGGATCCAGCGTGGAGCATGAACTGGTGGTCTCCACTTTCGCTTTCTTAGCCGATAACCTCAACGACCCAGCGCTTCTTGAAGGCGCCGAACTCGTCGAAACGCTGCAGCAACACAGCAGTGACGATGTCCTCCCGGTGGAACTGGAACCAGATTTCTCGCGGTTCACTGCACTTGATGAGCGCAACCCCGAAGATGAACTGCTGGTGCTCGACGCCGATCCGCAGCAGCAGTACGTGCTGGATATGATTCGGGCCGGAGAATCCGTGCTGGTCTCCACACCCCCTGGAACTGGCCAGACCCAGACTGCCATCAACGCGATCGCACAGTTGGTCCATGACGGCAAGAGTGTCTTGGTTGTGGGTGAACGGCGGGGCACGCTCAATGAGCTAGCCCAGATTCTGAGCGATCATGATCTTGATTCCCTGTTGTTGCAGCTCAGTGCCCAAAGTGGTCCGCAGCAAATTAAGTCGCAGCTGATCCGTGCCATTACCCGCAATGAAAAAGCTGTGGAACCCCAGCTAGGCAACTTGCACGAGACCCTAGTGGACCACCGCCACCAGCTGATTGATCACGTAGCAAGTCTGCACAATGTGCGTGAACGCTGGGGTTGCTCGCCCTATCAGGCCATGCAGTCGTTGGCCGAACTGACCTCGATCCATCCGGCGCCTTCCACCACTGTGCGCCTTAAGCGAAGCGTGCTGGACAGCATTCGCGACCGCAAGGAGCTCAGCGCCCGACTGCGCCGGGCCGCGGAGCTAGGCGCATTCAGTCAAGTTGCTGTCAGTAGCGCTTGGCATGGTGCCCGCATGGTCACCCGCAAGGAAACTGAAGCCGCTTATTCGTTGGCTGAGCAACTCCACAGCCAGGTACCGGTGTTTTCCAAGAAGATGCAGGAAGTGGCTGATTTTGGCCAGATCCGTCAAGGAAACACCTTTGCCGAGTGGGGACGTCAGCTGAATATGCTGGTGGCTATCCGGGAAAGCCTGGACAAGTTCAGTGCTGACATTTTTGACTGGTCCACAGATGACATGATTGCCGCCACGGCATCCAGTGCATGGCGCCGCGAACGCGGCATTGAGATGCCAGCACTGCAACGGGCTAGATTCCGCCGAAATGCTAGGGATCTGGTGCGCCCGGGTGTGCACATCGCCGATCTGCACGCATCGCTGGTTCTGGTGAACGAACAAAGCGCGCTGTGGGCGGAAGCGGCCACCAGCAAGCGCCATCCTACGGTGCCATCCGGGTTGGCGGAATTGAGCCGCACTTTCGTCGCGCTGCGGGAGAAACTGCTCAAACTCGGCACAGTCCTAGAGCGTACCGTTGATGGCGGAGACCTGCTGAACTTCAACGCAGGGGAATTGATTGGCCGCCTCGAGGCGCTGGTTGATTCGCAGGAAACTTTGGAGACCCTGCCCGAGCGCACCCTGTTGCTTGAAGGAATGCGCGAACAAGGCCTGGGCGAATTGCTGAACGATCTTGCCCGGCGGGAAGTTCCTGCTTCACAAACCAGTTCAGAGCTCGAACTGGCATGGTGGCAGTCCGCTCTGGAAGCCATGATCAGCGGTGACGAGTACCTTGCCATGTCCGACGGCGAGAACCTCCGCCGTTTGGAAGCCGAGTTCCGCCTCGCGGACCAAGCTCATGTTGCCTCGGGCCCTGGGCGCATCCGCTGGGGCTTGGCCCAAGACTGGTCGGAGGTCCTGGCTGGCCGCAACCGCCAGGGTGAAATGCTCCGAAACGTTCTCAAGGACGGCAGGGTTTCTTTGGCCGCGCTCAGCGCCCAGGCGCCGGACCTGCTGCGCAATCTGGCGCCTGTGTTTGTTTTGAGCCCTTTGGTGGTGCCAACAGCACTTCCCACCGGGTACCGATTCGACACCGTAGTCATTCTCGATGCTGAGTCCACGTCGCTGCAATCGGCGTTGCCCTCCCTGGCACGTGCCGATCAAGTGGTGGCCTTTGGTGATGAGCAGACAGCTTGCCCGAAGAGTTTCACGGTGGCCGTCAGCGCCCCCGAGAACCGTCAACAGGAGCAACACCCCCTAGAGAGTGTTTTTGGGGCGTTGTCGCGAGTTCTGCCGCGTCACCGACTCACTGTTTCCTACCGCGCCGTCGACGAAGAGCTGGTCCGTCAGCTCAGTACCGGCTTCTACGACTCACAGCTGGAACGGCTGCCGGATGGGCGGGCCCTCACAGGGCTCGAACGCGCCGTGAGTGTTGATTACTTGCCCGATGGCAAGGGATTGCCCGGCACAGACAGTGGTGGCGTCGAATCAGTGGTGGCCGAGGTGAACCGGGTCGTAGACCTCGTCTTCGAACACGCCAGGGTTCGCCCTCGCGAGTCATTAGCCATCATCACCGCTAGCGATCGGCACGCAGTTCGGGTGGCCCAAGCCATCCGTTTGCAAATGGCAAACCACCCACTGCTGGCAGATTTCTTTGCGTCAGGTCCTGAGTCTTTCCGCGTGGTTACCGTAGACAGAGCTGCTGGTCTGGTCAGAGACAGGGTTATCTTCTCCTTGGGCTACGGCCGCACCCCGCATGGCCGCGCCCTGCACGGTTTTGGACCGCTGTCAGAACCCGACGGACGCGCCAAATTTGCGTTGGCCATGACGCGTGCCCGCTCCCATGTCCATATCGTCACGTGCTTCCGTCCCGAGGACTTGGACGTCAGCCGCCTGAGTTTTGGCGCAGTGGACTTCTTTGAGCTACTTGACCGTGAGATGGCAGGCAACTCTCTGCTGGGCACCCCTGCCAGCCGCGCGTTGGACAGCGAAAAGGAAACTGGTGAAGACCCTCTGGTCGCCGATCTTGCTGATAGGCTCCGCGCCCGGGGCGCCCGCGTGTGGCACCACTATGACGGCGCTCTGGACATGGCGGCGGCACCGGATCCCATCCAACTGCTGGGCCGTGAAGATCACGAAATTCCCGTGCCTGTTGCTGTCGAATCTGACGGTACCGCCAAATACCAGAAGATGAGTGTGCGTGAACGTAGCAGACTCCGCCCGCAGATGTTGGAGCGGCTTGGCTGGCGCTACGTTTCACTATGGACGATCGAGGTCTTCACCGACCCGTCAAGTTGCGCTGATCAGATTGCCTTGTACCTTGGCATGGGTTCAACCGCAGGTGACGCAGATCTTTCTTCCCTCATGGGCAACTCATTGGACACGTCTATGACGGCTGTCATTGATTCGCCGCGTTCGCGCCGCCGCCAAGGCGCTGAGTCTGTACAAGGCGCCGAATCTGTACCCAGTGCGGACGCAGAAATGCTGTCGGCACAATCGGGTGCGGACAACGCCGAGAACAACACAGAATCTGAAGAAGGAGTACCGCTGATGGGCGAGCAAGCGGAGAGCGTCAAAGACACAGCTGTAGAAAAAGACACTGCCACAGGCGCAATGACAGACTCTGAGTCCGGCTCGGAGGAAGGCAGCAAAACTGCATCCGCTGAGGCTGAAGCTGAGCTGTTGCCCAAAATTGCCCCGCACGATGCAGACCACACCTGGGGCGATGCCGCTTCCGACCGTGGACACGACGCTTGGTTGCGCGAAAACAAACCCCCGCATTGGGGATAAAGAACGTTAGGACCACCATGGCCACGCCGCCAAAAATCCCAGGTCTGGGGGCCTTCACTGACCATAAGTCAGGACCTCCCATACCGGCAACACCCCGTTTTGTGACAGCGGCGGCGTGGTTTCTTTGCCTTGCCGCCGTCATGCAACTCCTGGCCTCGGTCTTTGCCATAATGCATGCCGTTTCGCCCGAGCGACGGGCTGTTCTGGAAGCCCAGCATGCCACGATGGCCGAGAACGGGCCCAGTTTGGAAGCGCTCCAAAACATCGACGTCTTGACTGTGGTCTTGTCCGCTTTGGTAACTGCTGGTGCGTACGCACTCTTCAGTTTTTACTTGGTGAAGGGCAAATCCTGGGCGCGAATGGGCGCCGGAATCCTGGTGGCACTGACGCTTATCCAGCTGGTGGGTGTGAGCTACCCAGAAGGGTTCAGCACCCTGGCTCAAGTGATTTGCGGCGTACTAGCAATCGCTCTGTGCTATTTGCCAGATTCTAGTAAGTTCTTTGCAGCTGTGAAGTCCCCACGCTCCTAGCCGGCCGTCCCGGAGACTGAATAGTCAGACGCTGAGGTCTTGGCCACTGCCGGGTTGGCGAGCGAAGAGTTGGCAATAGAAACATGGTTGCATCAGGGCACAAGAATCAAAAACACCTTGCCGTGAGTGCTGGCGCCAGCTAGCTGTAACGCCTGCTCTCCCGACGCCGCGACGACAACCATCCCCTCAACGTTTTGAGCAGGCAAGAAACCGTTGCTTGACTGCGCCAATTCCGGAGTCCAGAGGACTGGAACGGCACTGGCAAGGATTTCGTTGTCCACGGGACCAACCATTGTTTCCGAGCGGCTGAGCACGACTGTGACCAACTGGCCTTGACTCAGCAGGGAGAGAGTTGCCGGATCGCTGACACGAAGTGGGACTGCTTGAGTCCCGGGTGGGGATCCGATCAGGAGCTCGTTGCCCAACATCGATGCATCAGTGAGGACTTCACCTCGACGCATCGGCCCGGAGAGTTGGCGTCCCAGCCATACCGGTTGGCTATTTTCGTCGGACGATTGCGCTGCTGAGCTTGAATGTGGTGCCGTGTAAGTATCTTGTCCGCCTCCATCTTCAGTGCTCAGAACTTCAGTGCCCGCATTTTCAGTGCTGGGAACGGTGGCGAAAGCACCGTCGGGGACTATTCCACGGGCCACGGCGGCTACCCTCACATCATGATGCGCCAAGGCGTGGCCGGCAGGCAGGTCACGAATCGTCACCAGAACCTGCACCGTAGCCGGGGCCGAGGGGGTGAGTTGCTGAACGGTGATAGCGGCAGCCAGACAGAGAAGCAGTGCCGCCAGCAGTCTTCTGCGTCGAAGCGCTATTCGGCGTAATCGCTGAAAAACGTTCGGCCGTCGTGAGCGATTCGACCAGTTATTCCACTGCCACGAAGGACCCGGATATCCCTGGGGGTGCTGGGTGGCTCGAGCCGTCTTCATGAATCCACGTTAGGGAATGCGGCTGTCCGGTAAAAGACCCCAATACCCGATTGTGGAGAACCTCAGGGCTGCCGATCCTGTGACGGAATCAACGCCGAGTTAGCTGCCGGTACTTGCCGTGACAGGGGTCTTGGCGGCAGTGGAGGAGTTGGAACCGCCAGATCCGGTTGAGTCAGCACTTGAGGAGCTGGCGCCCGCAGTGCTTGTGGTGGAACCGGACTCTGACCCAGATGTACCCGACGTAGCAACGGCGGGTACGGTGCTGGAGGTGCTGCGGGAATCGGTACGGTAGAAACCTGAACCCTTGAATACAACTCCCACCGAGTTGAACTTCTTACGCAGGGTGCCGCGGCATTCGGGGCAGACGGTCAAAGAATCCTCGGAAAAGCTCTGCTGGATGTCAAAGGCATGTCCGCAATCTTTGCAGGCATAGGCGTATGTGGGCACTGAAGTTCCTCCTGTAAACATGCTTTAGGGACCCTGTTACTGACAACTGCTCGGTTGGCAATCCATGGTCCCTACATTGGATTCTACCACCGGGGGTAAAACGCCAGAGCGGTGCGTGGCATTCCCGGGAAACCGCTCCGCCCATTAGCTCAGTGGATTGGTGTCCTGCTGATTTAGCCCTCCTCCCAACGGAATCCAAGCAGACGGTGTCAAGGCATAATCCACGGGCATGTCCAGGCTGTCGTAAGGAAGTGTCCCTGCGGGCAGGCATTCATCATCATAAATAACGGCTGCTAGTGGAACCCCGGAGACACCGGCTAAGAATCTGTCGTAATAGCCGCCACCTTGGCCGAGCCGGATACCTGCCGTGTCAACGGCGAGTGCAGGAACAATGATCGCCCTCACTTGATCGTTGCTGGAGGAACCCCCAGCTCCTACTGACAAGACCTCAAACGAGATACGCGGGCCTATTGGCTCCATGACGGGTGCCAATTCGCTTCTTATCAATTGCACATCTGGATGCCAGCGGACCCAGCTGAGCCGAAAGTCGGGTTCGCAGACAGGGATGTAGATGCTGTACCCGGCCGCAGTGCAGGCACGCAATATTTCCTGGGTGGGTGGCTCATAACCCGTTGAAATATAGGCGCAGACCACCATTCCCGGATGGCCTCCCGAGAGTGTTGTCAGCCAATCCAGTGTGTTCTTCGTCAAGTTGGCCTCAGTGGTGTTCACGCTCATAGCGTCTGCGGAACCGCCGGACTGAGCTGCGTCGGCACCGGCTGTCGCCCGCCGTCGTGCACGAATAAGAGTACGCAGGGCAACTTTGTCCATGGTGATCCGACTGATCCAATCATTGCGTGGGAGCTAGTGTCTAAGTCACTGTATCGGGGGTTTTTGGCGGAGTTCGGTTAGCCTTGGGGCATGACTTCTGCACAGCGTGTACGTAAAGCGGTAATTCCTGCAGCCGGCTTGGGCACTCGATTCCTGCCTGCCACCAAGGCGATGCCTAAGGAAATGCTGCCTGTTGTTGATAAACCAGCTATCCAGTATGTGGTTCAGGAAGCTGTGAGTGCTGGCCTGACCGATGTTCTGATGATCACCGGCCGTAACAAGCGGGCCTTGGAAGATCACTTTGACCGTGTTCCTGTCACCGAGCTTCTGCTGCAGGAAAAGGGCGATACCGAACGCCTTGCAGCAGTCCAGCATGCTACCGACCTAGGCGAGATCCACTACGTCCGTCAGGGTGACCCCAAGGGCCTAGGCCACGCAGTGTTGCGTGCCAAGACGCACGTGGGCTATGAGCCGTTCGCTGTTCTGCTCGGTGATGACCTGATTGATGAACGCGATGAACTCTTGACCACCATGATCGAAGTTCAGCAACGCACAGGTGGATCCGTTGTGGCCTTGATCGAAGTGCCTCGGGACAAGATTTCTTCCTACGGTTGCGCCGACATGACTGTGGTTGATGGCGAAGATTATGTCCGGGTCAACCACTTGGTTGAGAAGCCCGCTGTGGAGGACGCACCCTCAAACTTGGCAGTCATTGGCCGCTACGTACTGCACCCGGCAGTGTTTGAAGTCCTCGAAAACACTCGTCCGGGACGTGGGGATGAAATCCAGCTGACGGATGCGCTACAGACCTTATCCACGATGGACGGCGAGGGTGGCGGCGTCTATGGTGTTGTTTTCTCCGGACGTCGTTACGACACTGGCGATAAGTTGAGCTACCTCAAAGCAGTAGTGACCCTAGGTTGCGAAAACGACGAGCTCGGTGCAGATCTACGTGAATGGCTGGGCGAATTCACAGCTGACTTCAAGGCCTAGCTGGGTGTGGGGGCAGGCCATCTGGCCGGTTAAGTTGGAATGCGGCGATTTGATCCTGCGCCCCATCAAGCTGCGCGATCAGGGTGAATGGACGCGTGTTCGCGCACGCAACGCTGCTTGGCTTGAGCCGTGGGAAGCCAGTAGTCCTGCCGGTCCAGGGCAACTTCCCACCTACACGGGGATGGTCCGGGCCCTGAACCGGCAGGCCAGAGAAGCTGCTGCGCTGCCGTTCATCATCACCGAGCGGATACCGGGTGTATCCAGGCCTGCCATTGTGGGGCAACTGACTATTTCCTCCATTGTGTGGGGTTCAGCGATGTCAGCCACGCTGGGCTATTGGGTCGATCAGGATCGAGCCGGCAGGGGCATAGTGCCGACGGCAGTTGCCATGGCCACCGACCACTGCTTTCAAGCTCTGGGGTTACACCGGATGGAAATCAACATTCGCCCGGAAAATACTGCAAGTCTGCGCGTCGTTGAGAAACTCGGATTTCGTGACGAGGGCTTGCGTCCGCGGTTTCTGCACATCAATGGTCGCTGGGCCGATCACAGGAGTTTTGCTCTGACCTCGGAGGAAGTCCCTGAAGGGATTCTGGCCAGGTGGCTGGCGCGGGGACCCCAAGGGGGGTAGAGGATAGCTGAGCCAGTCCAAGGAACGCCAGTCGCGGCGTCACGGACATTCCCGGGGCGTAAGAAATGAGAGTTTTCCGGCCTTGGATGGCGACACACCGGCAGTAATGCTGGGAGGGGCATGTTTCCCCTTTAGGGTTGAAATGTGGCCGGACGCGCGCAGCCGGTCCACCTAATCCAGCAGTTGCAGGAGACGTCAATGGAAAGCACTACTTCCGACGCCCACACCCACGTGGAGCCGGGACCTTCAACCGCTATGCCCTCGGCAGCTCTGAAACCATTACAGATCCGTTGGGGCAGGACACTTTTTGCCTGTGTAGGTTTGCTTGCTCTCTTGACAGCAGGGATTTCCGGGGCGTTGAACGTGTTTTCCCTAGGTTCGCCAGCCGTGGCATGGGCCGCCTTGGCAGTTTTTGCTGGTGTCATCGTTGCGCTTCGGCTCCTCGCAGTACGAGATCAGACCGCGCGACGCAACGCTTACAACGAATCCCTGGCAGCAACCAAGGGCGCTGTGGAAGAATCCACGATTGAGGCCTCTGAGCCGCGTGAAACAACACTTTTTGACGGAGCGGAGGGCGCTCCGCCGGCTCCCGTGCAGAAGCCGCTGACCGCTGAAGAGTTGCGCGCAGCAGCGCTACGTGTGGCGGCCAAGGGGAGTGCCGATGCCAAGCTTGCGCACACCCAAACGCTGGCTGAAGGCGAACTTGAACCTGAAACGTGGGAACCCGTAGAGGTACCCGTCCCCGGTTACGTCACCGCCGCCCGATCGTTGAGCCTGGAGAAGCCGCTGAATCTTCCGGAAGCGCCAAAGTCTGCCGGAACCTCCATCAAGGCCGACCAGGCCGGGGTGGGCGCCCCCTCCGGAAACGAAGGCGTCGCAGTTGTGCCGGATGTTCCCCTCGAGGCAGGCGAAGTTCCCGCCAAGACAGCGCCTGCTGCTGTAGAACGCAGCCAGTATGCTTTGAATAATCTCGACGACGTCCTGCAGCGGCGCCGCGCCTAGTTTCACTTCTTCAAACAGCTGGGTCCTTTGGGCCCGGCTGTTTTGCTTTGAGTTCAGGCGTACTGTGAGCCTCACGGTGTTGATAGCTGTGGTGGGAGGAGCCGGACTTGCTGGCCGAGCCGTGCTCCGTCATGCGGTTTCTGCCGGTTACCAAGTGCGCTGCCTGAGCCGGCGTCTGCCCACAGCCCAGCAGTAGATGGCAGGTGTGGGGTATGTTCAAGCCGGCCTTGGGGGCCGGAACTGGTGTGGCCTGGGCATTCGCGGGTGTGTAGGTTGTCATTGACACCCTCCACGCGCACTCTGGTCCTGCACTGCGGGCCGCCCGCTACTTCTGGCGCTGTGCTGAATGCCGCTGCGCAGGCCGCGCGGGCCCGGAGCTACGGAAAAGCGGAGCTGATAACCACGGTGGTGGCGGCAACTCAGTTCCACAACCTGGTTGCTGGAATCTTCGTCGGTGGTGCAAAAATTGCTGTCATACCAGCGTTCATGGGAGTTTCGGTCCAGTCAATTTCGACGGCGGATGTAACGGCCGTGCTGGTGAGCGAAGCCCTGCGGGGTGGCCAAGAAAACGAATACGTCCTTGCTAGTGGGCCTGCTGTCCAGTCAATGCATGAGCTAGCCCTTCTATGGAAGCTGGCTACTGGGAGCAAGGCGCTCCTCTCAGCCATGTCTTTGCCAGGCTCCTTTGGCGCTTTTTTTGGGCAGAAAAACCTGCTGCCCGCGCATGCTGTGGGGAACCTGCTGCCCGCGCATGCTGTGGGGGAGGAATCTTTCGAAGCTTGGTTAACTAAGTCAGCTAAGGCCTAGGGACACTCACCGCTCAGCTTGTCATTCCTGGGGGAAGTAGTGCGATGTAATGTGTGACGCCTGTTTTTATTGAATCGCACATGGCTTCTTTGGGGCTATGGCACAGTTGGTAGCGCGCCTGGTTCGCGTCGAAGAAGCCAGGACTTCGAATCTCCTTAGCTCCACCAAGCAGTCATGATGACGTGCGATTCAGTCGCTGCCAAGCATCTTCAGCCCAGCTCGTCCTTGCCTACGCGAAGGGACATCAGTCATTGCCTTTCTAAAACACCGGGTATATCGTTAGGTATCGGTAAGTATCGTTCGCGATTGGTTGAGGAGATCACAATGCACAACAATTCATTCCCAGCAGGCGGCTTCATGGGTAACAACTTTGATGGCATGTGGCAGGCCGTGGAGGAGTTTCGCTCGAAATTTGAAAAGCGCTCCGGAACCCGAGCTGGCCGGGGAGAGCTGCGTTCGGCGGTGTTGGCTCTGCTGGCCGAGCGTCCCATGCACGGCTACCAGATCATTCGTGAAATTGAGGAACGCAGCGGCGGCAATTGGAAGCCCAGTGCTGGTTCCGTTTATCCAACGCTGCAGCTCTTGGCTGATGAAGGCTTGGTCAGCGCAGAGGAGTCCAATGGTCGAAAGATCTACTCGTTGACTGAATCCGGCCGGGCCGACGTCGCTAGTTCTGAGACGAAGGCACCTTGGGACTCCGCCAGTCCGGCAACGGGTAGTGGCTTCGCTGCCCTCCCCAAGGCCGGAGTTGAACTTGCCCAGGCAGCAGCTCAGGTGGGGCGTACCGGCTCACCTGAGCAGATAGAGGAAGCAGTGCAAGTCCTCAAAGAAGCGCGACGCCGGCTCTACTCGATCCTCGCCCAAGACTGACAAGACTGACAAAGGTGACATCGGTCCACCAAAAGAAAGCGAAGTCGCGCAGCGGCGCGGGTCTACACCGCGCTCGCTACCGGCGGATCCTGCGCTTTGCAGCATGGCATTTGGCAGTGACGTGGTGGTTTGAACTTTTCCTCCCTCGCATCTGGCTGGGCAAGGTTGCCGAACGTAATCGGGCCCAGCGGATGCGGCGTTTTGCGCGGCACTTCCATGATCTGGCGGTGGAACTGGGCGGCTTGATGATCAAGGTGGGGCAGTTCATGTCCTCTAGGCTTGATGTGCTCCCACCGGAGATCACTGCCGAACTCGAAGGCCTGCAGGATGAGGTCCCGCCCGTACCCTTTACTGCAATCCGGGCTTTGGCCGAGTCGGAGCTAGGTGCGCCGCTGGAGACGCTGTTTGCGTCGGTTGACCCGGAACCTATCGCCGCCGCGTCCCTTGGGCAGGCCCACCGAGCACGGCTGCGCTCCGATGATGCTGCCGAGACTGGACTGGACGCTGTGGTGTTGAAGGTGCAGCGGCCCGGTATTGCAGAAATTGTTGCGGTTGATCTGGCTGCACTGCGGAAAGTGGGTCGCTGGCTTAGTCATATTCGTCTCGTGTCGGACCGGGCCAATGCGCCGGCGTTGGTGGAAGAGTTCGCCAAGACCAGCTATGAGGAGATCGACTATCTAAACGAAGCGGTAAATCTAGAACGCTTTGCCGAGGACTTCGCCAACGATGCGCGTGTAAAGGTTCCCCAAGTGGCGTGGGAGCGCACGACACGCCAAGTGCTCACGCTTGAAGACGTTACAGCCATCAAGATTACTGACTCCCAACGGCTCTTGGCTGCGGGCATAGATCCCGCCATCGTTGCCCCGGTCTTCGCGGAGATCATGTTTGAGCAGTTATTTACTAACGGCTTTTTCCACGCGGATCCGCACCCCGGAAACATCTTTATTACGCCAAACCCAGCTCCGTCTGCAGAGCACCCGTGGACAGTGACGTTCATTGACTTCGGCATGATGGGGGAGGTCTCGGCCCAGACACGTGGCGGCCTGCGAAAGCTGTTGATTGCGGCTGCGGGCCGTAACGGGAAAGGGCTTGTTGAGGCGATCGACGACGTGGGTGTGCTGGTGCCCTCGACTGATACTGCTGCACTTGAGCATGCCATGGCCGAGCTCTTTTCCCGGTTTGGTGGGATGGGATTCGCGGAGTTGAGGGAGGTGGACCCCCGCGAATTCAGTGATTTTGCGTCCGAGTTTGGTGACGTGGTCCGGTCCCTGCCGTTCCAGCTGCCGGAGAACTTCTTGCTCATCATTCGGGCAATGTCCTTGACCTCGGGTGTGTGTAGCTCCTTGGATTCAAGATTTAATCTGTGGGATTCGGTGGAGCCCTTTGCGACTCAGCTCCTGCGCGATGAGCGAGGCAACTTGGTGAGGGACGTCGCTAAAGAAGCGTTCGACGCCGCGTCTCTCACCTTGCGCTTGCCCAAACGCCTGGATGCCTTACTGACCCGGCTAGAGGATGGTTCGCAGCAGGTGTCCAACCCTCACATGGAACGGCACCTGGCGCGGTTGGTCAGAATCGCCCAAGGCGGGGTATCCGCCGTCGTATTTGCTGCGTTACTCATCTCCGGAGCGGTGATCAGAGCTGATGACGGTGTACTTGGAAGCGTTCTGATGATTGTCTCGGCAGTGCCCCTACTGCATGGGTTGTGGGCGGGGCGGCCACGTCGGTGAGCACGAGCCGAACAAGATCAAGCCCCATCATTTCATTAGTTAGCCTAGCTAGTAATAACATAGCAACAATATAAATTTAGCTAGGTACTGGTGAAGGGTGAAACTCATGCCGACGACTTCGAGAAGAAGATGGCTTGGGCTGGTTTTTATCAGCCTCGCCGTCTCCTTGATTATTGTTGACTCAACCATTGTCAATGTCGCCATCCCTGCCATCGTTGATGATTTGGGGGTCAGTTCTACCCAAGTCCAGTGGATTCAAGAGTCTTACACGCTAGTCTTCGCGGCGCTGCTACTGGTCTTTGGGGTTTTGGCTGACAGATTCGGCCGACGCAGACTGTTGCTCCTCGGTGTCATCATTTTTGCCTCAGCTTCAGTTCTGGCCGCATTGAGCCAGAGTGGCGATTTGCTGATCGGTTCGCGTATTCTCCAAGGCATTGGTGGCGCCATGGTCTTGCCCACCACGCTCTCCATTATCAATTCCACCTTCCGGGGCAAGGAAAGGGCACTAGCCTTCGCTGTTTGGGGTTCCACGATTGGCGGGATGTCGGCAGTTGGTCCCTTGCTGGGTGGCTGGTTGACCACGTACTTCTCGTGGCGCTGGGCATTTGGCATCAATATCCCACTGGGCGTCATCATAGTCATTGGATTACTGCTGTCCGTGGACGAGTCTTCTGATAGTGGCTCCAAGAGAGCCATTGATTTTGGTGGCGCTGCACTATCCATAGTCACCTGTGCAACACTGGTTTTTGGGCTCATTGAAGGCCGGAATTATGGCTGGTTGCTCGTTGATAACCCCTTCAGCGTGGGAGGCTGGACGTGGCCATTTGAGCTTTCGCCAGTTCCGGTTGCCTTTGCGATCAGCGTGTTGGCAGGGGTCATCTTCGTGCAGAACGGACGTTCGCGTGCTCGCCGCGGAGCGGCTACGCTGCTGGACTTCAGTCTCTTTTCCATCCCTTCCTTCCGTAATGGAAATATCGCTGCCATGATCGTGAGCATGGGTGAGTTCGGGATCATTTTGTCCCTGCCGATCTGGCTCCAGAACGTCCTAGGATATTCGGCACTTCAGACAGGACTTTTGCTGCTTCCGCTGGCCGCGGGATCCTTCGCGGCGAGCGGATTCGCCGGGGCCTTCGGTAACAAGATCAAGCCGGTGACTATCGTGCGGGTAGGGATAGGGCTGGAAATCGTTGGCGTGGCCTTATTGGGTGTGATGATCAGTTCGGACACTTCGTGGGGAGCGTTTGTGCCCTTCTTGTTCATTTACGGCTTGGGTGTTGGGCTTGCAACAGCACAGCTCACCGGAGTGGTCCTGAAGGATATTTCTCCGTTCAAGAGCGGGCAGGCCTCTGGGACGCAAAGCACCGCCCGGCAAGTAGGCTCCGCCTTGGGTATCGCTGTCTTGGGAACAATTCTGTTCACTACGGCCACAGTGAAGCTGGATAACTCGTTGCAGGAGCAAAACCTGCCCCAGACGGTGAGGGAAAAAACTGTGACCGCAGTGGTGGAAAGTTCCGGAGCCTATATAAGCGTCCTGCAGGAAGATCCCGCCAATCAGGTTGTTGCCGAAGCAGCACGTGACGCGTTCTCCAATGGAACGAAATACTCCGCCTACTTTGCCGCGGGATTCCTCACCCTAGGCCTGATAGCTACATCATCTTTGGGCGGGGGAGTATCACGAAAGGACCCGGCGCGAGGAGTGGATGGCACCGATGAGGAGTCCGCTACTTCGGCCTGATCTGCGCGGGAAGTCCTGAGTCGAATAAGCCACTGTTGCGGCGTCGAAGCGGATTGCCTAGGAACCGCCACAAGCACGTTTCAGCGTCTTAGAGAAGGCACAAAAAGAGGGCTGATGCTGTGGAGCATCAGCCCTCTCAACGGCTTCTGGCGAGCTGTCTCTCGCGGTATTCCGAGAGCGCGATTGAAGCCTTTGGGTAATTGCTATTTTGGTCTGCGAGAATCCCCGAGGCCGCCTATAGCGTCGTATTCAATCTTTCCCGTCCGGGGATCGAACTGCGGCCGTTGTAGGTGTGCAAACTCGCCTGCTGTGCGTCCTCCGAATGGTCGGCCGTGATCTGCGTATTCCTCTCGGAAGAACACTAGGCGCCACGGTCCCAAGATGATTCTGGCGCCGGTTCGCAAGATCCTTGGTTCCGAGTCTTTAGCGTGATCGCCTTGCGGAACAAAAACGTACTCGTCTTGTTCTGTATGAATAATTTTCCCGTGAACTGCTGCAAGGTCGGGCAATTTGAAGTGTGCTTCGGCCCCGCTGCCCATGACCGTTGTTTCCAACGTGAGGTTATATTCGCGTGGCGGCAAGCCGTTCCATGTTTCACTGTCCCGGACAAAGATGAGGCGTGGGCGTCCTCCCCCTCTAGCGTAATGAGTGGTAGTGGGCTTCATTCGATACCGTCTTTGGAAAGTTGGCGATAGCGGAAGTGGCGTGGATGGTGGCATGAGGCTTGCGCTGGCACGTCCAGACCCTTGCGCCTTGACCACGGTGGCCCAGGTGCTCGCCTTGCCTAGCTTGATATGCGGTGATCTGGTGACGATCTTCTGGACAGCAGAGACTTCTACTGCCCCGATGCTGGCAATGGTTCCTTCCGGGACGGAAATTCTCACGGTAATTCCCCGTTTTGCCAATGCTTCGGCCACAGTCCGCAAAGCTGGCAATTGACGTCTGGAGCCAAGCCTGAACAGTGCTGCACTGTCCGTGTGGACGTGAATTTCACGCCCGCTGGCCTCAATTTTGCCAGCCACAACGGTGGCTTCATGGTCTTCATCTGCGGGCAGAGTCGTGGAGAATTCAAGATCGATGTCAAAACGCATGGTTCACCGCTTACTGCTGTAATTCTGCGGAAGAGGCGCTTTCATTGTCACTTGTGGTCACCCGCAGGGTGCCATTGAATTTCCAGGTTGCTCTCGGGGCATCAGGTCCGATGTCCCGTGGGACCTCCACCGTCATATCCATGAAACTGTAGTTGACCACAGCCCCACGTCCAGTGAGATAGGACCAGAGCTGCTGTCCCAAATCGGACCAGTCGCTCACTGGTACTGATCGGAAATCCTCGGCGAGTGAATCTTTTTCTGTCATGACGTTCCCTTCACATCGGTTCATGCTGGCAGGTGTTGACTGCCAGCAGCGCCATGGGGTCAGCTCCTACTTGGCGGCTGATGATTGTGCGCTTGATGTAACCATAATGAGGTCGCGTTCAGATTGCTAGAGTGGCGTGCTTCACACGAAGGTAATAGTTAAGTTTTCTTACACCTAGCCGCGTTGACATCTTTACTCCTCTCACTTCGAGCGAAGTGGGCTTTGTATCTTGCCGCATACTCAGCGAGGAGTCCAGCCTTGGACTCCTCCGCTGGGAGTTCTGACGTTTCAGTCAGCCCGCCACCGTGCCTCATGGTGCACGAATGTGGCTTGTAACGATGAACGATGCAAGCAATCCCGCAGATGGAAAAAGTCGCCCATCAAGGTTGAGTCGATCAGAAACAGCCACGCGGCACATATCCTACTCAGCCAAGGCCCCGTGCGCCCTGTAATGCAGCAGGTGAGTAGTGCAGCAGGTGAACCGCTACTGCGTAAGGTCCGGGAGTGCATTCCAAGGACTACTAAGGTGCCGGCTCGTGGCAGGCGTGGGAGAGAGTAGAACTCCGGTGGCCAGTGCCAGCACGGCAAGACATCTGGATCAGGATTCCTGCGCCAACAACTGGCCGGAGAGCTGAGGAGGTGGTACCAGGGTTTTCCTGTGGTTCGAGTGGAAAATAACAATTGGAGAGATGATTTCCTCCAAAAAATTTCACTGGAAGGGCACGTGCCCGCGAGCACCTACCAGCGCTGGGGCGTGGTGTGGAGCTGCAGCCCTGCTGAGCTCAAGACAACACGGGCATTGGCGTTAAGGAAAGTGGTTTGTCATTCAGGAGCGGGAACCAGGGCATCGACCACGCCCAACAACCGTTCCTTCGGTCGGGCTGGGGTGAGGATCTGGAAAATAACTGTGCCCAAGAGCGCGTCGGCCACAGCGACACAATCGCTTCGGTGCGGTAGCTCACCGGCGGACTTCCCCATGTCCAGCCGGGCCACAAGAGACTGATGTGTGGGTCGCGTTAGGTGTTCGTAGAGTAGCGCCGCATCGTTGCTGTCCGCGGATGCAGCTGAAGCCAATCCCCGGATGATCTGGATTGTCCGTGCCCCATCCGCGCTGGCGGTCGCGGATACCCCGGGTCCACTGGCAATCCACGCCTTCAAATCATCTCGTAGTGAGCCGGTGGTGGGAATGGTGACGCGGGGCAGCTGCACGAAGCCTTCGACGACGGCCTCGCTCACCACCGACGCCTTGGACTTCCACCATCGGTAGATTGTTTGTCTGCTGGTCCCCGCCATGGCTGCAATGGCTTCGAAAGTCATTGCGTCATAGCCTACATCCGTGATGAGATCTCGGACCGCTTCGAGGATGGCCCGCCTCGAGGATTCGCTTCTCGGGCGGCCCCTTTGTGCTTCTATCATTTTCCAAGCATAGGTTCTATGCTCTATTTACGAGACGGTGTGTCTCGAAATCTTCGAGGGAGCATCATGGTTGATCAGGTTGTTGTTGTCATTGGCGTTGGTGGAATGGGCCAAGTTATCGCCCGGCGTCAAGGGTCGGGCAAGAAATTGCTGCTTGCCGACTTCAATGCTGAGGGGCTTGAAAAGACAGCAGAGACTCTCCGCGGTGACGGATATGTGGTGGATACCCATGTGGTGGATGTGTCCTCGAAGGAGTCCGTCTACGCTATGGCTGCGGCCGCTGCAGCTGCCGGCACTGTGGTCCAGGTGGCTCATACCGCAGGCCTCTCGCCCACCCAGGCTTCTGCGGATGCAATCCTCAAGGTGGATCTACTGGGTGTTGCCTACGTGCTTGACGCCTTCGGTGAAGTCGTCGCTGAGGGAGGGGCCGGCGTCGTAATTGCCAGCATGGCAGGCAGCTTCGCTGCAGGCCGATTCCCTGCGGAATTGGAATCTGCGCTGGCGCTGACGCCCACTGATCAGTTGCTTAGCTTGCCCATCTGGAAGGAGCCCTCCTTTGCAGATGCGGGCACAGCGTACAGTGTCGCCAAACGTGCCAATCAGCTCCGAGTTCAGGCTGCCAGCCTGGTCTGGGGCGCCCGCGGTGCGCGGGTCAACAGCATCAGCCCCGGCGTCATCTCAACGCCCATGGGTCAGCAGGAGCTCGCCGGGGAAAGCGGCCAAGGCATGCGCGCCATGGTGGACGCCTCCGGGACGGGCCGCTACGGCACACCCGAGGATATAGCCCAAGCAACGTCGTTTCTGCTGAGCTCCAATGCATCCTTCATCACCGGCACCGACCTACTGGTCGACGGCGGAGTGGTCGCCGCAGTGAAGGCGGGCGCGCTCTCGCTCGGCTGACTGGATTGACGCACGAGCCGACTGTCGGCGCTAGTGATGGGCCTCGGTTTAGCCTTCATTAGGCTCGCGCCCAGCGTATTGTGGCGCCCCACCCTTGGATACCTGGGGTGGGGCGCCATTGCGATTCCGCTCACAGTTGTTTTGATTCATTCAAAACAACTGTTAGAGTTGAAGCATGGCAACGGATACGCAGCAAGAGGTTTTGGCAGGGAGACTCAGGTCGGCCCAGTTGAAAGTGACGGCACCCAGGATTGCGGTCCTTGAGGTTTTATCGGGCCGCGGCCATCTTGATGCGGACACAGTATTTTCCGCAGTCTCCCAGCAGCTACCGAAGACATCCTTGCAAGCTGTCTACGGTGTGCTGGCAGCGCTGGTAACGGCCGGTTTGGTTCGCAAGATTGAACCAGCGGGCTCGTCGGCACTCTATGAAGCACGCGTGGGAGATAACCACCACCACCTCGTCTGCCTGAACTGCAAACAAGTTCAGGACGTTGACTGCGTCATCGGCGAAAGCCCATGCCTGACGCCGTCGGACATGTTCGGCTTCGCAGTCCAAGTCGCAGAAATAACCTTCTGGGGTGTCTGCTCCACTTGTCAAACGGCCCCGGCCGCTACATAACTGGCACCCACCCCGGCTGGGCGCGTCTATCTAGCCCCATTCGGTCCATCCAAAGCCTGCTTGGCTATCCATTGCTTCATCATTTACCGCTTACTAAGCGTCGCACGAGGCTCGACTAGTCCTGCCCACATAATCAACCACGTGGCGCGATGTCGCGCGCCCTCTGACCCGAACCCTAGGAGTTTCACATGAACAACTTTTCAAGTCACCAGTCCCGCGTTAACTTCCTCTCTGACAGTGATTCCGCTGGTCAGGGTGTAGCTTCTGGACTTCAAAATGGCGGCGGATCCTACGTCAGCGTCAAAATGCCGAGCTCTCGACAAGCAGGTTCCTACGTAACAACCAGCGCTCCCCAGGGAGGCCGCCCGGGTAGCTACGTATCCACCCGGGCCAAGGCATCCGGACCCGTGGGTAGCTACACAGACAGCGCCCCGCGCGCATAGCGTTGGGCGGCCAATGCCCTCGCTACAGTGCGGCGATGACCCAGCTGGCCTCGTGTTGCTCTCCAGCGCCCAAAGCGATCAGATCGGTTCCGGAATTGAACGCATCCGGCGGACATGTCATTGGTTCCACAGCCAGCCCGATCCTGTTCGTTTCCGGGAAGGCAGTATCTGCCGTGTGTATCTGCACCCAGGGCAGGGTTCGCGGGTTCCAGCGCATGAGCACACCCGAACCGTCGCCAGCCACTAGACGTACCTCAGTTTCCGGCTCACTCTGGCTGACCCCATCCCCATCCGCATCCGCTCCACCGCGAGCGAGGCTGCCCTCCGTAGCCGGGGACAATGCAGTGTAGGCGTGATCAACCTTCGTGGCACCCAAGATGCGGGGGTGCTGGAAGTCAAAGTAGCCGCCGTCGTGCGTGGCAACATTTGCAAGCTCGGTGGGCAAGAGCCGATCCGGAGTGACTTGCAGGATCTGGGCGGCAGGCAGTTCCAACGTCCACGTATCCACGGTGCCAGGCCCGGCCACGAGATAGGGGTGCGGGGCAACGCCATAAGGGGCAGTGCCGGTCCCAAGGTTTGTTGCGATGATGCGCCAGTTAAGACCCGCGGCGGTGAGCTCAAAAAGCGCCGCAAGATCCAAGCGGTGCGGATAGCCGGCCTGCGGCTCTACCGTGGCGCCAAGTGTGACGCTGTCTGAGGTCTGCGCTCGCAGTTCCCACTCATTCCACAGGACCAGGCCATGGAGGGCCGTCATGCGATCGACCTCATTAATGGGCACCTGATGGTGCTCACCGTTATAGCTGTAGGCGCCGTCGGCCAGTCGGTTGGGCCACGGGGCAAGATTGGCGCCACGATACGCCGGGCGGATCTCCTCCGCGTCGAAAGGGATCACCAGGTTGCGGCCCGCATGGGTCAGCGAACGCAGCGTGGCGCCAACCGATGCCACAACGGCCCGATAGTCTCCGGATTCAAGAGTGAACTGCGTTCCAGAAAGCGGCCGGTGGGGATTGTTAGACATGTGGTCTCCTCTGCAAGAATGACATTGATTGTTTTACGGTTGTAGCAAGCGAACTATGTTGTACTAAGCGAACTAGTGAGACGTTGGTGGCTGGGCGCGCGTTTCGGGATAAAGCCGAGCCGCGAGCAGAGACGAACTGCCGGAGAAAAGGTAAACAATGACGCAGAACGATTCCGCTAGGCAGCGCCCGCCGGTCATGGAGGACGTGGCCGCGAAGGCCGGTGTCTCGCACCAGACAGTCTCCCGTGTGATCAATAATCATCCCAATGTCAGCGCAAAAACCCGGACCGTGGTGGAAGCAGCCATCGCCGAGCTCGGTTACCGCCGCAACACCGCCGCCCGCCAATTGGTCACCCGACGCTCTGAAACTTTTGGCGTCGTGGCTCACAATATGGAACACTTCGGGCCCTCTCATATTCTGCTGGGCATCCAAGAGGCAGCACATTTGGCCGGATACGCCGTCAACACCGTGGGCCTGCCCGAAGTCAGTGAAAAGGCCATCAATGAGACAGTTGAGTACCTTCTGGCTCAGCAAGTGGACGCCCTTGTTGTCATTGCACCACAAGAAGAAATTGTCCGGGGCATCGAACGGCTTCACCCCGGCGTCCCCATGGTGGCCATTGGAGATATTGGTGCAGCTGGCGTACAAAGCGTGGGCGTCGATCAGCAACGGGGCGGCTATCTGGCAACTGCGCACCTCATCGAGCAGGGTCACCGGAACATTGCCCACATCATGGGCCCCATCAACTGGCTTGACGCCCAAGCTCGACGACGAGGATGGGAAGCAGCGCTGGCCAATGCCGGTCTGGAGCCGGGCACACTTTTTGTGGGGGATTGGAGTGCCGAATCCGGTTACTTGGCTGGGCAGCAGCTGATCGATGCCGGCGAGTGCACTGCTGTTTTTGCCGCCAATGATCAGATGTCCCTTGGGGTGATGCGTGCCGCTTACGAGCGCAATCTCCGCCTGCCCCGTGACTTGTCCCTGGTTGGGTTCGACGACAGCCCTGAGTCTGGCTTCTATTTCCCCCCGCTGACAACTATTCGCCAAGACTTTGCTGAGCTGGGACGCCGCTGTGTTGCGATGATCTTGGAAGGGATATCGGGTAACGATCCGCTGTTTTCCGTACGAATTCAGCCGCACCTGACGTTGCGAGCCAGCACCGGACCAAGGCCCGTAGCGCTTACCCGCAGCTGAGCCTGTCGCTGCGTGGGCCGCCGAGCCCCTCCCATAATCTGTCGCCGAGCTGGAGGTTCTCCTGTTTCGGCCAGGAGGTCTGGTTCTGCGGCGGGGACCCCAGGAGTGCAAATCTGCTGAGTGCAGGTCCCTCCAGTGGTTGTTGGCGCCGCAACGGTTCATAGCTCTATTGTTAGCGTTCACAGCAGAGCGCGTCAAGGCATGAAGCCGGGCCGTAACGTTTGAAATGCGGCGACGATCAGTGGACTCTTATTGAGGAATGGCTGGCGAGATTACTGGAATTTAGGCAATTTTCGCCACCTGCTCGATGGTCGAGTGGCGAGGAAACTAGGTCAACCCCATGGATGGCCTCCTTGACGAGGAGCCGTAGTTGTGGAATTGTTAGCGCTCACAAGTATTGCGTAGCGACCGTCACAGATGACGGCTCCAACGCATCGTCTGAGAGGAAATTATGGGGACGCAGGAATCCTACGTAATCGGCATCGACTATGGCACGCTTTCGGGCCGTGCAGTGGTGGTGCGTGTGAGCGACGGGGCCGAGCTGGCATCCGCAGTAGTCGAGTATCCGCACGCCGTTGTGGAGCGCTCACTTCCAGGATCTACGGAACTTCTGCCGCCGGACTGGGCTCTCCAAGTTCCCGAGGACTACCGCCAGGTTCTCAAACAGGCCGTACCCGCCGCCGTTGCACAAGCAGGTATTGACCCGGCACGCGTTGTGGGTATCGGCACAGACTTCACAGCCTGCACCATGGTGCCCACTACTACTGACGGCACACCCCTGTGCGAACTACCGGAGTGGGCCAATGAGCCACATGCATTCATCAAATTGTGGCGCCATCACGCCGCGCAGCCCCAAGCCGAACGCATCAACGAATTGGCGCGTGAGCGCAACGAGAGCTGGCTGCCGCGCTACGGTGGGCTGATCTCCTCGGAATGGGAATTTGCCAAGGGACTGCAGCTTCTAGAAGAAGCGCCGGCTGTTTATGCCGCCATGGACCACTGGGTGGAAGCTGCAGACTGGATCGTTTGGCAGCTGACCGGTAGCTACGTGCGCAACGCGTGCACCGCCGGGTACAAGGGCATCCGCCAAGATGGCAATTATCCCTCTCCCGAGTTCCTCGCAGCTCTGAACCCCGGCTTTGCTGGCTTCGTTGCGGACAAGTTGGATCATCCAATTGGCAACCTTGGCGATGTGGCCGGGTACCTCAGTGCCGAAGCCGCGGGCTGGACTGGTCTGCCAGAAGGCATCCCTGTGGCCGTTGGAAATGTGGATGCGCACGTCACCGCCCCCGCAGCGAAGGCTGTAGAGCCGGGTCAGATGGTGGCCATTATGGGCACCTCTACCTGCCACGTCATGAGCTCCGGAGAACTCCGGGAAGTTCCGGGGATGTGCGGTGTAGTTGATGGCGGCATCATTCCTGGCCTCTATGGCTACGAGGCTGGCCAAAGCGGTGTTGGCGATATTTTCGGCTGGTTCATCAAGAATTCAGTGCCGGAGAGCTATGTTGCCCAAGCCGCCAAGCGGGGCATGGGCATTCACGAATACCTCACGTCATTGGCTGAACGCCAGAGCATTGGTCAGCACGGCCTGATTGCCTTGGATTGGCACAGTGGCAACCGTTCGGTTCTGGTAGATCACGAACTCTCCGGCGTCGTCGTCGGGCAAACATTGGCCACACTCCCCGAAGATGGCTACCGCGCACTACTAGAAGCCACAGCCTTTGGTGCGCGGGTCATCGTGGAAACGTTCAACGCCGCTGGTGTCCCCGTCACTGAGTTCATCGTTGCCGGTGGTCTGATGAAGAACCAGCTGCTGATGCAGATCTACGCTGACGTTCTGAACCTGCCGTTGTCCACGATCGGATCCAGTCAGGGACCGGCCCTCGGGTCCGCTATCCATGCTGCCGTGGCCGCCGGCCTGTACCCGGACATCAGGGTTGCATCGGCCGCGATGGGCAGCATCAACCGTGCGGTGGTTACCCCGATTCCGGAAAACGTGGCCGCCTATGATGCCTTGTTCGCCGAATACCGACTGCTCCACGACTACTTCGGCCGGGGTGCCAATGACGTGATGCACCGGCTCAAGGCAATTGCCCGCGACGCGCACAAAGTTACTGCGGAGGTCTCGGCATGACGATGACACCAGATAACGCCAATGCTGCTAGCCCTCGCCCATCCGTGCCTGCTGTAACTCCGGAGCTCCTGGCCAGCATCGCTGCTGTTCGGGAGGAAGTGTGCGCTCTGCATGCTGAGCTGGTCCGTTACGAACTCGTCGTCTGGACGGCAGGCAATGTCTCGGCCAGAGTGCCAGGTGAAGACCTCATGGTCATCAAGCCTTCGGGGGTTGAATACGATTCGCTGACGCCTGAATCCATGGTGGTCACGGACCTTTTTGGTACCCCAGTGGATGGAGGATGGGGCAATCCTGAACTGACGCCGTCGTCCGATACAGCTGCGCACGCCTACGTCTACCGGCATAAGCCGGAGGTGGGTGGCGTGGTGCACACGCACTCGAGCTATGCCACCGCATGGGCTGTGCGGGGGGAATCGATCCCGTGCGTGCTGACCATGATGGGTGACGAATTTGGTGGTGAGATCCCGATCGGCCCGTTCGCGCTGATTGGTGATGATTCCATTGGTCGCGGGATCGTCGAGACGCTCAGTGGTTCGCGCTCGCCGGCCGTGCTCATGAAAAACCACGGTCCATTCACCATTGGGGCCACCGCTAAATCAGCCGTCAAGGCTGCCGTGATGTGTGAAGAGGTAGCCCGTACGGTGCATCTCGCGCGTGAACTAGGCCCGCTGATCCCCATTGATAGCGCACACATTGAGAAGTTGAACCAGCGTTACCAGAACGTCTACGGACAGTAAGACCACCTCCAACGCGTGCCCGAAGGAATGAAAATGTCTTTGAAGTTGAACAACAAGAACTCCGTGCAGTTGAATAATTCGCTGTCCGGATACGAGGTCTGGTTCCTGACTGGAAGTCAGAACCTCTATGGCGAGGAGACTTTGCGCCAGGTGGCCGAACAGTCCGCCGAAGTGGTCAAGACCCTGCAGGAATCCACCGAGATCCCCGTGCGGGTGGTGTTCAAGGATGTACTTAAGGATTCGGAGGCGATCCGCCGTGCGGCCATTGACGCCAACGCTGATGACAAGGTCATTGGGCTGATCGCCTGGATGCATACCTTCTCGCCAGCCAAAATGTGGATTCGTGGACTCACTGAGTTGAACAAGCCGCTGCTGCACCTGCACACCCAAGCCAACGAGGCTCTGCCATGGGCCGAGATTGATTTTGACTTCATGAACTTGAATCAAGCAGCTCATGGCGATCGGGAATTTGGTTACATGCAGTCCCGCATGGGCATCAGCCGCAAGACTGTGGTGGGGCACGTTTCCAACCCGCTGGTCCGTGAAAAGATTGGCACATGGACGCGCGCCGCTGCAGCCGTGGCCCAGGTCCGCTGCCTGAAGCTGGCCCGTTTTGGCGATAACATGCGCAATGTTGCCGTGACGGAGGGCGACAAGACAGAGGCTGAGATTCGCTTTGGTGTCTCGGTCAACAGCTGGTCCGTCAACGAGCTGGTGGAGGCTGTGGATGCTTCCTCTGAAGACGCCGTTGACGAACTTGTCGCGGAGTATCTGCGTCTATACAACGTTGCTCCGGAGTTGCATCCCGGTGCAGAACGTCATGATTCGTTGCGCTACGGTGCCAAGATTGAGCTGGGTCTGCGGAGCTTCCTCGAGGAGGGTGGGTTCGGAGCGTTCACCACCAACTTCGAGGATCTTGGTGGTCTACGCCAGCTGCCTGGTCTGGCCGTGCAGCGCCTGATGGCTGACGGCTACGGCTTCGGCGCCGAGGGTGACTGGAAGACCGCCGTGCTGATCCGTGCCGCGAAGGTCATGGGCGAAGGCCTGCCCGGTGGTGCCTCACTTATGGAGGATTACACCTACCATTTGGTCCCGGGCGAAGAAAAGATCCTTGGTGCGCACATGCTCGAGGTGTGCCCGTCGCTGACCGTCACCAAACCGTCGCTGGAGGTTCATCCTTTGGGTATTGGCGGCCGCGAGGATCCCGTGCGTCTAGTGTTCGACGCCGATCCCGGAACCGGTGTGGTGGTGGCACTTTCAGACATGCGCGAGCGCTTCCGGCTCACAGCCAACAAGGTTGAAGTAGTTCCGCTGGATGAGCCTTTGCCCAACCTGCCTGTTGCACGTGCGGTGTGGAAGCCGTTGCCGAACTTCGCCACTTCCGCTGCAGCCTGGCTCGAAGCCGGCGCCGCCCATCACACGGTCATGAGCACCGCCGTTGGTATTGAGGCTTTCCAAGACTTCGCCGACATGTTCGAAGCCGAGCTTTTGGTCATTGACGAAGACACCACCCAGCGCGGCTTCGCTCGCGAGATTCGTTGGAACCAGGCCTACTACCGTCTGGCGCAGGGCTTCTAACCAGCTCTTTCCCCACGAGATGTTGTTACGCAGCAGCGCCCGTCCGCTCCGGATGGGCGCTGCTGCGTTGTGAGGCTAGCTCCCTTCGGATGGCCCGACAGTGCCAGAATCTCCTGCTTAACCGCGGCTCTGAGCCCGGACAGCGTCCGCCCATCAAGATCCAACAGAAAGTGGCTGTCGGTGGCCGCGCGAATGCGGTAGGTGCCGCTGTCCGAGCCAATCAGTTCCTCCATCATGGCGCCCACCATACTCCCGGGCACCAACCTTGCAGGCGGCAAAATGTCACTCCCGGTGGGTAACCTTAAGGCATGGATCTTTCCCTCATTCCCTACGTCGACTACATGCATCTGCGCAACCTCGTCGGCCAAGCCGCGATGCACCGCGGACTGGAGTATGAGAGCGCCGATCGGGTCGGCAGGATTACGTGGGACGAAAATAAAATGTCGCTTCAGGGCCGGGTGTTAGGCAGCCGGAGCAGCGAATACGAGACACTTGTCTATTTCCGCGAAGACAAGTCCGGAATCACCATTGAAAGCACCGACTGCGACTGTCCCGTGGGATGGGACTGCAAGCATGTGGCAGCGCTGGTTCTGCACACCAACCGCCTGTTGGAAGACGCGGCCGATGGGGCGCCGGCGGTCGGCCACACGCCAAGTAAGGCTGCGCCTAAAGCCAAGAAAGCGGCGCCACCCAAACTGGCTGTCTGGGAGCAGCAGCTTCAGATCCTCCTCAACCCTCCCGTGCAGGCACCGCCGGTCCGCTGGGGCCAGCCCACTGCAGTCCCGGCAGTCCGCACGCCCCTGGCGTTGCAGTTTGAACTCGTGGAGGACGTTGAAAAGGACCCATGGGGTGCGCCGCGGGACACCAACAAATTGCCCGCTGACATCCGCCTCGGCGTACGACCGGTCATGCTGGGCACTTCGGGCAAATGGACAGTTGGCAATCTAGCCTGGAACACTCTTTACCGCCTGCAATACGATGACAGCATCAACACCGCCCACCGCGAATGGATCCGGGTCTTCCACTCGCTCTACCAGGCCGCCCACTCGGCGCCCGCCAACGGTAAATGGATCTACCTTGACGGGTTCAACTCCCCGCTGCTGTGGAACCTTTTGGACCAAGCGGCCGGCATAGGCCTGGAATTTGTGACATCCCGTAAGAACTCCAGCATCACACGGGAAGACGCCGCCTCGGTCGGCACAAGCATCCAAGCCATGCCCGACGGCGGCATCCGCCTGGTTCCGCTGGCCAAGGCAAACGACGGCGTTGCACTGGAACCGGTGCGGCTCGGCCTCTTGGGGAAGCCTGCGCATGGATTGTATTGGTGGGATGCAGACAAGGGCAAGGACAAGGACCAAGATAAGGGCGGCCCCCTGAATAAGCGGGCCGTGCACTTCGCTCGGCTCGAGGGCGCCGTGGGGGAGCAGCTGGAAACCCTTGTCGCATCCAGGGTTCCGGTGGACATTCCTGCGCCCGACCGGGAACGCTTTGTGGAGAACTACTACCCGAAGCTGCGCAGCACCATGGATGTGCGCCCGGGGCAGGGTCTATCCGGCCTGCCCGAGATCCACGATCCTGAACTCGTCCTGACCGTGACGCACGTGGCAGCGGAGACACCGGCCAAGTCCGGCCGTAGCAACAGAGCCGGTGCCCAAAAAACGCAAGCCGGGGCACCGCCGTCGTTGGAACTGCATTGGCACTGGGAGTACGTCATGGGGGAGGAGACCGTCCGGCGCCCTATGACGGGCGAGGAGACAGGCAGCCGCAATCCAGTCTTTGAAGGCAATTTGCTGGACTCTCTCACACAGGCCCTCGTCGACTTCCCGGAAGCCACTAGGGACCCATTCCCGCACGCACCCAGCATGCACCCGGGAAGCAACGAATCGGTCCACCTGAAGAACGTGGCAGCGGCCCGCTTCAGCAACCTCGCGCTGCCAATATTGGCTGGCATGGAGCACGTGCGCGTGGACACCTCAGGCTCGGCCCCCGAGTACACCGAGCTAACCGGCACACCCCAGATCGGCATCAGCACCAAGGGCACCAACGACGGCGACTGGTTTGACTTGGGTGTCACGGTCGCCCTGGACGGGACAGAGATCCCGTTCGGTGAGCTGTTCCTGGCCCTGGCCACCGACGAAGAGCACCTCATGCTGCCCAACGGCCACTACTTTGCCCTGGACCAGCCCGAGTTCGCGCAGCTGCGCAGGCTCATCGAAGAGACGAAAAGCCTCCAAAAGCCCGGCGAATCGCTGACCATCAGCCGGTACCAAGCCGGGTTGTGGGAAGAGCTGAAGGAACTGTCCACAAGCGTCGAAGAAGCTGCAGCCTGGGAAAAGTCAGTCAGCGGGCTCCTTGAATTGCAGGAAGTTGCCGCAGTCCCTGTGCCGGACACGCTCCACGCCGAACTTCGCCCGTACCAGCAGGAAGGCTTCAACTGGCTGGCCTTCCTCTACAGCAACGGACTCGGCGGCGTGCTGGCCGATGACATGGGCCTGGGCAAGACCTTGCAAACCCTGGCACTGATCACTCATGCCAAATCCACGGCAGGCGCCAAGAAACCCTCGGGCACCTCACCGGGCGGCAACAGCAGGCCATTTCTCGTGGTGGCACCCACTTCGGTCGTATCCAACTGGGCGGCCGAGGCGCGCCGCTTCGCACCCACTCTGAACACCACCGCCGTCGCCGACACCCTGCGCAAGAGCGGCAGCGACGCTGCCTCCTTGGTGAGCGGGGCCGACGTCGTGATTACCTCCTACGCCCTCTTCCGGCTGGACAATGCGGCCTACGCGAGTCAGGAATGGGCCGGGCTGATCCTTGACGAAGCGCAGTTTGTGAAGAACCACCTCACCAAGGCCAGCCAGCTGGCGCGCGCATTTCCGGTGAAATTCAAGCTGGCCATCACCGGCACGCCGATGGAAAACAACCTGATGGAACTGTGGTCGCTGTTCGCCGTCACCTCACCGGGGCTGTTCCCGTCACCAACCAACTTTGCCGACTACTACCGCAAACCAGTGGAGAAGGACGGGAACGCGGAGCGGCTCAAACAGTTGCGCCGACGTATCCGGCCGCTGATCATGCGCCGCACCAAGGACGCGGTGGCGAAGGAGCTACCGCCCAAACAGGAGCAGGTCCTGGAACTGGAACTGGCGCCGCGGCACCGCACCATCTACCAGCGGCACCTGCAGCACGAGCGCCAAAAGGTCATGGGCCTGCTGGGCGACATGGACAAGAACCGCTTCGCCATTTTTAGATCGCTCACCACGCTGCGGATGCTCAGCCTGGACGCATCCCTGGTCGATGTGAAATACGCCAGCACCCCGTCCAGCAAGCTCGATGTGCTCTTTGAACAGCTCGAGGATGTGGTGGCCGAGGGGCACCGGGCGCTGATTTTCAGCCAATTCACCTCGTTCCTGGGAAAGGCCCGCGAGCGTCTGGACACGGCCGGGATCGAGTACGCCTACCTGGACGGCAAAACCACCAAACGCGGTGCAGTCATCGACAAGTTCAAATCGGGGACAGCTCCGGTGTTCCTGATCAGCCTGAAGTCCGGTGGGTTCGGGCTGAACCTGACCGAGGCTGACTACGTCTTCCTGCTGGATCCATGGTGGAATCCGGCCACCGAGAATCAGGCGGTGGACCGGACCCACCGGATCGGTCAGTCCAAGAACGTCATGGTGTACCGTCTCGTCGCCAAGGACACCATCGAGGAGAAGGTCATGGCCCTGAAGGAGAAAAAAGCGAAGCTTTTCACCTCCGTCATGGACGACGACGCCATGTTCTCCGCCGCGATCACCGCCGACGACGTGAGGGGCCTGTTCGACGTCTGAACCGGCTGCGGCGACATCGGCAAGGATGCCACACATGCCTGCGTCGACGTCCTGCCGGAGTAACCTCCAAGCAACAACGCTCTCGCAGCAATGGTTGGTAAACGGGCCACGCTATCGCACTTGAGTGCGATAGCGTGATCGAAAAACCAGCCAATGCTGCGCGAGCGTTGGCTAGCGGTTGCTGTCCATGACGGGTCCGCGCTCAGCCACGGTGGCCCCCACAGCTTTATGAGCCGCCTCGGTTATGGGTGCAGCAGCGCGCTTGTCCCGGTACCGAATAAGCCGGACCGCGTTAAGAATGACCACCAGCACGCTAATCTCATGAACCAGCATTCCCGTTGCCATGAATACCTTCTGCAACAGCACGCCGGTCAGCAGCAGCACAACGGTGCCTAGGGCGATCCAGGTGTTTTGCAACATGTTCCGCACCGTGGCTTTGGACAGCGAGTAGGCGTGTACCAACTGGTCAAAGCGGTTGCCCATCAAGATCACATCCGCCGTTTGAATCGACACATCGGTGCCAGCACCCATGGCCAAGCCAACATCGGCTGTAGCAATGGCCGGGGCGTCGTTGATGCCATCGCCCACCATGGCCACACGGTGCCCGGCATCCTTGAGTTCCTGAACAATCCGTACCTTGTCGGCCGGCAGTAGCTCTGCACGGACCTCATCGATTCCAAGCTCTGCAGCAACGAGCGCTGCCGTGTGGCGGTTATCGCCAGTGAGCATGTAAAACGTTCGGATTCCACGGTGGCGCATAGCAGCGATGGCGTCGCGTGCTTCAGGGCGGATCTGGTCAGCGATGGAAATAATGCCAGCCAGTTCGCCGTCGAGCACGGCAAATACTGCTGTGTTTCCGCTCCGCTCCCGCAAGACTGCGTGGGACTGTGCGGAGGAGGGCAGTTCCACGCCCATCTCGGCCAAGACCCTGCGCGATCCCACGGCCACGGTGATGCCGTCCACCTGGCCACGGATACCGCCACCCTTGATGACTTCCACCTCGGCGGGTGCAACGCTCACCTCGTGGCCTTGCAGCCTGGCCTCTTCGAGAATGGTCCGGCCCAGCGGGTGTTCGGAAGCCAGCTCAAGGCGGGCAGACAGCGCAAGCACCTGACCGGCGTCGTACATTCCTAGTGGGAAGACTTCGGTGACTTCGGGGCGTCCCACCGTGAGGGTGCCGGTCTTGTCGAAGACCAGGGTATCGATTTTGGAGAAGCGCTCCAGGGCGTCGCCGCCCTTGACCAGGACGCCGTGGCGGGCGCCGTTGCCTAGGCCCGCCACCATGGAGACCGGGGTGGAGATCACCAGTGCGCCGGGGCAGGCGATGACCAAAAATGTTAGCGCGAACTCAATGTTGCGGCTAAAGATCAGAACCAGCACCGCCAAGACCACGATGGCTGGGGTGTAGATTTGCGCGAACCGGTCCAGGAATCGTTGGGCCTTGGTCTTGGAATCCTGGGCTTCCTCGACGAGTTCAATGATCTGGGCGAAGGTGGTGTCGTCACCCACCTGTTCGGCGATCATGCTGAAGAATCCGTTGTCCACAATGGTGCCGGAATAGACCTTGTCTCCCACATTCTTGGGGACAGGGACCGGCTCACCTGTAATGGTGGCTTCGTTGACCTGAGCGCGACCGGAGATAAGCGTGCCATCCACCGGGATTTTGCCGCCGGACTGGACCACAACGGTTTCACCTTCGAGGACGTCGTCCACGCTGATGGTGACCGTCACGCCGTCGCGAATGACCTGCGCCTCTTGCGGGGCCATGTCCACGAGGTCCCGCAGCGAACGCCGTGTCTTCTCCAACGTGCGGGCCTCCAACCAGGCACCGAAGATGAACAGGAAGGACACCACTGCGGCCTCGACGAACTCACCAATCACCAGTGCGCCGATCACGGCAATGGACACCAAGAGATCAATGCTAAAGGCCTTCACCCGTAGTGCTTGGAAGGCGCGGATGGCGGTGGGGACGCCGGCGGTAATAGCCGAGACGAACAGCAAACCGTCACGCCATTCGGGGAATTTTGCGAGATGGAATGCCAGTGCAGCGATCAACATGATGCCGGTCGCGGCGGCGATCCGGGCTTTCATTGTTCCAGTCATGATGCTCCTTGAACTCAGTCAACGGGGCCAAAATTCACCGTTGACTTCAAGGATTGCCCGGAAGGGAGAAAATCGCCTTGACCAGGGTCAATTCTGCGGATCGATTTTCCTGACGAGAGGCCCGATTTTCCTGACGAGAGGCCCGCGGCCGGTGCTAGAACAGGTGCTAGAGCCGGTGCAGCGCCGGCATATCTACCAGCTCCACCCGGCGGCGCGGATGCAGCCTGATCCAACCAGCAGCCTCGAACTGAGCCAGCTTCCGGCTGAGAGTTTCAGGGCTCAACCCCAGGAAAGAGGCGATGTCCTTCTTAGCGATGGGCAATGTCAATGTGGCTGATTGGCTTTTGTCGGAGAGCTCCAGCAGATAGTCGGCGATCCGGTGCTCAGCGTCCTCGCCTGTCAGGACACTGAGCTGGCGTTCGGTTCCTTCTAGACGGAGGCTGAGGGTCTCCAGCATTTTGTACGTCACGCTGGGGAATCGGAGCAGGTACTCTCGCAAATCGTCGTGGTGCAGCGCGCAGATCTCGGCGGTTTCCAAGGTGGTGGCGAAATGGTCTGTGGGGGCTCCGCTGATGAAGCTCATATCGCCCAGGAAGTCTCCTTCACCGAGCACCCGGATGAGTTGTTCATGCCCGGACTCCGTGATCCGAAAGACCTTCACATGACCACTGTGAATGATCATCAAGTACGGGTTATTTTCACCCGCGCCATACAGTTGCTCGTTGCGGTCATGGCGGCGCAGGCGTACCCGCCCAGCAATGTCCTTGAGTTCCTCGGGATTCAGCTGGTCGAAAATGGGGACACGCCCCACCAGAACCTCCAGTGGGGCGTGTCCGTGGACCGCAGCATGAGATGTCATGTCCATAGTCAAGCAGTTATGCCGCGACCTTGTGCTTCAAGACGGGGTAGCCGAGGTCAGTAATGGCCTTTGCAATGGCGTCGGCGGTGACCAAAGCGTCATCGAAGGTCACCTTGACCTTGCCGGAGTTGAACATGACCTTGGTTTCTTCAACGCCATCCATCTTGCCCACCACGCCTTCAATCTTGGTGATGCACGACGGGCAGGTGAACGGTTCGGTCTCAAATTTAGCGGTACGCATGATGTGCTGGCCTCTTCCTTGTTCCTCGATGGTGATACCAGTACATCGTGGACGGGGCATCCTCGCCTTGACGTGGATCAAGAATGCAAAAGAGCTTTTCCAAGAACGACGGCGGTCATCTCGGCTTTCGCTGTTACCCGGCTGGGGGTGCCGACAATTACACTTCCCGGATCTGGTCGCTGGCTGTCGTAGGGAAGCGACTGGTCCATTTAATAGTCCAAGTTGACCCCAGCTCGGGGTGAATTCAAAACCGCAGTCCTAGGGCTTCATCCGGACTCGGGAAGTCCAGGATTCGCCATCCCAGTACCGGTAAGGGGCCACTCCTTCTGGGTCAGGATAAAAACCGGCTTCTAGAGTTTCCGCCTTGGTCGGTGTGGGTTCGCTCTGAGGCTGAGAAGGTTGGGGTACGTGGTCGGCTTCCGAGTCATCAATGAGGTTGATGATTCCGGTTTGCATGACAGGAACGTTTTGCAAGGCCAGTTTTGCGGCTGCTTTCTCCTCCCGCAATCTTGCGGCGGCGGCCGCCTTTTCTTCCCGCAGCTTTAAAGTCTCCGCAGCCTTTTCATCACGCGCTCTGATGACTTCCGCAGCCTTTTCTTCGCGGAGCCGCAAAGTTTCTGCCTTCTTCGCTTCACGGGCCTGTTCGGCTTCTACAGCTTTGTTCTCAGCAGCTCTCAATTTTTCCTGCTCAGAGTCGCGCTGCGCAGCGTGCACGGCTTCCAGCGCGTGCAGAATACCTGGAACTTGGGAATTCTCAGCAAGAATCTTCTCCAAATCAGCAATTGCACGGGAGTATGCTTTTTCTTCCAAGCTGATGCTGGAGCGCAATGCGAGTGCTTGGAACCGCAGATTGTCCGAGTATTTCTTGCTGGCTGTGAGCGGTTTGAGGCATTCTTTCGCGGCTGTAAGTTGTCCAAGTTGCAGGTGAGCTCGTGAACGAATGATGGCAAGAAGGGCGCCAATCTCTGAACCAACCTCGATGTTGTCGGTCAGTTGGACTACCTCTCGCCAGTCCTGCTTTTCCGAGTACAGCTCAGCCAAACTCAACAAGGCTGGATAGGAGGCCGTCAGCTGCTCCACGCAGTTGATGGCCTCATCCAACCGGTTCTGGCTCTGCAAAGCTTCGGCTATTGCCAAGCTCACTGAGTCGGAGGATATGGGGAAAACAACAGATACACCACCAGCGATCTCGAGCTCGAAACGATAGTCCGGGAGGTACTTGTTAAGGAAGTTATTTAGCTCGAGGGGAACGGGACCGGTCAGGGCAAACTGTAGGGAGCGAATGCAGTCATCGATAGGTCCCGCCACCATAAACTGCATCCCTAGCAATGCGTGTGCTGCTTGCGCATAGACGGGTTGAAGCATGACTACAGGGTCCAGCTGAACTTCCTTTCGAGAAACGAAGTAGGCGTATAGTGCCTTCTCCTCTTTCGGGGCGAATACACCCGGTTTCACAATTTGAGATGTAGACCGTGCTGGCTGCGGAGCTTGGCGTACAGGCGCCCGTCGAGGCTGCGGCCGAGTCCGGGAAGAAGATGAAGTTCCTGCAATTTTTGTGCGGCCTGCATACGCTGAAACACCATTGGCTGAGACCCGTACTCGGACACCGGGCATCACCTTGAATGACGTGCTCTTCTTGAATCCCATTATTTCCCCTTCGACAGTGACAGGCTGAGCCTGAACTCGCTTGCTTCTGACTCTTCCTTGAATTCCAGTGTGGTGACTCCCACCAACCGTTTTACCGCTTCTCTAACTTCTGCTGGAGTGGCGTAGAAGAATTCGCGCCGCAAATTGACCCTATTGACGCGACGGTCCTCGAACTCTCGGTGAAGTTCCGCTTCTAAAGCTGAAGCGTCTTCACTGAAGAACAAGACGTGAATGTCGTAGAGGAAGGGGACACCAGCTCCGCTGAGCTCCCGGATCCGTTCCGTAGGTTCCAATCGACGAGTCATCCCGATCTTAACAATGCGATCACCGAAGGCGCCCAAGTTGGAGATGACATAGACGTAGCCGGTGCGCACATTGGCCTGGCGATTTTCAATGTCATGGAGCTTCGCTTCAGCATCTTCGACGAATTTTTGCATGTTTGCAATAGCAGTCGGTTCACCGCTTTCTATGGCGATGGCTAGTGCTGCCTGATACTTGTTGCGTTCGTGCTCGATCTTTTCACGAGCCTTTTGAAGTTCCTTCTCAACCTTTTCCTGTTCGCGAGTTTCCTCTCGCAATGCACGTTGATTTTCTCGTTCGTTGGCGACCTTGACGTGGTAATCCGAGGTCAGCTTGAGTTCGTCCAAACGGAGCTGGTGGTAATCGTCAGTGATTTGGATAGCCATGCTCTTGCCGAGTTTTTCAATCGAATTCTTGGCCCGTTCCAACCGGGCCGTGTTGGCGTCTAAAGAGTGCGCTCGAACTGTTCGAACACAGTTGTCTGCCTCAGCGTTGTAGGCCCTGAGCATCAGCTTGCACTGTTCCTTGACCATTTGGGACCCCTTAGCCAGGTTCCCGTTGACGGCCCAGTTGGTGGCACCTGTTACGGCGCGGTCTTTCACCAATGTCTTCAACGACATCCGAAGTTCTGCCAGCCGGTCCTTATACTGCAGAGCGTCTTCCAGCGGATGCGAGAAGTCGTAGATGCCAAGGTCTTGTAGGAGGTTGATCTCGCGCGTCTCAACGATCCGGGATTCCAAGTCGGCGAGAACGGCCTCCCGCTCACGGATGCGGTGGTCTAAATCTTGTAGTTGAGAGAATTTGACCGGATCGGTGTGGGCTTCCACTACGGGGGAAGGCTGAGGATTCTCGGCCACTTCGCTTTCGGCAACGTCAGCGCCGTAGTGAGTGAGAAGGTCAGGAACTCCGCCGTCCCAGCCTTGGGACACAGAACGGACTTTCCAATCTCCATTGCGTCGGTAAATCTCGGCAAGAACTACCACTCGCTCAACGCGGAGGCCTTCACCCTGGATGGTGCATACGGTGCCGAAATCGTTGGTAATAGACAGTTCGAGTGATGTTAGCGCGCTCAGCTGGGAGCGATCCGAGTCCAACGCTGCGGCTAGGGCGATTGTATGCACCGAATCAGGCAAACGGCCGAGTGTCAGTTCAGCCGTGTGGGCATGGCCGGCGCCGGTATCATTGGGCCCCAAGTACTTTGCACTGCCGCCCGAGAAGTCAGGTTGATTGTAGAAGACGATGTCTGTGTTGCCCGTGACCCGACCGTTGGAATCAAGCAGCAACATGAACAAGTCGAGCTCATCAGTGGCGGACTGGGCTGTCCATCGAAGCTCAATCTTGAGCGCCGCGTTGAGCGGCGCTGAAATGACTGTATTTGCCCCTTTGGGCAACACTGATTGGGACATTTCATGACCATATCGTGAGGCTGAGACAAACCAAGAAAATGCCGCTGAGTGTGACCCATTGTGCGGTTAATGTGGTGTCATAACGATTCCACGCGGACGAAGGCTGGCACGGGTGACACGGGCAGTACAGGCCGCAGCTGCTCTGGCGGCTATCCTCATATTCGCTGGATACTCCCTTGTCCCCGCCGACGATCCAACAACAGTGTTTGGGGATTCAGCCATGTCAACAAATAATCAAGGATGCACAGGCAACGGCGACTACACGGTAGCTACCTCAGCTGTGGGCCCGGTGCAAGGCTTGCACGTGTCTAAACTTGGAGCCGCTTACACTCCGAGGATTGGCCTAGTCGGGACCAAAGTAAGTACGGATGTACCGACGGTAAGCCTGATGGTCTGGACCGAGGAACCCAAGCCCTCAACGGATGAAAGGTTCAAGGATCTGACGCTTGGGGATGAACTTTCGTTCCACGGTTACACCGTGAAGATCATCTCGATCTGTGCCGGCCATGCCCACTTTGACCTTGTGTCGCAGACCGAATAAAACAAGAACGACGGCGGCAGGTGAGTTGGCTGCCCAACCCACCCGCCGCCGTCGACCATTAAACAGGTACAGCCTAAAAACTAGAGCAGCTCCGCCCGAAGCTCAGCCGCCGACTTGGGGGAGAGAAGCCCGGGGGCAACGTCGAACACGGTCATGGCGCCGAACTGGCCAGCTGCGTTCATGCGGTGCACGGCGCGGGCGTAGGCCACCAGCACGCTGGAGGTGAATTCCGGGTTGCTTTCCAACGCGAGCGAGTACTCAATAACCTGAGCATGGCCGTCCGTGGTGTTGCCGCTGCGAATGACAAAACCACCGTGTGGCATGGCTGAGTGATCGCGGGCCAACTCCTCGGCGGTAATGAAGCTCACCGTTGTGTCGTACTGGTCAAAGTAGTGCGGCATACCCACAATTTCGGCGCGAACAGCATCCTGCGAGGCGCCGTCTTCCAGCACTACGAAGCACTCGCGGGTGTGCTTTTGACGTGTAGTCAGCTCGGGACGCGAACCGCTACGGACCTCTTCGATGGCTGCTTCAGACGGCAAGGTGTACTGCACGCCGCCAGCAACCCCATCCACGCGACGGATGGCGTCCGAATGTCCTTGGCTCAGCCCGCGGCCCCAGAACGTGTAGGTGTCCCCATCAGGCAGCAGCGCTTCGCCATAAACCCGGTTGATCGAGAACATACCCGGATCCCAACCGGCGGAAATCAGCGCGGTCTTCTTGTTAGCCAGCGCCGGAGCGTCAACACTGGCAAAGTACTCGGGGATGCGTGCGTGGGTGTCAAAACTGTCCACTGTATTAAACAGTGCAGCCAGCTCGGGGCCCTGTTCGGGAAGATCGGACTTGGATCCGCCGCAGAGTATGAGAACGTCAACCTGATCTGAATGGCTGGCCAGATCAGCCATTGAAAACACCTTCGCTCCGGCATTGAGCGGGGTCAGCTCCGCCGGATTACGGCGGGTGTAAATACCCACCAGTTCCATATCCGCGTTCTTGGCAATAGCTGCCTCGACTCCGCGACCCAAGTTTCCGTAGCCTGCAACTCCAATGCGAATGGGCGCGCTCATGTGTTCTCTTTTCCGATGCTCGATCTTTAGCAGCCCACAACCCGGCTGCTGTCTCCAACCCACTACGGTACCGTCTGACGCCCCTACTCTGAATAAGAGGCCAGTTCTAGGGCCGGACGAGCGCCTGTTCCAGAAACTCTAAGCTCATGTTCCATGAGTCTTGGGCGGGTCCTTCTCCGTAAACGGTGGGGCTGGGCGCGGAGGGGAAGCGCCGCCGTCGTACTTCTCTAGTGAACGTCCGACGGTGGCACTCGCCACCGAGGCAACCTCACCTGCCGGTAAACTGGGCTTGGGTGTTTTCCGTGCCCCATCTCCTGCAAGAAAATCTTCCGCAACATAAGGACCCCACCCATGAGCTTGATCCGCCTCAATGATGTTTCCGTGCGCTTCGACAAAGTCCAGGTGCTGCGCGAGGCATTCTTTAAACTCGAGGCGGGGGACCGGGTGGGTCTGATCGGGCGCAACGGTTCCGGAAAGTCCACGCTGCTCAAACTCGTCATGGACCAGGTTGAGCCGGATACCGGCACTGTGAGCGTGGAACTTGGCACCAAAATTGGTTACTTCTCGCAGTTCTCAGAGCTGAATGGTGCCCAAACCATACTCGAGGTGCTTGAAGAAGTTTTTGCCCATGTGAAGGAGATTGAGGCTGAACTCGCGCAGATTGACGCGGCGCTCGGTGCGGATCCTGCTGAGGCCGAGATGGACACACTCATCCACCGCCAGTCCGAACTTTTCGGCGACATGGATCGCCTGGACGGCTGGGATTACCAGCGTTCCATTGACAAGGTTCTGACCACGCTCGGCTTCAACGAGGCTCACCGCGTTTGCGCCATCGATGAGCTCTCCGGGGGTTGGCGAAACCGTGCCGCGCTGGCCAAGATTTTGCTCGAAGCGCCCGATGTCCTGCTGCTCGATGAGCCCACTAACTACCTTGACGTGGCGGGAGTGGAGTGGCTGGAAAGCTGGTTCAAGAACTTCAAGGGTGCGGCCCTGATCGTCTCGCATGATCGGAAGTTCCTGGACGCTGTGGTTACGCGCATCGTAGAGGTTGAAAACTTCCACCTGCACGAATACCCCGGCAACTTTGGCGAATATGTGGTGGCCAAGCAGTTCCGCCTCAAGTCTCTGGAAAGTCAGTTCATGCACGAATCCGAGCTGCTGGCCTTTGAAGCCGAGGGAATCTCCGATCGCCGCGCGGCCTCCAAAGCCGCATCAAAGGGGCTCGATTCTAAGCTTTCCAAGATCAAAAAGTCGCGCGCACCGCGTCCTGTGGACAAGATCATCACCGAGATTTACAGCGGATTGCACGTCAAAGATGTGCTGTGCCGGGTGGAATCGCTGACCAAGTTCTACGGCGATCGGACGCTGTTTGAGGACCTCAGCTTTGAAATTCGCCGCGGCAACCGGATCGTGGTTCTGGGCTCCAACGGCTCGGGAAAGTCCACACTGCTGCGCGCCCTCACTGGCGAAGAGCCTGCTGATTCCGGCTACGTCACCTGGGCCAAGGGCGGCGGGCTCATCTCATACAACCAGATTCTGGATGAGCTGGACCCGGAGGACACCGTCACCCACGCCGTCAACGCCATGCCCGACAGCCTGGCCCTGACCGCCACGAAGAAGTCAGTCAACCGCTTCCTGGCAATGTTCCAGTTCTCCGAAGCTGACCTCAAACAACGCATCGGCAACCTCTCAGGTGGCCAGCGAGCCCGCGTCGCCATGGCCCAGTGCCTGCTCTCCGGCGCCTCAGTTCTGGTGCTCGACGAGCCCACAAACCACCTCGACATGTCCAGCACACAGGTCATGGAACGCGCCCTACTGCACTTCCCGGGCGCCGTTTTGGTCGTCAGCCACGACCGCTTCTTCACCGACAAGATCGCCAACCGCCGCCTCGTCTTCAACCCCGAGGTCCCCGGCGAAGTAGTGGTCCGCGGAGAGCACTAAAGAGGGGCGGGCTGCCCCGTCTTCTCCAGTTAACTCTTGAGCCGCTGTTGTCCTGTGATGGACGACGGCGGTTCTTGCGTTCGGGTGGGTCGGCGCCGGTTCCGGTTCGGCGCGTGTCAGCGCTGCTCACAGTTCTACTCGTAGCTCTCCTCGTCAGCCCTACTTGTCAGCCGCACTCGGGACGGGCAAGTGTCGGTGTCCAGGAAACATTCTTCGAAGTTACTTTCGGGTATGTATTGCGGTTGCGTGTCGGTGGGTTTAGTGTTGTTGTATGAGTATTCGGGAGGTGTTCCCCGGGGACCGGGGTGGTGACGCTACACAGGATGTGGCGGCGCTGCTGGCTGGGATTACTCTTCCT
>NZ_JBTNDB010000027.1:0-49053 GCF_054511175.1 Arthrobacter sp. Sr24 | reverse complement strand
GGTGTCAGCGGCCTGTTGAATGGGTGGCATGGCGGTCGATTTTCTAAGTGATGAGCAGGTTGCAGGGTTCGGCGGATTCCCCGACGAGGTACCAGCGGAGGACCTGGAACGCTTCTGTTGGTTGGACGACGCCGACCTGTCGGTGGTTGGTCGCCGCCGGGGAATGCACAACCGCCTGGGATTTGCTGTTCAACTGATCACGGTGCGGGTAGCCGGACGTTTTTTGACGGATCCATTGGCTGTTCCGTGGCCGGTGGTGGAATCCCTGGCCGGACAGCTGGGCATTGCCGATGCTTCCGTGCTCAAGCTGTATGCGCAGCGGGGACAGACCGGGTATGAGCACGCCGCGGAAATCTCCACCGCGTACGGGTATACGGATTTCTCCGATCCGGCCAGGTACGAAGAGCTGAGGCTGTTCCTGGAGGCCCGGGCCTGGACTTCGTCGGAGGGCCCGGTGCGTATGTTTGAACGGGCAGTGCTCTGGCTGCGTGAGCGCAAGGTCCTGCTCCCCGGCCTCTCCACGCTGACACGACTGGTTTTAGAGGTCCGTGCAGGATCAAATGACCGTCTCTATTCCTTGCTGATTGACGCTGCCGGCCCCGCGTTGATTCTGGAACTGGAAAGCCTGCTCCGCGTTGAGGAGGGATCAAGGCTGACTGCGTGGGAGCGGCTGCGAACCGGACCGGCGAGGGTATCGGTGCCGGAGTTGTTGCGGCAGTTGGAGCGGCTGGTTCTCTTGCGGGCATTGGGTGCCGGGTCCATCGATGTGGAGATGGTCCCCGAGGGCCGGATGAATGCCCTGGCCCGCTACGGGTTGGCGGGCAAGGCCTCATCGCTTCGAGGACTATCGGGACAGCGCCGGGGTGCGACACTGCTTTGTGCCGTGCGCGCATTGACGTCGGAGGTTGCCGATGATTTGTGTGATGCTCTGGATGCCATTGTTACCGAACGCGTTCTGCGCAAGGCAACCAGGGAATCCAGTGCGGCTCGGTTGAAGTCCCTGCCCCGTTTGTCCAAGGCCTCACTGCAATTGGCGAAGGCCGCGAAAACGCTGGTCGAGGTGTTGGACAACACGGAGTATTCCGGCGCAGAGGCCGCCTCGGTGCTGGCCGATCAGGTTTCCTTGTCCGAGCTACGCGCCGCGCTGGAGGTGGTGAACGAAGTGGTGAATCCCGACGGTGCCGAGGCTGACACCGCGGCCGAGATGCTGCGCCGGTTCGCCACCGTGCGCTCGTTCCTGCCGGCGTTGGCCACCGCGGCACCCTTCGGGGCCACCGTGGGCGGGACGCCAACGTTGGCGGCACTGACAGCGCTTCCGGAGGTTCTGGACGGCCGCAAGAAAGACCCGGCCGAGGTTGATCTGTCCGTGCTCTCGCCGGCTTGGCAGCGTCTTGTCACGGTTGCGGAGGAGATCGATCGCAAGGCCTACACGGTGGCGGTGACGGTGGCCGTCCACAAGGCGCTGCGGCGCCGGGACATTTTCGTGGTGGGCGGGCGTCGCTGGGGAGACCCTCGGGCGCGGTTGCTGACCGACCCGGTGTGGAAGGCCACCAAAAACGAGACCTTGAGGGCGCTCCAGCTGCCGGAAGACCCAACGGACCACCTTGCCGGTGTTCGTCACCGCCTGGACATCAGCTATCGTTCGGCGGCGGAACAAATCGAAGACAATCCTGCGGTACGCATTGATGATGCTGGCAAGGTCCACCTCTCACCCCTGGAGGCCAAGACGATACCGGAGTCCCTGACCCAGTTGCGGGGGCTGGTCTCCGGGATGCTGCCGCGGGTGGACCTGCCCGATGTGCTGCTGGAAGTGCATTCCTGGACGGGGTTCCTCTCGGAATTCAGCCACGTCTCGGAGGCCTCCGCGAGGATGGGCCAGCTCAGCGTCTCGGTCGCCGCCATCCTGGTGGCCGAGGCATGCAACGTCGGGCTAACACCGGTGGTCAAGGACGGCCACCCAGCACTGACTCGGGGACGCCTGAGCCACGTCGATCAAAACTATGTGCGCGCCGATACGCTTCGCGCGGCTAACGCCCGGCTGATCCAGGCCCAGTCCGGTCTGGGACTCGCGCAACGCTGGGGTAACGGGTTACTGGCGTCCGTCGACGGAATGCGGTTCGTGGTTCCGGTGGCCACCGTCAATGCCGGGGCGAATCCGCGCTACTTCGGTCAAGGCCGAGGCCTGACCTGGCTGAACTATCTCAACGACCAGGTCTCCGGCCTGGGTGCCGTTGTGGTTCCGGGGACGGTCCGCGATTCCTTGCACATTCTCGATGGGCTGCTCGACCTTGACGGCGGCCAACGCCCCGAGATGGTCGCCACCGACACAGCCTCCTACTCGGATCAGGTTTTCGGGCTCTTCACCCTGCTCGGATACCGGTTCTCACCCCGCCTTGCAGGGTTGCCGGACCAGCGGTTCTGGCGCATCGACACCACAGCGGACTACGGGAAGCTGAACGCGGTGGCCGGCCGCAACCGCATCAACATGGAGCTCATCACGGCCAACTGGCCGGACATGCTCCGCCTTGCCGGATCCCTGACCGCCGGGACCGTGCGCGCCTCGGAAATCCTGCGGGTCACCCAGGGCGGTGGGACACCAGCCCTGCTCGGAAAGGCGTTGGCGGAGTACGGAAGAATAGCCAAGACCGAGCATCTGCTGGATTTCATCGATGCTGATGAGGGCTACCGCCGGCAAATCCATACGCAGCTAACGCTGCAGGAATCCCGGCACGCCCTGGCCAGGCTCATCTTCCATGGCAGGAGGGGGCAGATACGCCAGTCCTACCGGGAAGGCCAGGAAGACCAACTCGGCGCACTCGGTCTGGTGCTGAACGCGGTCATCTTGTGGAACACCCGCTATCTGGACGCCGCGCTCACCGAACTCCGCGACCGCGGCGTCCCCGTCGCCGACGAGGACGTACAACGACTGTCGCCGCTGGTCTCGGAACACATCAACATGCTGGGCCGATACTCTTTCGCCACGGACTCCACCGGCACGCAACTTCGACCCTTCAGGAACCCCGACAAGGACCTGGAGACCTAAACGAGGCGACATTGCCCTGAACATATCTCGGCCGTAGGGGGAACCCTGACGGTGACTGTCATTTTCAAAATCCACCATCAAGGGGTGTGCTGCACAAAAGAGTTCATGACCTTTCGCGGGGAACACTGTAGGGGCTTCCCTAAGGCTTGGCGATTGAATCAATGATCAGAAAATTGAGATATCATCAGTAAATGCTGATCAATCAAAATGCTCCGGTGGACGCTTGTGGACTGGACCCCGCGGCCGCCTTGTTCCGTTCCCTTGGCGACCCGATCCGTCTGAAGATCCTCAAGCGGATGGCGGGCGGAGAGGTGCGCGTCGGCGACCTCACCCGCGAACTGGGTCTTCCCCAGTCCACGGCTTCGATGCACGTGGCCTGCCTACGTGAGTGCGGTCTGGTTGAGGGCCGTTCCCAGGGCCGCAGCGTGTACTACTCGCTGTCTCGCCCGGAGTTGATGGATATGCTCGCCCAGGCCGAGATCCTGCTGGCCGCCACCGGTAGTGCGGTGAGCCTGTGCCCGAACTACGGCACCGACGGCATCACCACCCCGATCATTGAAGAGGAGAACGCCCGATGAGTGACGCCTGCGGATGCAGTGATGACACCCCCGAAACCGGTGAAACCGAAGAAGAGGCCCTGGGGTTTTGGCAGGTAACTGAGGTTCGCGCTGCCGCCGTTTCCGGCGTGCTGCTGCTGGCGGGATGGATTTCCTCGCTGGCCGGAGGCCCCCGGATGCTGACGCTTCCGCTGGAAATCGGTGCGCTGCTGGTTGCGGCCTGGACGTTCGTTCCCTCCACGCTCCGACGCCTGTTCAAGGGAAAGATCGGCGTCGGGACGCTGATGACGATCGCCGCCGTGGGCGCGGTGGCCCTGGGCCAGTTCGAGGAAGCCGCGATGCTGGCCTTCCTCTATGCGATTTCCGAGGGGCTTGAGGAATACTCCCTGGCAAAAACCCGGCGTGGTCTGCGGGCGCTGCTGGATTTGGTTCCGGCCGAGGCCCGGGTCCTGCGCAACGGCATCGAAACCACGGTGTCCCCCTCCGAGCTGGTCGCCGGGGACCGCATGGTGGTCCGCCCCGGAGAACGCCTGGCCACCGACGGGCGCATCCTGACCGGACGTACCTCCCTGGACACCTCGGCGCTGACCGGCGAATCCGTTCCCGTCGAGGTCGGCCCCGGCTCCGAGGTCTACGCCGGGTCCATCAACGGCACCGGCCCGCTGGAAGTGGAAGTCACCAGCACCGCCGAGAACAACTCACTGGCCAAGATCGTGCACATCGTCGAGGCCGAGCAATCGCGCAAGGGCCCGGGCCAGCGACTGGCCGACTCCATCGCCAGGAAACTGGTCCCCGGCATTCTGATCGCCGCGGCCCTGATCATCGTCTTTGGCTTCATTGTCGGGGAACCGGCCTTGTGGTTCGAACGCGCCCTGGTTGTCTTGGTGGCTGCATCGCCCTGCGCGTTGGCCATCTCCGTTCCCGTGACCGTGGTGGCATCCGTCGGGGCCGCCAGCCGGATCGGGGTACTCATCAAGGGCGGCGGGGCACTGGAAACCCTGGGCAAGATCCGCACCATCGCCCTGGACAAGACCGGAACCCTGACCCAAAACAAACCCTCCGTGATCGAGGTCGTGGCCACCGCCCCCGCCACCCGGGAACGGGTGCTTGCCCTGGCGGCGGGCCTGGAATCCCGCAGCGAACACCCGCTGGCCCGCGCCATCCTCGCCGCCACCACCGAGCGTGCATCGGTCACCGACGTGGACACGGTTCCCGGGGCCGGTCTGGAGGGGCGGCTCGATGGCAGGCGTGTCCGGCTCGGCCGTCCAGGATGGATCGATGCCGGAGCACTGGCCCCGGACATCGAGCGGATGCAGCACGCCGGAGCCACGGCCGTGCTCATCGAGGACGACGGCAAGGTCATCGGCGCCATCGGGGTCCGCGACGAACTGCGCCCCGAAGCCCGCGAAGTCATCGCCAGGCTCACGGCATCCGGCTACACCACGGCCATGCTCACCGGGGACAACATCATCACCGCAACTGCCTTGGCCAAGGCCGCAGGCATCACCGAAGTCCACGCCGACCTGCGCCCCGAAGACAAAGCGGAGATCATCCGCACCCTCCAAACCCGGCAGCCCACCGCGATGGTCGGGGACGGAGTCAACGACGCTCCCGCACTGGCCACCGCCGACACGGGCATCGCCATGGGAGCCATGGGCACCGACGTGGCCATCGAAACCGCCGACATTGCCCTGATGGGCGAGGACCTGCACCACCTGCCCCAGGTCCTGGACCACGCGCGCAATACCCGGCGCATCATGCTCCAGAACGTGGGCCTGTCCCTGCTGCTGATTGCCGTGCTGATCCCGCTGGCCCTCTTCGGGGTGCTCGGGCTGGCCGCTGTGGTGCTCATCCACGAACTGGCGGAAATCGTCGTGATCACCAACGGCGTCCGAGCCGGCCGGATCAGCGGCAAGGCCGCACTGAAAAACTCGCAGCAGGTGCCGTCACTGGAGCCGGCCACATGAGCGGCCAACCAGAAGCACTCCCCGAGACCCGGGACCGAACCGAGCGTACCGTCAGGACCGCTATGCTCCTAGGCGCTGCCGTGCTGGTCGCCGCCGACCTGGGCATCAAGGTCTTGGCCGAGGCCGTGCTTTCCAACGGTGCAACGACCGACCTGGGGTTGATCAATTTCCGACTGCTCTACAACACCGGGGTCGCGTTCAGTGTAGGTGCGGACCTGCCCGCCTGGGTCATTATCACGGTCACCGGACTGATCATCGTCGCGCTGACCTGGTATGCGGTATCTTCCGCGCCTTCCATGGGCCGGATCTCCCGAACGGGTGCAACCCTGATGCTCGGCGGAGCGGTCGGCAACTTCATTGACCGGCTCGATGGGCGCGGTGTCGTGGACTACCTACACACCGGGTGGTTCGCCACCTTCAATCTGGCCGATGTGTTTGTCACTGCGGGCGTTGTTCTGTATGCACTCGGCACGCTTCGCGCCGCTCCTTCCCGGGACGGCAATTAACCACCGATGCATGCGCGCTGGCATCGGTGGTGAACTGAGCCGCCGACGTCCCGAAAGAGAGGGGCGTTTGGAGACGTCCCGCAAGAGGGTCCTCCACCGGACACACCTGCCGCTGACCTGCTGCTTTGCTAATGGTGGGCTATGTAGTGTCCGTATAGGGTGTACGGTGAACTGTCCGGTGACGGGGCCTTATGTGACACACTGATCTACATGTCTAAGATCATGGTCGGCTACGGACGCGTGTCCACGGAAGAGCAAGACCTCACCGCCCAACGTGATGCTCTGGCATCCCTCGGCGTTGAGCCGGAACGGATCTATGTTGATCATGGCTTTACCGGCAGGAACAAGAATCGCGCCGGACTCCGTGAAGCCCTCGCCGCGTGCCGGGCCGGGGACACCTTCGTTATTACCAAGCTTGACCGCCTGGCCCGGTCCGTCCGGGACGCGCACGAAATTGCAGACGACCTCGCCAGTCGCGAAATTAAACTCAGCATCGGCGGCTCCGTCCATGACCCCACCGACCCCATGGGCAAACTACTGTTCAACGTCCTGGCGATGATCGCCGAGTTCGAAGCCGACCTCATCAGCATGCGGACCCGCGAAGGCATGAAAGTCGCCAAGGCCAACGGCCGACTCCGAGGGAAGCAACCCAAGCTCACCGCGAAGCAGGAAGCTCACCTCCTCGAACTGCACGACGCCGGGGAATACACCATGACCGAAATGGCAGAACTATTCTCCATCAGCCGATCCACCATCTACCGGGCCGTTGAACGCGGCCAACGCAAGAAAACCGGCACAATCACTCCGTGACCTCTTCCTGTCACCAACGAAAGATGACGTGCGGCTCTCATCGTTGCCCGACACTGCGACAGCTTTGCGCCGGGCATTTCGCTTTTTCGCAAGCCCTATCCCCGCCAGGATCGACACCGGGATGTCGTTAGCGTGAATTTCCGTGCCGATCTTCCTCAGACCCCGATCAACAGCCGATAGCAGGGGGGACAGAATGACATCTGACAGCTTCGAAACACTCAAGCGAGTAGTGGAGTCAGAATCGGTGGCCGGTGAGTTTTTCAGGGCCGTTCTTGAGTGGAATGTTGTGGAGCTGGAAGAACACCCTACGGGGGAAGGCGCATGCGTCTGTGGTCAGCAAAACTTGGTCAAGATGTTCACTATCAGGAACCACAAAAACGGCTCTGAGCTTTTTCCAATCGGCAGCCATTGTGTAAATCACTTCGGCCGAGAAGACCTAAACCTTCAGGTCACCGTGTTCAGCGACCTTTTCTCTCTTCGCAAGTCCATTCTTGCGGGAGAGCGCATTACTCTTACCTCTGAATATTTCTCGCGTGCGGTGCTGAAATGGCTTCTTGACGAGGGAGCCTTCCCTGCAGACCAGTGGAACTACGGCAACGGCGAGAATGACTATCAGTTTCTCCTCGACATGTTCAACAAGCGCAACAAGGATGAACTCAGCCGGAAGCAAGAGGCAAAAATTTACCAAATGCTTAAGTACAAGGTGGTTCCATTCGTCAGGGATCACGCAGCTCTGGGGCAATGATCTGAGTAGTGGCAGAACAGGATTGCGCGTTTAGCTGACCCGTAGAGCGTGGAACATCAACCGCTGTTTCAAGGCATAGGCTGACGAGAATGGAAGACGACACAGAAGTACAGGGGCACCGCCTCTGGGTGGGCATGACCTCTGAGGGGGAAGCCGCTGTAGGCCGGATAGCACTCTGGGCCGCATCCGTGGAAGAAAACCTTGCGGATTTGTGTGCGTCACTGATTAACCACCTCGACCCTGAGGTCGGTCATGCGGTGGTTGCAAATATGAGCGCGTCATCAATGATCCAGCTTGCAAGGAAACTGGCGACTGACTCAGATGCAGTCAGAGTCGAGGACAGGGCGGAAATTCTGGCAATGCTCACGGAAGCGAAAGCTGCACTAGAGCAACGCAACAAGATACTCCACGCGAGCGTGTTAGAGATTATGTTTGGGGGCAAAACGGCCTTCCGTCACCGGAGAAAAGGGAGGCCCGTAGCGTCCGGCCCGCAGCCGCATTGGGAGATTACCTTGCGTGGAGTGGACGAGCTTGACGAGATTGGCGCACGTCTTTTCAGGGTGTCGGAAGACCTGTGGGGGTACGTCAACCTGCCGGCGGAAGAATTTCTGGCCGTCCCTCCGATGGAGCCTGGACAGGCCTCCGATTAGCCCTAGTTTTGCGTGCTGGGTTCCCCTAGACCATGCAAACCCGTTCAAGGACTTTTGGCTATGACGGCTTCCATACTTTGGTAGCACGAGCGATAGCCGCAGAAAGGGATTCTCACATTGAGAAGCCTCGCACGAAAGAGGGTCAGCACCATGTGGTGCTGACCCTCTTTCGTGCGAGGAGAGTCGCCAGGCTAGCGACTCATGCCCTTTTGCAGGATCTTCGCTAGGCCGGGGACTCCACGTGACTTCCGTGCTTTTGGTGCCTTCCCCAACGCTTTGGCCACTGCTGCGCTGGGTGGTGTTCCTTGGTCCTGGTCAGCACTCAGTCGTGCTTGCACGGCTTCCTTGTCGGCAACAGCATCCAGGCTCGCGGCGAGTCCCTCACGCCGCTCGGCCGAGTCGTATTTGACGCCGGCTTCTTCTCGCAACCCGGGGGACTGGTCTTGCTCATGACGCTCGGACTCCGACGTTCCGTTGTATTCCTCAGTGATTCCGGCGCTCTCTGCAATCTTTAACTTTTCGCTGACCAGCTCTGCTGCCTCTGCTCTGAGAGATTCTGCTTGCCCTGGCAAATCAGCATCTTCAAGAATGTCAGCGTTGATTAGGTTGCGCTCAGCTTGCACGTCCAGTTCGTCAATGCGTGTTCGTGCTTCGGCAGCGGTCAACGGCATGTTCGCATCTCGGCTGCCTGCATCCTTCCCTGCACCGGCATCCGGTCCGGCTGCCTTGTTTTCCTCCGCTGTTGTCTTCTGGCGGTGAAGGTCTTCTCTGTTTGCTTCTGCCAGGAGCAATGCTGCCTGTGTGGTCTCTTCGCGGCCTGATCCTCGCTGCTGGTCGGCCTGGGCCTTCCATCGGCTAATGAGTCCAGTTTCATCGCTGCGGCTGGCTTCCATGGTGTCCGCGTACTGGTGGGATTGGTTCCATTGCTTGTAGTACTCGGGGTCATTCTGGCTGAACCATTCGCGTGCCTGGTCCAGTTCTGACGGCAGCGCACTGTCTTGTGAACCGGTTCGCTCGATGCTTGCCGTTGGGGTGGATAACTCGGTCACGTCCATGCCGTACCTGCGCTGCACCTGGTCCCGGATCGTGTCGGCGGCGTTGCGGGCGGTCGGGTCGTGGTCCTTCCACGCTGTGGCTGTCTCGTGGGCGCGTTCAATGTCTTTGGTGCTGGCGTTGTCCCACCACCGGTTGTCCATGACTGGGGCGAGCTGGGCGCGGGCTGCTGCCCGTTCAGCATCGAACCGTGCTTGCAGTTCACGCCCTTGCTGTTCCTCGGCCGCCTGAGCGCGCCGCAGGGCCGTTTCACGCGCCCTGGCCAGCTGTTCGCCAAGTCGGCCGGCAACGGTCATCCCGACGCGGGACATTCCTTCGATAGCTTCCTCAATACCGTCAGATTCACTCATGGTCTGGCCTCCTGCTGCTATCTCTCAATGTCCGGGCGGGTGGTCCCGCCACGGGTGGTTACGGGGGTACGTGCTTGTTCGTATTTAGGTGGCACTACGGAGCCAGCCACACGTGCCGGCACTTCCCCGGCGGCACTCATGCTGACGGCCTCTGCTGCTTCGCTGTCAATGGCCGGCGATGGAACAGTAATGCTCGGAAGTGTGGCTGCCACCTGACTGAGTTGTGTCTTCACCAGTTCGCTGATCTGGCGTGCGCGGCGCAGGTCGTTGGAGGCTTTGTGCATGTCGTGGACGGCCTTGGAAACGTTCAGCAACTGCCGCAACATGATGGCCTGCGCCGCTGTGCCCTGGCCGCCCATGGTCGCCGTCATAAGGATCATGGAGGCACCGCGTGCGGACGGTCCAACACTCTTGATCGGACGCACAGGGTAGCGGCGCAGCTGCGCCGTCTTGGAGAGTTCATCGGCCGCAGCTGCCAGCGGCCCGGGCGTAGCCTCGGTGGCCGTTGACCAGGCTGCAAACGCACCGGACGTCTCCCGTGCGACGTGCGCCCAGGTCGCGTGATCGTCCAGCGGAACGTTGCGCAGGCTCTCGCGCAGCTGCGCAACTTCGTCGCTATACCGCTCCCACATTTGCGGGTCTGGTTCGCTGACCTCCCGCCCGACACTGACCGGACGCCGGCCACGTGCGGCGGCTCCCCATTCAGCCACGGCCTTCGTCGCAAGTTGTGGGCTGTCGTTCCAATCGCTGCGCAGTCGTGGCAGCGTCAAGTCCTTGGCAAGGTGTCCCCCGCCGTACCAGACGGGACGAACCCCCTTGGGGGGACGTTCGGCCACTGAGTAGCCAACAACTACGTCGTCGCGGCCGGCTGCGTAACGCGGTTTGATCATGGCACCCGTGTGGCGAAACCGGCGGACAAACTCGGCTTCATCCTGTGCCGCCGTGGCGCAGGCGCGGACCTTTCGGGCCAGGGACCTGCGTTCTGGTTCTGGTGCCCCTCGGCGTTCGGCCGCTTCACGTTCGCCCGGGCGCAGGCCTCGCATGGCGTAGACGGGAGAAAGTTCTTCTAGGCCATACTTCTTTTCCAGTGACCGTGCTGTGTCCTGTGCCCTTTTGAAGTCAAGGTGGCTGCTCCATTTGGTGCCGTCCTCGCGCACCATGGAAGCAGCAATATGAATGTGGTCATTGCCGGCCTTGCTGTGGCCGTGACGAATGGCCACCCACGACACAGGCGCTTTGCCGCTTGCCTCAGTGAACCCCATGTCGTCCATGAAATCGTTGGCAATCTCCGCCCACTTCTGGTCGGTAAGGTCACCTTCCTCAGCGCGCAGACTAAGCGAACAATGCCAGACATGTCCACCCTTTACCTCAACGCCCAGGATGTTCTTAGCCTGGTCCAGTTCATGTGCAATGGACAGGGCCGCGTCGCGTCCCAGTTCGTCGTCATTGTGCCACGCCATGATCGGTGCGGAGCCGGTCACAAGGTGCGGGTCTGTGTGTTCGTTGGCGCGGCCCGAGCCTGCCAGGTAGACCAGCAGTCCCGCCATGCGGTCGCCCTTAGTGATGTTCGGAATCATTAGCCGGCCAGCCCGTCAACAAGATTGTTGATCCGCTCCGCAATGTCGCGGACCCGTCGCAGTGCGGCCCGTGCCTCGTCGGGAAACTCGTCGGTGGCATTGGCATGCTTGGCGAGCTGGTTCACATTGTTGGACAGGGCCGCCAGGTATCGGCGAGCTGCCATGAACTCAGTGGCCAGAGCGCGGCGTTCGGCCAACGATTCAGAAGACTGGGCGTAAAGGGCAGCACTGACCAGGATTTCCGATGGGCTTCGTCCGGTCTGCTCTTCCAGAACGTAGAGGCGGGTGCGTTCCTGTTCCGACATGGACACCCGCACGTACTGGGTTTGACCGTCAATGTTCGCACGGCGACGACGGCTCAAACGACGGCTGGAACTCTGTTCCTCAGCCATTGCCTTACCGCCTTTCCATGCCCAGCGCAGCGCCCCGGATTCTCCGGGATCACACTTCCAGTGTGACGCATCCTCGACACGAAGTCGAGGTGCAAGCCCACTTATGGCACATAAGTGTATAGCTTGCTCCGTCTGGTGACTCCATGCGGGAAAACTCACCTTCGCAGACGGTGAGTGAACGGCTGCGCCGTGCTCCTTCTCTTTAGCGCCCTAGCGGGCCGAATGCCTGCTGCGCTAGACTGGGTGCCATGGCTACCCAAATAGATGCCCAGAGAATCGAAGCCGAGCTGCAGAAGCGGCTAACCAACCGCATGGATTCAGTGCGAGCCCTGGTGAAGTCTCGCCAAGCCGTGGCAGACGCCCGCGACGCCCTCAGTAAGGCCGAAGACGAAGATGCTCGGCGGTTCCAGGCCGCGCTGGGCGCAGGCTGGACAGTCGAGGAGCTGCGCAGCTCTGGCCTCCCTGAGCCAGAAAAGAAGCTGCGCGTGCGCAAGCGAACAACCCGCACGAGAAAGGCCCAGGAGTCTGATCCGCTAACCGAGCGTGCTCAACAAGAAGTTAACCAAGCCAAACGAGCTGTGCACACGGCAAACGAGGCTACGAAGATGGCACGAGAAGAACTTGGCACAGCTGACTGAATAGTGGCACGGTAGCGCGAAACGATGAGTTGCCTCTCGTCCACAAGTGCACAGCAAAAGATTAATCCTTCGGTCTTTTCCTGCACACAGGTGGACGACAGGGACCAGGTGACCGGCTGCACACAACCGCCACGGCACCGACACGATAAGAGGTCACGCAGGGCGAGCAGCGGTCATGCACAGCCTCCTTCGTCCGTGGATTATGGCAAGCGAAAAGGGCCGGCTAATGCCGGCACTTTTTTATTGGTTATGTAACCTCGTGCAGACAACCAATCAAATATTTTGTCTGTCTTGTTGGTCGCACAGTCGCCGCGCGGGTGTATCCGGGTCTGGAACGCCGGAGGCAAGCCAACCCTCTAATTGAGCCCGCTCTTCGGTAGCCGGGGAGTCCATCTTTCCCCTGACAATGTCGGGTTCGATTCGATCCGCGAATGAATGCTCCATGGTTCTATCTATCCATTCCATCGCTCCGTTGGGGACCTGTTGAACGCACTGTATTACCGGCCATCGAATCTGACGCTGGTGTCGTCTGACGCTGTCCAGCAGGTGATGGGAAATCTGAACGGTGGCTCTTGCGAAGAGCCTCCAGTTCGGCGTCGAAAGTTGGTTGCGGAGCATCTTCACCGCGCATTTCACGCCCTATGCGCTCAACTTCCCATCGGGTCGATTTTAAGGCGTCTTCGTGCTTGAAGGGTTCTCTCAGCGCGGTTGCGGCATCTCTGTATTCTTGTCGTGCTTCCTCGATCTTTTGTTCTTGTTTTGTGACTGCTTGGGGCAGACGCATGACTTGATTTTCCAGTCTGGTAATCAGTCCCACATTCGGGTTCAACGCGGCGTCCCGGCGAACTTCCACGTACACTCCGGGGGCTTGGTCAATGTGAAATCGAACCGGTGATGAGTTGATGTCCCCGAGGATTGCCATACCCTCCATGACGCGGACATTGTGACCAGCTATGGTGGCGGCAATACCCGCATCACGTTCTGCATGCGCCGAAGGCCTAAACGACGTATTTTCCTTTACCCAAGAACCTAGTGCTTCTGCGGCCTCGGTTCGCTTGTTGTAGCGTGAATCGTTGATCGTCATGGCAAACGATTCACCGCCAAGTTCGCCGGTCGTCCGGGCAACGGCTTCCTGCAACTTAGGCAGGTTCTCAATCAACTTGCGCCCCCTTGACTCGGCGCCGTCCTTGCGGTGCACCAAAGACGACTGATTGCGATTCCAAGCACGGCTCAGTCTCTCCAGACGCGAAAGTTCTTGGTCCGCTTTGGACTTCTCGAGGATCAATGGATTGCCGCTGGAGATAGCCTTGACCTCCGCGTATGAGAGTGTATTTTCTCCAACATCCTCGATTTCGCGCACGTCCAGTTTGCCGCGCATGATCTGGTCAATGAAGCGCGATTTCCGCTCCAAGGTCTGCCACATGAAGGTGTCGAACGATCCTTTGGTGACCACCTGGGATATGTCGACTTCGGGGTTTTGGTTCCCCTGACGGATAACCCGCCCATGGCGTTGGGAAACGTCAGCAGGCCGCCAGGGAGCGTCCATATCCACTAGGTGCACTGCCCGGTCTTGGATGTTGGTTCCCACGCCCATTTTCTGTGTGGAACCGACAAGGACGGCGACTTCTCCGCTGCGGCAGGCGGCAAAGAGCCGGCCCTTTTCGGCATCGTTTTTGGCCTCGTGCATGAAGCGCACTTTTTCCGCTGGCACACCACGGCTAACAAGATCGTCTCTGAGCTGGTCATACACATTCCAGCCCTTTGACGGTGTGCCCATATCGCAGAACACGATTTGCAGGGCTCCAGGGGTTGGGTGGTCTCCGCCGGTGGCAGGGTCTTGGTAGATGCGGTCCTTGTTTTTCTCATAAACCCCGGTGATGAGGTCCGCCGCTGCACTTGTTTTAGTGGCTCCTTCCAGCATCTCCAGCGTCGGATCAACGAGTCGCATATCGAGTGCGGCCTTGCGGCCGTCGCTGGATATTTTGAGCATGTTGTCATCGTGTGGGTCGATCAGTCGTTGCTGGACGGCTTCAGCGCGTTTCCCGATGTCCGCAATGTAGTCCGTCAGCTCTGCGCTGGGTTCCACAGTGACCATCCGCGGGAGTCGTTTTCCATCGTCGCGTGCAGCCATTTTTGGTACGGGTAGCTGGAGGTCTTCGGCGGTTTTGACGTCCGCGAAGGTGTGGAACATTTTCAAGAGCTCAGGGACGTTCTGGAATTTGGCGAACCGTTCCTTCATCTTGAAGTTATCTCCACCGGCTACGGACATTTCCATCTCGGAGACGACCTCACCGAATGTTGCTGCCCAAGTGTCAAAGTCGTGAATGCCCGCTTTTTCCAAGAGGTCCGGACGCAGGTACCTCATCATCACGTACATTTCGGTGACACTGTTGGCAATCGGGGTTGCCGTAGCACCGGTGACGACCCGGTCGCCGTGCGTTTCGCGTAAGTATTCGATCTTCGCGTGTAGGTCCGAGGCTCGCTTAGAGCCATCAATGGCGGCGTCGCTGATATTGGAAGGTGTATCGAGGTTCTTGAAGTCGTGTAGTTCATCAACGATTAAGTAGTCGATGCCCGTCTGCTCAAAGGTGATACCTGGGTCCACAGGCCTATCGAGCCTGGTCTTCATCTTTTCTTCTCGCGCTTGGAGGCGTGCCTCCATCTTCTTGACCGTCATCGACTTTTCGCCGCGTTCAGCTGCCCGGGCACTGGTGGCAGCCAGTTCTTGGCGCATGCGTTCCGTCTCGCGGTTCATGTAAGCCTGCTCCGACGCAGGAGACAGCTCGATGCGTTCAAAGGCTGTGCGAGTCATAATGACCGCGTCCCAGTCATTGGCCGCGACGCGGGCGACGAACTCCCGGCGCTTTTCCCCTTTCAAATCGGCCGACGACGCGGCCAGGATGCGTGCTTGGGGATAGATTTGTAGCCATTCCCGGGCGAACTGGTCCAGCATGTGGTTGGGAACGACAACGGCCGGCTTGTTCGTCATTCCAAGACGGCGTAGTTCCATTGCTCCCATGGCCATCTCGGCAGTTTTGCCTGCTCCAACTTCGTGGAAGAGTCCTACGGAGGGTTCTGAAATCATGCGGGCGACCGCGGCGCGCTGGTGAGGTCGCGGTTTCCAAGACTTCACCAGCCCAGGCAGTGTTAGTCGTTCACCTTCGATGGTGTAATCACGCAGGACCAGGGAATTGAAGCGGCGGTTGTATTCATCGGTCAAAGCAACAGTGCGTGCCGGGTCTTCCCAGACCCATTCGCTGAACCGGTCCTTGATCATCTGTGCCTTTTCTTGCGCAGCCGTGGTTTCTGTGGGATTCACGATGCGCCGGGTGCTCTCGGGGTTGTCTGGGTCGGGGTCGGTGACCTGGACGCGGCGCTGTTCCAGCAGGTTCTTGAAAATGTCTCCGGCGGGCATCCGGTCGGTACCCCAGTCATTACGGGCCTGAAAGGTGTGTTTGCTGGCTTTTACATCCCAGTTCGCGCCGCTGGCGCGGTCCACATGGGCGCGAGGGTCTTTGATCAGTTGTTGTAGGAACTGTGCGTGGATGTCTGGGGAGATCCATACCGAACCGATCTTGGCTTCGATTTCATCTGCACCTAGTGGGCGTGGCATCACATTGTGGAGGTCCGTGACGTTGCGTTGATAGGACGGATCGTCGGCAGCCGCTTCGGTGGCTGCGTCGAGCTTTTCGCGGATATTGCCACTGAGGTATTCGGCCCGTGTTTCCATGGCACCCGGTTCTCCGGGAATGTCATAAACCAAGTCTCCGAGGGCTTCACGCGCTTCTTCTTGTTCGATGCCCAGCAAAGAGGCGATGTTCTCCAAATCCACTTCCCCGGTGGTCTCCAGGGTCACTGCCAAGGCATCTGCCGGGTTGTCGACGCCAAGGACGGGTTTGCGTGGCTGTACTTGGCGTTCCTTGAGTAACGCTGCGGGTCTAGCTTTCTGTGTTCCCTCATCGAAGTATTCAAGTGCCGTCACTAAGGGACCGTAGGGGTCTTTGCGCAGCGTCGCCATGACACGGGGTTGAGTCCGGGCCATGATCTCCTGCCCGTTTTCTTCGGCGCGTCCGGTGCGCCGCTCCCCGAACCGGTTGATGGGACCGTACTTGTCTGCATATTCCTGATACTTAACGGCTAGATCCGCCCGTGCTGTTGTCAGCTCGTCGGTATCCTCGACGTTGGATGCTTCCAAGGTCAACACGGCGCGTGCACGATCGCGCAAGCCCAGTAGTGCGCGAAGCTCTGCTTGTTGGGTGGCCGGGACGCTCAGTTGCTCGGTGACTCTGGCTAGGTTCACTTGGGTGAAGGTGCCGTCCTCAAGGGCCGCAATATGTCCTACCTGCTCGGTGGCTGGGGACAGCGGCAGGCTCGCGGCGGCCCGCACCTCGGGGGAGCGCTGGTCTTGGCCGAAACCCCGCCCGGCGTTTACGGCCGTTGTCGCAATCTCCTGCAACTGCTCGTGCAGCTGTGCTGGGACTGCTTGCAAGTCCTTGGTGCGTACGTTCACTGTGGCGGTGCCGTACATACCGTTGCCTACTTCAATTTCTCCCAGCACCTTATCCGGGTTCTGGGTGAAGTAGTCATTGATGCGTGCATCGACCCCGGATGCTGTGGATACCGGATGCGACGTAATCCACGCCGCGTTTCCTGGTTCCTCCCCGGGCAGACGGCGGCGAAAGACAAGTACGTCAGTCAGGGCATCAGTGCCGGCTGACCTCCGGTGAGCGCCGTTGGGCAGGCGTACCGCACCCAAAAGGTCCGCATTTTCGTAGATTTCTCGGCGTGCTGCGGGGTTCTGTGCATCGAGGGTAAAGGCTGAGGAAATGACTGCGACCATCCCGCCTGGCCGGGTGAGGTCCAAAGATTTAATGATGAAGTGGTTGTGCATCGAGTGTCGGCCCTGGTTGTGGGTCGTATCGTGCAGGATGTTCCTGCCAAAAGGCACGTTGCCTACGGCTGCGTCGAAGCGTCCACTTCCGAATTGCGAATCTGCGAAGGACTCGGAGCGGATGGTGGCTTCTGGGTAGAGAGCCTGAGATATGCCTGCGGTGACTGGGTCCAGCTCTACGCCGGTCATGGTGGTACCTTGTGGGGCCAAGCCAATGAAGGTGCCCGCCCCAGAGCCCGGTTCCAGGACGTTCCCGCCCTCGTAGCCCAGACTTTGCAGCGTTTGCCATATTTCGGTGGCCAGTGCCGGGTCTGTGTAGTGGGCATTGATGACCGTGCGGTTGGCTGCGCGGTATTCATCCTCGGTGAGTAATTCGCGCAACTCGGCCCTGTCAGCAGCGAACTCAGCCCGGTTTTCATCAAAGACCTCCGCGACACCCGAAGCTCCCCAGCTTCCCCACCGGGCAAGAATTTCCTTCTCCCCTCCGGTGGCCGCCCGCTCGTCTGCTTGCAGTGCTCGCAAGGTACGTAGGGCATCAAGGTTTGCCTGGAAGCGTGCCCTCGCTCCTGAAGGCGCCAGGGCATCCTGGCCTGCGGGAATGAACCGCGCCGGTGCGGCTACTGATTCAGGTGGCTGTCCCTGTCCAACTGGTCCAGTTCTTCTGTCGCCTGCTGTTGCAGTTCTCTCATTTCCTTCACGAACTGGAGGTGAAGGCTCATCTCGCTCGGCTCCTGGTCCTCGTCCTCCGTCAGTTCCTCGGCCTGCGGCGTCAGCATCTCTACTCTCACGATTTCCTCGGCCTGCGTTTTCGCCGCGTTCAACCGACCTACCTTCTCCAGGTAGCTCTCCCCCTGCAGGTCCTTTCCCGCGATTTTCACCGACAGGTCCCCCACCGCGTTCTCCGCTTCCTTCCCCAGGTTGGTAAACCATTCCTCCGGGTTCACTATCAGCTCGTACTGGCGCGGGGCCAACATCTTCCACGTGTCCTGCGCGAACTTGCCGTATGTGTTCATTGCGAACCTCCTCTGGTTCTGGAAAGAGAAAATCATCAAGAGATATTTGGCCCTGAATCTGGGTTTTGCGTGCTCTGGCCATCGGTAGACTCCCGGGTTGAGTTAGCTGGTTTGGTACCAGCGTATCCATCGCCTGCTAAGCCGTCTTGGCGCAGCGCACGAATAATAGTGGATCGACTGACCTTGAATTTGGCAGCAATCCTGTCAAGGGACCATTCCTCGCGTTCCCTCAGCCTGCGTGCCTCGCGCACATCATGAGGCTGCAACCTCGGTGGCCGGCCACCCTTGCCAGCCGCCACGGCCAACCCTGCCATGGTGCGTTCACGAATGAGCTCGCGCTCCATCTCGGCCACTGCGGCGATGATGCTAAACATCATCCGGCCCTGCATGGTGGTGGTGTCGATGCCTTCGCTCAACGAACGGAAGGCGATTTTGCGGTCCTTCAAGGTGTCCAGCAATTCCACCAAGCCACGCACGGTCCTGCCAAGGCGGTCCAGTTTGGTGACCACTAGTGTGTTCCCGGGCTGCAGGGCACGCAGGCAGGCGTCCAGCTCGGGGCGTGTCATCGTCGCCCCTGATTTCCCGTGATCGGCGTACACGTCATAGCAACCTGCGTCCGTGAGTTGCTGACGCTGGCTCTCTAAGGACTGATCGCGAGTGGACACGCGTGCGTATCCAAGAGAGACGCCCTCAGGGACCATGCGTGGTTCCTCCACGCCGTCCAGGCTTTCTGGCCGTTCCATGTTGATCTCCTCCTTGTGGGTCAGAAACCGTGTCAAGGTCTTGGAACGAGCATACATGTTTCGTACTTGGTTTGTGACTACCTTTGGAGGCAGTTTTTGCGGTTCACAATTATGCGTCGACAAACGATCGTTTTTGGTCCGTCTCAAAAAAGAACGTCAAGAGGCCTTGACGCGCATTTTCTCGTCAAGTTGACTGGACGTATGGAAAACGACGACACACACCGCCTCCCGCCCGACGTTAGCGAATACATCAAAGCGTGGGACGCACATGAATCGCGACAAATGTGGCAGAGAGTTGTCGACCGGGGCGGCGATGCGGAGGTGGCACAATCTGCTCTCGACCAAATCCCTGAGGTGGATGCAATCGAGGCGCTTGCCGCAAATGCAGCCGCCGTCAACCTCCTTATTGGTCGACGCTGGTACGTCATGCAAGCGGCCCGCGAGGCCGGCGCGACATGGGAGGCGATCGGGACGGCATTGAGGATTACGAAGCAGGGCGCACAGGACTACTACCGTCGTCAGATCGAGAACCAGGAGAAGTACGCCGCTAACCTCCATGACACCGATCGAGCCCGGGCCGCACTCGACGGGAACGATGTTCAGTGACGGTCGTTAAAGGGGGTGGAACAGGATACGCCTGAAAGGGGCAGTGCTTACTTGGGTGGGACCCAAGTACTCCCGAGACAGTCCATGCTCCAACTTCAGATAATAGTGAATATCTGAAGTCAACTACGTCCGTGGCTTCAGATATCGCGGTATCGGCGGATCGCGAACACCTTCAAACAACTTCAGATATCACATTTTGCCATTCCGCTCTCCCAGGGGTCGCTGCAGAAAACGGATCTTATTGTGCCGTAAGGAGTCACGGGGGAACATTTCTGTGACACGTTGGAGTCTGTTTTCCCTGCCAGCGGCTATTTGTGGACTTGTGACAGGTGGCTGGGGCATAACCTCCGTCAGATTTCAGGGCTTGTAGATGAATCCCCTAGTCGTAGCCGCATCGGCCAGATCGTCACGAAGGAAACTACGCTCGCTCTTGGTAAGCCCGTCAAAGTCGATGTACGTGTGCCCGGGTGTGGGTGGTACGAACGTTTGAATGGCCGAGTCGTCTACGGCTCGGCTGCCGGCTGCCACGACTTCACTAACCGAGACAGCGCAAGTGCCGGCGGACTGAAGGTTGAGCTTTCCTGTGTGGTGGTCGTAGGCGCCCTGAGGAGTCTGGAAACTTTCGCGGCTGCAGGAACATTGCAGGCTTGAGGATCCAGGATGAAACGCTTGCTCCGTTATCTCTTGGCCATCTACGTAGCGGGGATGAACCTGCCGTAGCAATAGTTCGTCTTGGTTCGTCAGCTGCTGCGCACCAGAGGGAGGCCGGGGCCAAATCCGTTGCGGGACGGGGTTGACCGTCAAGATACCCACTCCTCAATAATTTTGACTAAGGCTTCCATATCCTCCGGGTTCCCTTCGACTCGGGACCGGGTCTGTCGGTTCGAGCGCCGTGTTTCGAGCTCAGCTTCTGAACTGACTGCAATCACATAGCGACTCCCGTCGGCGCTCCATTCAAGCTGAACTCCTCCGGCGGGAGTCGGGAAGATGCCCGGACGTAGATACTTGGCCTCAAGGGTTTTTAGGACATCTCGCGCAAATTCAAGACTCGGTGTGGCTACAGCCTCGCCTTCTTCAATCCAGCCGTCCTGGAGGTCCGCCAGTTCTAATAGTCGGCGTCCCCATTCGGTGTCCGGAACATCGAACACCTCTACTGAAGCTACGTCGGCGACGGAATGGATTGATGAGTCGGGTCTGATCCTGAAGGTTCCCTGGAGTCGAACCCAGCAGTTATCAGATTCTTGCCTGAGAACCTCATGTAGATCGGCCCACAGCTGAGGATCCTGATAGACCCCCGGGACCTTTGTGGAATTGGTCGGCGCGAATGTAAATGTTTGTTCATCTACGTCCAGAGCACTGACTCGCCCGACTCTTGATCCGTCCTGCACAACCAGACTGTTTCGCACGCTTCCGAAAAAGTTTTTCCGGATGGATGAGGAGTACACAATAGGATCTGCGGCCCCGCTTCGGAAGATGGCTAGCTCGTCTTCTTGAAACGAAGAGCCGAATCGAGCCATTGCAGCCGCAGCTTCATCGGGGAAGTTTTCGGGGAGAACCAGATTGTTGACGATGCCAGCGAAAGCTTCCTCGATGACTTCCATACTCAAGTCGAAGTAATCCGCGAAGTCAGCACCCAATAGCCCCTGGTCCTTTTCGGATCGCTCAAGAACTGGGATTACGCTGCCGGGTTTCACCCGGACCAGTCTCAGATCGAAGGACGACGTGAAATTCTTAGGGACACGAGCCCTATCTGGGTTGGCTCTCTTCCAGAGAGCCTTCGCTACCGTTTCGATGAGAGCTTCGAGGCGCTCCAATTCGATAAGCCCGTTCACCGGGAATCCGAGCCGCTCGAACCTTCCGCCACTCAGACGGAGATCGACAAACCCTTCCGAGCGCGTGGAAGGATCATCGGCATCGTTGCCAGCGTCCCCATCGGCGGCGGCTCCGCGGCCGCCTTCGGAGTTGTCAGTATCCATAGACAGATCGTAGCCTACGAAAATCTTCAGGGTTCTCCCCGACAAACAGATGAGCAGTAAGCCGTGGATCACGGGTAGCCGAAAACGTCCTCAACCCCTGCACTGTCCCTTTCAGGCGTATCCTGTTCCACCTCCTTAAAGGCTACTGCCACTTCTGAGACGGCACAGTGGGCTGTATTCATGGTCCAAGTCTTAGGCCTCAGCTTTCCGATCACAGGAGTCCGGCTTTAGTGGTCGTAACTAGCTATCCCTCGATCCCAAACCAAAAAAACGCTCGAAGAACACACCGAGTTTCGTGATGACGTTTTGTTTTTTCTCTCCGTGGCCGCCGTCCGAGGAGAAGCGCGAAACTGGCGGAAGAACCTTGGTGATGGCTGTTCCGGTGGTGTGGATTTGACCGTCCCGGAAGGCGGTCTGCACGAAGTCGCGGGTTTCCTCCGGCCGGAGGTTCTCCTCTTCAATAATGGTCTCGAGCTCAGCTTCACGTTTGGCGGCGATGAATGCCCGCCATTCCTGGTCAATCTCTCCATCGGCAGAAAGAGAGTCGACGAAGTCTTCGATGAGGTCCTTCTTGTTGCGCAGGGTGGGGCTGGCATCCACCGCGCGGGTGATCTCTGCGCGGATTTCCTTGTCGTCACCGTCACCGTGCTCGGCCCGGTATTTCTGGACGAGCATCAGGATGTAATCGACGTTAATCTCGACCTGTTTGATCAGCTCGATCTCGAAGACAATGTCGTCGTTGATCTGCTCCTTCTCGGCGTCCGTGCCCTTACGGAAGTCCGCGTACAGGTCCAGGTACACACTGCGGTAGTCCTGCCCCTGCCGTTCACTGAGGATTTCGTTTCCGGTGAATTCATCAAACGAGGTGAGAATGTTCTGCAGGCGCAGGATGGTACCGAGCAGAGAAATGAATTCCTTTTGTGCTGACTCGCCGATGATCGGGGACCCCAACGGGAAACCAACCAAGAGCTCGGTCACTTTCTCGGCGTAGTCGCTATAGTACTCACCGTATGGCTTGAGCAGCACGACCCCACGGGCATCCTTGTTACCGAACAGTGCGATCGCATCATTGGTCTGCTCCTCCAGATCACGGAACGAGACGATGTTGCCGTAGGTCTTCACGGAGTTCAAGATGCGGTTGGTGCGCGAGTAGGCCTGGATCAGACCGTGGGCGCGCAGGTTCTTATCTACGAACAGGGTGTTCAAGGTGGTCGCATCAAATCCGGTGAGGAACATGTTGACCACGATCACCAGGTCTATCTCGCGCTGCTTGAGCTTGAGGGACAGGTCTTTGTAGTAGTTCTGAAATCTATCGGCGCTGGTATCGAACGAGGTGCCGAAAACGGCGTTGTAGTCCTGGATCGCGGTTTCCAGGAACGTGCGGGCGTCGGTGTCTAGCGCGCTGGTGTCGAAGCCTTCTTCTTCCAAGGCACCGTCTTCCACAGGGTCGTTCGCACCGTAGGAGTAGATCAGCCCGATTTTCAGCCGTTTGTCGGGAACCAGCGCTTTCTGCTGGTCCCGGAAGTGCTGGTAGTAGGTGCGGGCGGCGTTGATCGACGCAGTGGCGAACAGGGCGTTGAACCCGCGCACCCGCTTTTCCCCGAGCGTGTAGCCTTCGGCGCGTTTGGTCTTCTGGTCGAAGTGCTCGCGGGTGTACTCCACGATCTTGCAGATCCGCTCGTCAGCCAGCAACGCTTTTTCGGTGTCGATCGATGAAACCTGCTTGTCGACTACGTTGCCGACCTTGACCGTGTTCACGTAGTCAATGCGGAACGGCAACACATTCTTGTCCGTAATCGCATCCACGATCGTGTACGTATGCAGCTTGTCACCGAACGCCTGCTCGGTAGTCCTCAGCTGCGGGTTCCCACCGCTGCCAGAATTGGCTGCGAAGATCGGAGTGCCGGTGAACCCAAACAGGTTGTACCGCTTGAACGCCTTGGTGATTGCCGTATGCATGTCACCGAACTGGGACCGGTGACACTCGTCAAAAATGAGAACGACATGGCCGGCGTAGATCGCATGGCCCTTGTTCGCGTCGATGAAGGTAGAGAGCTTCTGGATCGTGGTGATAATGATCCGTGCACTTGGATTCTCCAGCTGCTTCTTCAGGACGGCGGTGGAGGTGTTCGAGTTAGCGGCACCCTTTTCAAACCGGTCATATTCACGCATGGTCTGGTAGTCCAGATCCTTGCGGTCCACCACGAACAACACCTTGTCCACAGAGGGCAGTTTCGAGGCCAGCTGGGCCGCCTTGAACGACGTCAATGTCTTGCCTGACCCGGTCGTGTGCCACACATACCCACCAGCCCCGATGGTGCCTAGCTTCTTATAGTTGGTGGCGATCTCGATCTTCTGCAAGATCCGCTCTGTGCCGACGATCTGGTACGGGCGCATGGCAAGCAGCATCTTATCGGCAGTCAACACGCAGTACTTGGTCAGGATGTTCAGCAGCGTGTGCTTGGCGAAGAACGTCTTCGCAAACGCCGAAAGATCGGTGATCGGCTTGTTCTGCGCATCCGCCCACCACGAAGTGAACTCAAAAGAATTGGAGGTCTTGCGGACCCGCTTCGAACCTGCAGACTCGCTCAAATGCTGGCGACGCGTGGTGTTGGAATAGTACTTCGTCAACGTGCCGTTGGAAATCACGAACAACTGAACGTACTCGAACAGGCCAGAGCCTGCCCAGAAGCTATCCCGCTGGTAGCGGTCGATCTGGTTGAACGCCTCACGGATATCCACGCCGCGGCGCTTGAGTTCGACGTGGACCATTGGCAGCCCGTTGACCAGAACCGTCACGTCATACCGGTTTGCGTAGGTCCCACCGCCCTCGCCCTGTGGGATCTCGTATTGATTGATGACCTGAAGGCGGTTGTTGTGGATATTCTGCTTGTCAATCAGCGTGATGTTCTTGACCGACCCGTCATCGCGCTTCAGCAGCTGGACATGATCGTCCTGGATGCGCACCGTCTTCTCTACAATGCCGTCATTCGCCCCCGAGACACGCTCGGAAAAGAACTGCTCCCACTCAACGTCCGAGAACGTAATGCCATTCAACACCTCCAACTGGGTACGCACATTCGCGACTAGTTGTTCCTCGGAGGTAATTGGTAGGTACTCGTACGCCTGGGACTGGAGAAGCCTGATCAGCTCGCGCTCAAGGTCAGCTTCCGACTGATATGAGGCTTCAGCCTTCGCATCAGGCACATACTCTGAGACGACAGTGCTCTCATTGGAGACCGCAATCGGATCATACTTCCGCCCAGTCGCCTCACTCATGCCGTCATCTCCGGAAATACCACGTCCGTGAGAAGCAACAGAAGATCGGCTGAAGACAATGACTCCAACAGCGGATTCCCGTCTGGAACCTGCGTGACCTCGGTCAGGTCCGCGAGTTCTCCAGGCAATGTACCGGGCGGGACTTCGAAACCCTCGATATCTCCGTGACCGGAGAAGACGATAGACACCATCTCACGCGACTTCGACCCCCGGACGAAGACTGTGTCCTTCAGGAGGACATGTTCAAGGAGCACTGGAGGCAACTTCGGCGTTGGCATGACTGTCAAACCATGTTGCTGAATTGCCGCCAATACCGCATCTTTGTGCGTCGGTTGATACTGCTCGTTCATGCGGCCGCCTCCTCGAACGTCAACAAGCAATCACGGTAGTACTCGTACTGCTTCCGTCGAGCCGCAAGCTCAGCAGGAAGACCAACACTGAGGTCATTCACGAGCGCATCGAACTTGTCCAGCAGCTCGACTACCTGCTTTTGCCTCTCCTTCGTCGGGAGGGGAATCTCAACTGAGCGCACGATAGCGGCATTGAGGTTCTTGACCGTGCCAGCGCCAGCACGACGCGAAAATTCTTCCTGCACAGGAGTTGATCGCAGCAAGTAATACAAATAGTCGGAAACAAATGACTCCTCGAACGCGCTAATCGCGAGCCAACCATCATGGATGTATCCGTCGATCTTGGAGATGTATGGTCGTCCAAAGCTCATCGAATTCGAGAGAACGAAGTCACCCGGACGCACGCGGCGCGACTTCGCGGCGCCCTCCGGTGTGACACGTTGTGCCGTGTCCGTGATGTACTTGCCGCGCGCAGGAACATCCCCGATCTTGATCCAGGGGACACCGTCAGCACTGTCAGCGATGAATTGTTGGATCGGGCGCGGCGATGCACCTCGAACGATCGTAGCGACGTCGCCGAACCTGACTCGAGGAACATCCTCGTCGCTCTCCAGAAGAACACCCGCATAGTGCTCGTATTGGCGGCGGCGGGCTTCCAGCTCCGCTTCGAGCTCCGCTTCGAGCTGGGTGAACTGATCCAAGATCCGTACAATCTCCCGCTGTACTTGAAGTGGCGGGACGGGAATTGGCGAATTGCCTAGGTCCCCTGACGATAAGTGCTTGACAGTCGACGCTTGGATACCAAGGTGAATTCGATCTAGTTCACCTTGGACGTAGTAGTACATGAACTTAGGCTCTAGAGTGTCTGCGAAGTCTTGGAGCCGACAAACACGTTGGTTCAAGAGCGCTTTTCCGTGAGACCACCGAGTGACACGAAAATCGCCGTCCATTCCAATCAGAATGTCACCGTCGCTAACGATGAATCGACTATCAAATTCTCCCGAGTAGTAAGTGCCTGAAACACCCGTATTTACGTCTCTGATTCGAATGAGCGGAAGCCCAACCCCCTCTGTGTTGAATAGTTTGGACTTGAATGCATAGCCGCTGAACACGACGCAGAGCTCCCCCAAAGGCTGAAACTCGACGCCATCCGGACATAGTTCGGTGATCAGAGCATCAATTCGGCTCATTTCGCACCTTCCAGATCGGCGACGATCTCGTCGATCGAGATCCTCAGTTCCTGTTGCCGCGTGACGATGCTGGCGATTTCTTCATTGAGCACGCTGATGTCGATGACTTCGCGGGTGTCTTCGGCTTCGACGTATGAGGTTACGGCGATGTTGTAAGCGTTCCCGCTGATATCTTCGTTCGACACGAGTTTGGCGAAGTGTTCTGCGTCCTGGCGGTCTGTGAAGGCCTCGAGAATGGCTTGCTGGTGTGTTTTGGTGAGTTTGTTCTTGTTCCCGTTGCGGGTGAACTCGGCCGAGGCGTCGATGAACAACACAGCGTTATCGGTCTTGGATTTCTTGAGCACGACGATGCAGGTCGCGATCGTGGTGCCAAAGAACAAATCTGGCGGCAACTGGATGACGGCGTCGACGTAGTTGTTGTCGATCAGGTACTTGCGGATCTTGGCTTCCGCACCCCCACGGTAGAGGACACCTGGGAATTCGACGATAGCGGCGGTGCCGTTGACGGCCAGCCAGGACAGGATGTGCATTGTGAAGGCGAGGTCTGCTTTGGACTTCGGCGCAAGGACCCCAGCAGGGGCGAACCTTGGGTCGTTGATCAACAGCGGGTTCGCGTCGCCATCCCACTTGATCGAGTACGGCGGGTTAGAAACAATTGCTTCGAACGGCTCGTCGTCCCAGTGTGCGGGATCGGTGAGGGTGTCGCCGTGGGCGAGGTTGAACTTCTCGTAGTTCACGTCGTGGAGGAACATGTTGATGCGGGCCAGGTTGTACGTGGTCAGGTTGATCTCCTGGCCGTAAAAGCCCTGGCGAACATTGCCCTTGCCGAGTATCTTGTCGAATTTCAGCAGCAGGGAGCCCGATCCGACCGCCGGGTCATAGACCTTGTTGACCTGGGTCTTGCCGACCACGGTGATGCGGGCCAGCAGTTCAGAGACTTCCTGCGGCGTGTAGTATTCGCCGCCGGACTTGCCTGCGCTGGAGGCGTACATCTGCATGAGGTACTCATAGGCGTCGCCGAACAGGTCAATGGAGTTGTTGGAGAAGTTGCCCAGCGGCAGGTCCCCGATGGCGTCCAGAAGTTTCACGAGCTTTTCGTTGCGTTTGGCAACGGTGTTGCCTAGCTTGGAGCTGTTGACGTCTAGGTCATCGAACAAGCCCTTAATGTCGTCTTCGCTACCAGTGCCAACTGCGGAGCCCTCAATGTTCTTGAAGACCCTGGCCAGGGTCTCGTTCAGGTTCGCATCGTTCTGGGCCCGCTTGCGGACGTTCTGGAACAGCTCAGATGGAAGTATGTAGAAGCCCTTCTCCACGACCGTCTCGGTGCGGCCGAACTCTGCCTGCGAGTTGGGGAGAACGGCGTAATTGAAACTAGCGTCACCGGCTTTGTGTTCGCCGGCGTTGATGTACGTAGTGAGGTTTTCCGAGATGAACCGGTAGAAGAGCATGCCGAGCACATAGCTTTTGAAGTCCCACCCGTCGACCGACCCTCTGAGGTCATTTGCGATGCGCCAAATTGTCTTATGTAGCTCAGTGCGCTGCGCTTCTTTGGTCGTGGGGGTCATATCTCGTCTCCTGCGCGCGGGCGCGCTAATAAATTGTGTTCAGGTCCAACGACTCAGGATATCTACGAAATCTCACAATGCAGCTTCCCTCCACCCAAAACGGCTCAATCCTGTTCCAGCGTTCAAACAAAAGATCCCTGGACGAGCCCAACGTCATGGTGCATCCGACCTATCTATACCCGCCCAGGGCATGGAAATCATGATGGATCCGCACAAAGCGGGCCGGCTGACCGCCTCGTTCGGTCTACATACGTCTTGCTAATCCACCACCAACACTCATCGCTCTAGCCCTTCTTTGATCCCCTGTCCTGCTGCATAGGCTTTCGCTCTTGGGCCGGTTGAATCCTGGCAATGAGCGCATCCTGGGTATTTTGCAACGTGGTGATGGTAGCGCGGGCTTCTGCCAGCTGGCTTTTGAGCTCTGCCGTGGCTTCCGCGTGCAACCTCGCAGCAAGGGTGAGCTGCTCTCGCGCCTCAGCTGCCGCGGCCGCGTTATCACGTGCTGCCTGGTCGCTCTCCTCGGCCTGGGTTTTTAATTCCTTGACGGTTTCCTGGTGGGTGCGGGCGGCGGTGTCGAGGTCGGTGGCGAGTTCATTAATTTCGCGGTCCTTGTGGGCCTTCTCGTCCCGCCAGGCTTTCTCGATGATGGCATGCTCGGCCGTCGCGGTGTGGACTGCCTCCGCCCAGACTGTGCCGGCGAGGCGCAAAGCCTGTTCGGTGATGGTGGCAGGGGTGGCGGCGATCTTGGAGCCGGCGCTGTCGCGCTCGGTCCGCCATTCCTTCAGGAACCGGGTGGCGTCGGCGTTGGACACGCCAGCGGCTTCGCGGACGGTGGCGACCGTGGGGTTCTTCTCTGCGCTGATGCGCTCGGCGGCGGCGTACACGCGATCTTTGACGGACTGTTCGGCCACGGCGACTCTCCTTTAGTAGTAATCGTAGTAGTAATACTACTACGATTACTACTAAATGGCCATCGCTTCGCCGCATGAATTTGGAGGTTCCCCCGCCGTTAGTAGCGCCACCATTGGGTGCCCGTCGCGGCGGCGTCCGCGGCCTGTTTAGCGGGTGCCCATGGCCATAGTGGGCGTGCCGTCAGCGGCCGCCAGCGGGTGGAATCCGCGGCGGGCGTAGATGGCTTTGTGAGCCTCGCTGCGTGCTTCCGTGTAGAGCGGCGCGCCGTCCGGGACGACTTGCTCTATAGCCGCCCTGGCGAAGGCCAGGCCTTCGCGGGTTTGCGGGTACATTGCCAAGTAAGAGACCTTGTAGGCCTCCCGACCGAGCAGGGTCCGTCTCCATTGCCGGATGGCATCAGCATTCCGGGCGGACCGGCGTGGGTGCATCTCCCCAAGTGCTGGGACGACGGCCGGCAGCATGAGGAGAAGGACGCCGATCCCCACTGCCCCGCCGGCCTTTATGATCCCCAGAAGGGCCTGCAGGCCAACCCTGTCCACCGTGGGGATCCACCCCGACAGTGCAATGGCCGCGACGGCGCAGAATCCTGCGGGTGCTAGCCACTTCAACCGGGTCGGCGGTTTCTTGCGCTCGATGGCGATGATCGCTTTCCTCTCCCAATGCCACAGCCGGCCACCCCAGGCCAGCAGGCCAAGGGAGTACAGGTGCATCAGGTAGAGACCACGGGCACGGCATTGAATACCGGTCTTGCCGGATTCGGCGGCGAAAGCCTGTGCGGCAGTCCAAGCCAAGGCCGGCGTGTCCCGCAAGCGTGCCCGTTCAATCTTCATCGCTTGCTCTCGTGCTCTTGAGGTGATCCGTGGCGGCGTCAGCGCTTAGCCAAGCGCTACCGTACTCGATCGGGCCCGGTCCAGCGGTACTTTCGTCATCACAATTTCCATGCTGACGGTTTCTCTCCCTAGGTATGTCATTGCGTCTTATCGTCCTGGACGCCGTTCACGGGGTATCCAACCCAGAGATCGTTGCCGCAGCCGGTGCAGGTCCCTAACCCATCGCTCGTCCCTTCGGGATGATCAGGACTGTGCGATGGGCCTACTGCGCACACCCACACACCGCGTTCATCGTTCATCTCACTCATAGCGCTTCCCTTTCCCCTGCCGTTCCCGGAGCTGGCGGTTCTTGTCCACGTGTCCCAGCCCTCCGGCCCTGGTCCTTCATCGTTTCCAGATCGTCCCTCATGGTCCGATCCTTCTGGCGGGGTCAACTGCCCAGGGGTTTTCCCTGGGGAATTTCTCGGGCGGCCAGCGGCGGCCATTCCTTGCCCCTGTTGTAAGCCTGCTCCAAGGCACTGACTTTCTCGTCAATAGCGGCATTGATGAACTCACTGAGGGAACGGTGTCCGGTGTGCATTTGGGTGTTCAGGTAAGCGGCGCGCATCCGGTCCGCGTCGTCTTCTCGCTGGTAGAAGCTTGTCTTCTTCGGCGCCACCTTGGCGGGCCTTTCGTCCGTGGACGGATGGACAGCCTTGGGCGACACTGGGGCGGCCGCCGGCTGGCTGGCCAGTTCGCTCACCACATCACTGGGGGCTGCCTTGCGCAGTCGCGAGGGGGCAGCGGTGCCCAGGGCTGCTAATGCGTCGGGGTCCGGGGCGCTCCCCCGGCGTCGGTTCTCTGCCATGGTCCTACTGCTCCTTCATGATGGTGCGGGCGATTACTTCCAGGCTGTCCAGTAGCTCGCGGCCGGCCGGACCGTAGTTGCGCAGCGGCACGGCTGCGGAATTGGCTTTGGCGAAAGCTTCGCGCTCCGGCAGGTAGGGCGGGAGTAGCTGGGGGCCGTAGTCGGATTCCAGCCTCCCAATCCAATACGCCTGATCCACTTTCCGCTTGTTCACTTTGTTGACGATGATCCCGGCCAGGGCCAGGCCGGGATTAAACAGCTGTCGGACACTGCCCAGGGTTTTGACGATTTCAGCCAAGCCCTCGACCGATGCGGCGCGAGGCTCCGTGACCAGTAGGGCTGCATCAGCGGCCACCAGCGCGTTGATGGTGAGCTGGCCCAGCGACGGCGGGCAATCCAGCAAAATGACGTCATAGCCCTCGGTGGCCCCGTCAAGGGCGATCCGCAGGCGGTGTTCGCGGCCCATCATCTGGTCTTGCTCCCGGCCAGCCAGTGCGCGTTCGGAAGACACTAGATGCATGGTGGGCCATTCTTGGCCCTTGCCGGCGTCGGCTTGCCAGTCGGAGCCGGCATGTACGGCCGCGTCGGCCATGATGCCCGGAATGATCTCGCCACCCTCTCCCCCGGCCATAACGTCGTTCAGGGTGAATTCTGCTTCGTTGACCCCTAGGGTGCTGGTGGCGTTGAACTGAGGGTCAACGTCGATCAGCAACACCCGCTTGCCCAGGCGGTGGGACAGGACTTCGGCCAGGCCGGCGGTGACGGTGGTTTTACCAACGCCGCCCTTCTGGTTACATACGGCAATGATTTGCGCGTTCATATAAATACCTCCAACACTTCTATTAGTGGTGTTAGGGGTGGAATCATCGAGCAATTCCACGCCATTCCATCGTTGTTAAGCAAACTCTACTGGAAACCTCTAACAGTTCTAATAGAACCATTAGAGGCCATTTAGGGAACATTCCCGACTGGTGTGCGGATAGTTCGTGATACGCCACGGCATCCACCCAAGCGCTGCCCACCACGGACAGGGTGGTGACCGTCATTTCAATGTTCTTTCGTTAGTACCTCTAACACTTCTAACAGTACCATTAGAGGTGTTAGAGGTTGAGATTCGTGTAGCTCGGCTGTGCGGTGATAATGGCTACGTCGTAGCGGACGAGGTCGGGCAGCTGGCCAGCTTCGGTGGACACCAGGCGGTTGGTTTCCGCTCGGGTGATTTGCTGCATCGCGTCCGTCATAGTTTTACCTCTTTTGCTTCTAATAGAACTGTTAGTGGCGCGTCGCGCCGAGCGCTGCTGCTACCTGGTCGATCAGGTCTGGTCGGAAGCCCGACCAGTGGTTTTCGTCGTCCACCACCACCACAGGGGCTTGTGAGTATCCGAGTTCTTCCGTGATGTATTCCAGCGCGGCAGGGGAGGTGGTGACGTCCACGGACTCATAGCGAATACCTTTCCTGTCCAGCGCCAGATACGTCATGCGGCACTGCGCGCAGGCCGGTTTGGTGTACACCGTAACGGCTGCTTGTTCCGCGTTCATGTCGATCTCCTTTTCGCTTCTCTTTATACTTCTAATAGTACTATTAGAAGTATAAGAGGTCAATGATTTTCCTTGTTTTTCTGGGTTTTGTCTTCCTTGTCAATGGTCTTCTTGGTGTCGTTTCTGGCGTGCGCGGCGCTGGGTAGATGTGGTGTCAGAACGGATAGTACCTCAGCGTAAATCCCCTCAGGCGCCTGAAAACACATCCCCGTTGCCAGGTTCCTGTGCCTTGTCGAGGTGGCTGCGCCCTGCCGTCCATGGTCGTCATTGCTGAAAAGGACCCTTGCCCTTTGGTGGGTGGGCCGGGCGCTGTTGTCTTGGTCCATGGGGGAGTTGTCCGGGCTTGTTCCTGTTGTCAGTGCGAGGTTCTAGGGTTGGGTCTTATGGAAAGAGTGTTGGTAACGACGTCGGCGGCCGGCGTACCGCTGGTGTTGGATATTGAGGGCCGGCGTTGGCAGGTCGGTGCGGAGCCGATCCGCTGGTATGAGCGTCAGGCGTGGTGGGAATCTGCACGGCGGATGCCGCGCGGTTCAATGGCCAGGATTGATGTGGAGATATGGCAGGTACAGGCCCGGATCGGCCGTAACCCAAGGTCACCGCTGGTGACGTTTGAACTCGTCCATGACCGCGACGGCGGCGGTTGGGTGGTCCGTGCCAGGGAAACGGCCGCCGCATAGCCGGCCCTTATTCTTATACCCTGCCGTCCCTTAGCCACCCCAAGACCAGTCAATAAGGATCGTTTTTGGCGTGGTCGGCCGCTACTTGGCTCCCGCCCTGAATGACCTCTGCCTGGCACCGCGACGTGGGCTAAGCGTTCAATCCTGTTCCATTACTACCAAGACCCGGTTATGGACAGCACAGCAGAACAGGCGAACACGTCATGGGCAGGGCTAACACGGGGTGGCTTGTTAGTAATGGAACGGAATTACACGCTAGGCCACCTTAGGACCCGCTGGATCAGGGGGTATCGTCGTGAACTATGGCAGGCTTGTCCCGTGTTCTTCAAACGAAAGAAGTCCTCCAAACCAGGTGTGAAGGCTCAGCAGCAGTTGTCGCCGGCTATCCTGACCAAGCGAACTTTAGGCGTTGATTCTGCGGACCAAGCCGCCCAACATCCCGCCCTATTCGCGCAGTGGCAGAACGGTGATCTACGTCCTTCTGCAATTACTCTTGCCTTTGATCCCCAGGCTCGTGGTGGACGAGACCGGATGTTTTCCTCGACACAATTTGTGGGGCCATGGGTTGATGAAGCTTGCGGGACCCGCGAACCCGGCGTGGACCGGTGGGAAAACGGACTGTTCTATCCAACTTGGGAGCAGCTGTGCAAATTATCGGCCCTGACTCAAACATCCTTGGGCACACTCCTGAACAGTCCCGATACGCCCAATTTTTTGAACGGATGCTCGCAAGTGCCCACGGCCTTCGCACTTCGTCAAAGCTTCCACCCCCTCATCGTGGCCACCACGGTCAACGCGCACCCCCGCCAGGCCCCTCTAGAAGACATGACACAAGCTCTCAACCAGGCAATCGCTGCCATTCTTCAATCCATCGAAGACGAAACCGATCCACTGACCCTGTTTCTCAGCGAACACGACAAATCGTGATGCCAAACGGTCGGCAAATCTTGGTTTAGAGGCCACTGTGACCACTGGGGGAGTAAAAAAGTGAGCGAAGCATTGCAATACCTGCTATTTGAGCGGGGGAGGCTCCTTGGTCCAGCTGGGCAGCGTGTTTAGCGCGGCGTTCTAGCACGCGGGTTCGTTCAAGGTCTTGGAGAACCTTGTTGTGGGCATCCTGGGCGGCTTTACGGCGGTCGGGGGAGTGCATGGGGTGTCCGTCGATGGTCCAGGCATTCAGGCGGGTGCGGAGCCATTCGCGGAGGCGTTGGGTGTTCCTGGTGACGGGTGCGCCGTCGTGGGGCCAGCGGGAGCCGTCCGGGCGGGTGTCAATGGCGTTCATGACGTCTGAGACGGTCCATCCGGCTTTGAGCCAGGGTTTGAGGACGCTTGCCAGATCCTTTGCGGACAGCGGACGTAATGCGTAGTGGTGGTGACGGATTTCAGCGGCAGCGGCCCACCGTTGTCCTCGGCGCTTTGTCGTTGCGTGAACTGGCCAGTGCGGCACTGTTCGATTTTCGGAGAAGGTGGGCACTGCGGCGCGTGCGCCGCCTTCAATGTAGTTCACGGCGCAGCCGTGGCCTTTTTGAGGGTTTTTCGCGCGTGTACGGGTTAAGAATTTATTTTCGCTGGAAGGTTCCACCCCTAAAGGGGCGGTGGGGGTGCAAGTCTTATCCACATCCACTGATTCAGGGGCGTCCTGCACGGCTGCCAATGTCGAGGGAATGCAGATGACATAGACGGGCAATTCGTTGCCCTCGGCGTCCTTCTCGCGGACGTATCCGGCCGAGCGTCCGGAGGCGACGGTGCCGAGGTAGCCCCATTTGTGGAGCAGCGTCAGATAGTTGGCCACCGTGCGGCGGGAAATACCGAGCCATTCAGCGAGTCCGGGGCGGGCGTCTGGCTCGTTGAAGCCCTTTGCCCGGCCTCCCCAGGGGACGCGGACAGTCATGGTGTCGTAGTCGGTCATGGTGATCAGCATTTCGAAGAAACCCATGAGGCGACGCTGAAATGGCCGTGTCCGGGCCGCTAGGCGTTTGTCCCTGCTTAGCTCCGGCAGTGCCTGGTAGAGGCCGTGAGCGGCACGCATGGATCCAACGGGGACGGCGTTCTTGATGTGCTTCTTGTTGTTTTCTTGCTTCCTGCTCACGCGGCACGGACGATAGTTGACCTTTTCGTCAGCCGGTGTAGCGGGTGTGGCAAGTGTGAGGTTGACACGCTGACCACCGTTCAAGGTGTTTTCTGGTGTGTATGAGGGGCTTACGTGTAAGCTTATGGACATAACTGAAGGACCCTCCTAGAGGGTGTGAAAGTCTGAGCCCTTCACCCGGCGCCGGCAAGCAATGGGGTGTAGAGCTTATATAACTTGATACGAAGGCCCGCCCTAGTGGTGGGCCTTCCTCATTTAAGACGCTAGGCGGCCGATAGGCAGCGCCTCCTGTCCTTTAAGTAATTCGATATCGATGTCAGCAAGCGCGTTGCTGATCATCGGTTCAATGAGGTCTTGAAGAGACACTTTTTGGAGGTCTGCCATGGTGCGCAGTTTCTCGCTGTCTGCCAACGGCAACTTGATGTTGAAGCTGTCGCGCGGGCCACGGCTGGGCCGCCCGGTACGCTTCTTCATTGGTGTCATGGTTCGATCATGCCTCAGCTTTTGTAAAAGAAAACTCAAATTCGGGGCGTGTCGCTTAGAAACCTTTGGCGACGGCTGCCGCTGCTGCGAGCCAGGCCCGCTGTGTTGCAGATTGCAGTGCGTCATAACGGATGGGTCCGTTGACCAGGGCCGGATCGTAGGGAATACGGACAACAGCGCGGACGTGAGGGGCGAACCCGTCTGCAATGCGCTGCGCTTCTGCCTTGGCGCGTTTGAGAGCGTCGCCGCTCATGCTGCGTTTGGCGTCGGTGGATTCAGAGACAATCACGACGGCGTTGCGCGCCAGCTCGGCATCGTGGCCACCACGCGATTCAAGGGTCTGCAGCGTCAGTCGTGCAGCCTCGGCGCGGTCTTCGATAGCGGTTACCGGCACCACGAGCTGGTTCGTGTGGTGGATCATCTGCCGCCAGTTCGCTGCTCGGGCGGTGTTGCCGGAATCCATGACGATGAGCCGGTAATAGCGGGTGACTACCTGGTGGGCAATGTCCACTTCCTCGGCGGTTACTTCGTGGTCGCCTTCCTCGTTCTCGTCCGAGCGCAGGACGTCGAACTTGTCTGAGGTCTGGTGGTGGACGAAACGGGCGATTTCGGCGGCATTGGTGCTGGGGGAGAGCAGCGTCTGGCATGAGTCGATGAGGTCCAGGACGCTGTTGCTGTGCCCTCCTTGTTCTGTGCGCCATCCCAACGTGCCTTGGGACTCGTTGTTGTCCCAAGCGACGGTGGCGGCCCCGCTGTAGCGGGCAAGAATGGCCGAGAGCATGACGACGGTGGGTGTTTTGTTGGCCCCTCCCTTGCGGTTGACAACGGCAACGGTGCGTGGGCCGGGCCAGTGCTGGCTTACGGTGCGAATGTCCTCACGTTCGGCCAGTTCTTCGGGCGACGGTTCCATGCGGATTCCGAGCTTGGTGAGGGTGCCGCGCCAACCGCGGGCTGCAGGTTCCAGGACAGGCGCGCTGACCAGGAACGAAGTGTCTTTCAGGCTTCGCCGTGTTGGCTCAGGGGCCGGCGGTTCAGCACTGGCAGTGGAGGTCGGGGGCTGGTCAACTGCAGAGGCGAAGGTAACGGGCGGAGCCGGCACAGCTTCCACGGGAGCCGGCGCAGCTTCCGGCACTGATGTGATCAAGGGGGCCGCCGTGGGGGCTTTTTGCCGGCGGGGGGCCGGCTTTACGGGGGCGGCTTCGCTCACGGCTCCCTCGGGGGAGACAACAATCTGGCCTTGCCCGTCTGGGTCGGTGGTGGAGACTTTCACAGGGCGTCCGAGCTGGGCGGCTGTGTCGGTAATGAGGCGCAGGGCCTCGCGCAGCACACCTGGTTCATCTTCTGCCTGGATCGGGTGGGATGTGCCGTTGATTGTGACTTCTCCGGTGCCATTGGCCCGCAGAACGGCGTCGATCTTGGGGAAGTCAAGTGCTTGGGTTTCCATCGTCATTCCTTTACTTGGTGCCGTTTGGGGGTGTGAAGCGGTTGACCTGCCAGGGTTTGTCGGCGGCAGTTCGCAGCAGCTGCACGTCGTAGTTGCCGGCATCGGTCGTGAAGACGACGTTGCAGCCGAACCCGTTGCTTTCATCGACTTTCAGCTGGCCTGCCCCGGTGATCTTTTTGACCGGGATGTTGGCAGGGTCCACGTACTGGTAGTCAGCCACGGCTTGGGAGGTCATGAGCTGACCAAGTTCCTGAATCCATTCCTTGTCCGAAACAGTGGGGCGCGCGTAGAGGGTCATGGCCTGCGTTGCTGTGTCCACGGCGGCTTTCTTGCTGGCATCGTCCCAAGCAATGCCCAGGGTGGCCGGGGCGGTGCCTCCGGGGGCCTGCTCCTTGCCGCCTGCACTGAGTGAGAGTGGTGCCGTCGTGGAGCTAGTTGTTGGTTGTTCTGCCGGGGCGTTGTTGGATGCGGGCGCGCACGCTGTGCAGAGCAGTAGGGCTGCCGCCAGGACTGTCAGGGATCGTTTTTTCATGGTTTCTCCGCTTACTTGCTGCCAGGCATGTACAGGAAAGCGCTAGGGACGCTGTTCTGGACTGTGCGCGTGTAATAGGTGTGGTCGTTGGGGGGAAGGTTTCCGTTGTAGCCCTCTTCCACATAGCTTCCGTCGCCGTTGACCGCTTTCACGACGGCCACGTGACCGAAGGTGGCGTCTGCGCCGCCGGCTCCCGGTGCGTACCAGACGACGGCACCGACGCGGGGTGTCTTGCCGGTGGGCCAGCCCTTCACGTCCCATCCGTCTTTCCAGGTGACGGCCGAGCCGAGCAGAACACCGTCGGGTCGGAACGTGCCGTTGACGACCTTGTACGGGGCGCTGGTGCTGCCCAATTGCTGGTTGACGCGCCAGAGCGCGAAGTCAACGCATTCGCGGTTATACATCCCAAGGGGGCTGGGCTGATAGATGGGGGAATTGGGCCAGGGCAGGTCGTCGCCCTTGCCAGATTCGCCGGGAATTCCACAGGAACTTTCCCCACTACCATCCGTGGCCGGGACGTCGCCTAGGGCGGCTACAACTGCTACAGCTGCTGGCCAGTAGCTCTGATAGTGGTAGGGGTCCGCGTTGCGCTGGACACGGTTGGCTGCTTTGGTGGGTTCAAGCTTTTCCCAGCCGTCTACTTGCTGCAGGGCCTTGAAGAAGTTCGTGGCCGAGATAGTGGGGTCCATGCGGTCCGTGTAGCTGCCCCATGCGCCGTTGTCGCGCTGTTGGAACAGGCCCCGGGAGTCAGGGCCGGGGCCGTCGCCACGGTCGAGGACTTGCAGGCTGGATTCTCCCATTGCGACCATGACCCCTATGGTTTGGCCTCGTGCCGAAAGTTTCAGTGCTTTGCCGGCGTTGATGATCAAGGCCGCGTTTTTGAGCTGGGCGCCCTGGTAGCCGGCTATGGGGACTTTGGGGAGCTTACTTTCGTCCACACTGATACTGCCGCCTGTGGGGGCGCAGACGTTGGCGGCGGCCTTGTCTCCGCCGCCAAACAAGATGATGGAAAGAACCAAGAAGATCGGAGCAAAAATTGCTGCCACGATCACTACCGGTCCGGTCTTAGCATTCTGCATATGTCCCCCTCAACTGCATTGCACTGCTTCCTAGTCTGCGTTCGGGTGTGGTACTTTGCCCAGCCGCAGCGAGTTTCGGTTGTCCCATACCCAGTCCCTGACTTCATCCCGGGAAATCAGCCAGGTCTTTTCGATCTGGTAGGCCGGGATCACTCCGGTCTGCAACCACTTGTAGGTGGTCTGCTTCGACTGATTCAGTGCCTCAGAAAGCTGCGTGACCGTCATTCGCTCCGGGTACGCGCCAAACAGTGCGTCCAGGTACTTCCTATCCATTAGGACATTTCCCCATTCCATGGATATACAATACAGTATAGATCAGTACAATCTAGTATCATTGAGTACATAGGTTACCTTTCAGTGAAAGTGCTTACAGATACGATCATTGCGGAGATGACAGGGGGATACTAAATGCCAGTTTCAAAGAACCGCTGGATAAGTCTCGGCAATGAGCCCGTTGACGATCCAGCACCCGTAGTAGCTGATGAGCCGTCAATGCTCCTACCAACGGGGCCATCAAAACCCCAACTCAGTGTCCCTCAGCCGGATCATGTGGACCGGCTTCCGCGCCGAAGCGTCGCGGACGGAGCTGCGGACTACTGGTGGCTGGGAGTCCACGGTGGAGCAGGGGAATCCTCCCTGGCTCGCCTGGACAAAAGTACCCGTGCTGCCGAGCATCATTGGCCACATGCCGCTGCCGGCGCAGTCGTCGTCTTGGTTGCACGGTCCAACATTCACGGCCTGCGGGCAGCCCAACGTGCTGCGACTGAATGGGCCTCGGGGTCATTGCCAGGCATCCAACTCGCCGGCCTTGTCGTCGTGGCCGATGCCCCGGGCCGGCTTCCTAAAGAAATCCGTGATTTCGCCCGGGTCGTGGGCGGGGGAGTGCCGCACCTGTGGCACGTGCCCTGGATTGAGGGTTGGCGATTGGGCCACGAAGTGCCCCTTGATCTGCTCTCCAAAGATTTGCGCACTGTACTTAAGCAAGTGCGTATTGCTGCATCATCAACCACAGTCGAATTCCCGGCTAACTAGAAAGTAGGAAAACCATGTTGCTCTCCAAAGCTTTGCACTGGTCCGGCGTCATAATCGCTGAGGTTCCCAACCCCGGCACGGGCACGGCCCCTCCCGGGTCCGAGGGAATCCTCACCATCCTCCAGTGGGTCGCTTGGATTGTCTTTGCCCTCGCTGTTGTCGGCATCCTCATTACCGCCGGAACCATGATGGTGAACAACCGTCGCGGTGAAGGCGGCGAGCACGCAGGACGCCTGTCGTGGGTTCTCGGCGGCTGCATCCTCGCCAGCGTCGCCTCCGCCCTTGTAGGCGCACTCATCTAAGGAGTAGAGCCATGACTGAGCCAGCAGAAACGAACGAAGCCCAAAATCCACTGACGAAGCCCAAGTTCATTATCTCGGCCGTAGTCGTGGCACTCCTGGTTGCCCTGGGAATCATATTTGTGCTGACACCCAAGGGCGCTGAAACTACTGCCACTCCGGCCGGGACCAGCGCCCCTGCTACAACCGGTCGCCCGGCTAATGCTCCCGCCGAGCCGAGCGTGTGCGGCCTCCCTGACGGTGACCAAAGCAAGCCAGTAACACCTCCTTCCAACACCAAGTGGGAGCTGGTTGGAAAGTTCGCGGTGCCGACTTCACCCCAGGGGTTCGGGCCTGGAAAGACAACAGACGATGGGGTTCGCACCTGCTTTGCGCATTCCCCGAACGGTGCACTGTACGCCGGCGTTAACATGATCACTTTGGGAAGTTCCGGGCGCGGCGATTTGCTGGCCAAATACCTCATTGCTGATGGTCCCGAGCGGGACAAGATGCTTAAAGAGGAAACGGCAGCAGCCCCGCAAACCTCTGAAACGGCGGCGTTTCAAGTGAGCGGTTTCAAGATTGTGGATTATTCGGACAATCGCGCAGTGGTTGAGTATGGCCTTACAACCGCCAATGGGAGCAATGGTTCGGTTTCAGTGGTCATGCAATGGCAGAACGGCGATTGGAAATGGGTTGTTCCCCCCGCTGGTCAGTCGCAAGTTCAGCAGCTGTCCGATCTGAGCGGATTCATTCCCTGGGCTGGTGTTTAGCTTGCTTCCCGCAGATCAGAATGGGCAGCCCTGCAAACCCTGGGACATAGATTGCATGGTCACCGACTGGGCCAGTGACCGAGCAAACGACGCAACCCAGAACATGGCAACAGCTATCGCGGATGCTACTGGCAATGTCGTCAAAACTCTCGGGACGTTCTGGGTCAATGTCGGCACCCCCAATCTGACGGCATCCCCTGGGGGAAGCGATGCCAGCGACCCAGTTATGTTTCTGCAAAACAGTCTTTGGTTCTGGACGGCAGCGTTGGCCGTTCTGTCTGTGCTTGTAGGCGCTGCCAAGATGATCATTGAGCGCAGGGGTGCCCCAATGCGTGACCTCGGCCGGTCGCTGGCAACCCTTGTCGTCGTTTCCGGTGCAGGTGTTGGCGCAGTCGGGCTATTGACCGTTGCAGCCGACCAGTTCTCCGTGTGGATTATTGAGAACTCCACGGGAAAGTCATTCAACGAGAACATAACGCACATGCTGCTGATCACAGCGCAAGGTCCGCTGGGGTCGATCATGATCATTCTGCTGGGCTTGATCGCGATTCTTGCCTCTGTAATTCAGATCGTCCTCATGATCGTGCGCGGCGGTCTACTAGTCGTCCTAACTGGCATATTTCCCACAGCGGCCGCATTCACGAACACGGAGGCTGGCAAGGGCTGGTTCCAGAAATGCTGCGCCTGGTTGATTGCGTTCATCCTCTATAAGCCAGCGGCCGCGATCATCTACGCAACAGCCTTCCGGCTTACTGACACCAATGTTTTCGGAAGCTTCGGCAACGGCGAGGAATTTGGCTCGGCACTCGTGACTGTGATTACAGGACTGGCATTAATGGTCGTTGCCCTGTTCGCCATGCCTGCTTTGATGCGCTTCGTTACCCCCATGGTTGGAGCAGCTGTGGGCGGCGGCGGTGGCGCTCTGGCCGCCGGGGCTGTGGCCGGCCTGGCATCCGGTGCGGTCAATATGGGCATGTCGGGACGTGGTGGCGGCGGACAGTCCAGCAATAGTTCGGCACCTCCTGCTGCGCAAAAGACCTCTGGCCAAGACCCATCTGGTACAGCAAGCCAAGGGGATGCGGGTTCCACGGGAACGGCCGGGAAGTCCGGCGGCCCAGGGAACAACGCCAGCGCGCCGGCTGCATCGGGCGCTGAGGCTTCTTCGGCCGGCTCAGCTGGCGGTGGAACTGCCGCAGCTGGTGGGGGTGCGGCTGCAGGCGGTGGCGCAGCTGCAGGCGGTGGCGCAGCTGCGGCCGGGCCTGCTGGCATTGCCGTTGCCGCAGGTGTTCAGGCAGGTCAGGCCGCCGCAGGGGCGGCCAAACAGATGAGCGAAGAATCAACAGGGGGTGCCTGACATGGCGGCTATCGAAAACACGTACAGTGAACCGACCTACGGGAATTGGCGACGGCCACGTAAGGCAGGAATCGGGACCTTAGGAGGATTGGCCACAGCTGGCCTGTTCCTAGGCCTGATTGTCACTGTGATTTGCTTCTTCATCGGAGGTTGGCTTGCTGGGTTGATGGCGCTGGTTGTGCTGGGCCTGGCTCTGGCTGTCGTGTCCATCAATGACAAGCACAACAAGTCAGTGGGCGAACGTCTCTTTGGCCGTTTAGCGTTCAGCTCCACTCGACGGCGCAAGACCAACCTCTACCGTTCCGGCCCGCTCGGGCTGACACCGTGGGGCGAGTTCCAGCTGCCGGGCATCTCGGCTGGCTCGAAACTGTATGAGTTCAATGACTCCTATGGCCGGCCTTTTGCCTTGATTCATCTGCCGTCAACGGCCCACTACACCGTTGTCTTTGGCACGCAGCCTGATGGGGCGTCCCTGGTCGATCCTGAGCAAGTGGACGCCTGGGTGGCGAATTGGGGTGGATGGCTAGCTGGCTTGTCCAATGAGCCGGCAGTGGTGGCCGCGTCCGTGACAGTGGAAACTGCCCCGGATTCCGGGGCGCGCCTGCGCCGGGAAGTCGAGTCAAACATTCATGAGGACGCACCGGAGATTGCCAAGGCCATGTTGCGTGAGGCTTTGGAAACCTACCCGCAGGGATCGGCCACGATTCGTGCCTGGGTGGCGTTGACGTTCAGTGCCGCTGCCCGTTCCGGTGGCAAGCGGCGCACGGCTGAGGAAATCGCCCGTGATCTGGCGTCCAGGCTGCCCGGGCTGACTGAACGCCTGGAATCTACGGGTGCCGGTGCCTGCGTCCCGCTGGCTGCGCAGGAGCTGTGCGAGGTCGTACGGATTGCCTACGATCCGGTGGCCGCACGTCTCATTGACGAAGCCCACTATCAGGGCACGCCTGTTGATCTGGGTTGGGGCGACGTTGGCCCTTCCGCCCACCAGGCGGACTGGGATGGTTATCGGCACGACTCGGGCCACTCTGTTTCCTGGACAATGACCGGTGCACCGCGCGGGCACATCCTTTCATCCGTGCTGGCCCGGCTGGTGGCTCCACATGCGGAGATTGACCGTAAGCGCGTCACGCTGCTGTACAGGCCGATTGAGTCCGGCCGGGCGGCGGCCATTGTTGAATCTGACCAGACAAATGCAATGACTAGGGCATCGTCGACAAATCGGCCCACGGCCCGCTCACTCGTGGATGCACGCGCGGCACAAGCAACGGCTGCTGAGGAAGCCAAGGGGGCCGGACTGGTCAACTTTGGTCTGGTAGTCACGGCCACCGTGCTTTCATCTGAGGGCCTGGCTGACGCTGTGGCCACGGTGGAAGGCAACCTTGGCCCGTCAGCCCGGCTGCTCCTGCGACGGGCCTATGGCTCCCAAGATTCGGCCTTTGCGGCGTCATTGCCGCTCGGCCTGGTCCTGCCCAAGCACTTGAAGGTTCCCGAAGAGATCCGCGAGGCCATGTGATGTTCGGCAGCAAGACAAAGCACAAGAGGACCAGCACCAAAACGCGGACGCTTCCAAGTGCCGTTGTTCGCCGTCCGGGTTTGCGGGGCTGGCGGGGTGGTGGCCAGGGTGAAGCGGCCTATGTGACGGCCGCCGATGAGTGGCGTGGCACGTCCGTGCAGGTCTGCGGACTGTGGCCCTTTGTTGGCGGCAGCGGTACACCGATTCTTGGTGTACCGATTGGGGTTCATACTGACACGGGCGCACCGTTTGGCGGTGACCCTATTAGCTGGTTCATGCACGGGATGATCAACAATCCGTCCATGTTCGTGCTGGGCCTGCCGCACTATGGGAAGTCCACGCTGGTGAGGCATATGGTCCTAGGCTTGGCCGGCCGGGGTATTAACCCGCTGATCTTGGGGGACTTGAAGCCTGACTATGTGGACCTGATCAAGGCCATGGATGGCCAGGTTATTAGCCTGGGGCCGGGCCGTGGCCACCTGAATGTTCTTGATCCTGGCGAGGCTACGGGCGCTGCTGTCCGGCTGATGGCTGCTGCCGAGGAGAACAGGGCGAAGGCCCATCGGACGACGGATGAGAACGAGAAGCGGCGGCTGTTGGGTGCCGGCGTGAAGGCTGAAAAGCTGGCCGAAGAAGTCATGGCCGACGCTCATAGCCGGCGGCTGAACATGGTGACGGCGCTGATTACGATTGTGCGGAATCAGAAGCCCAGCGCTCATGAAGAATCCATGATTGACCGGGCGCTGCACATCCTGGACGAACGCCTGGACCGGGTGCCGTTGATCGGGGATTTGATCGAGGTCATTAAGGCTGCGCCGGATGAACTGCGCGATATTGCCCTGGATCGAGGGGACATGGAACGCTACCTGGATGCCACGGACCAGCTGCGCACCTCGCTCTACTCCCTCAACGGTTCGGGGCGCTTCGGGGATATGTTCTCGCAGCCGACGGACCAGCCAATGAACTTGGGCAAGCCGGTCGTTTTTGATCTGTCGGGAATTTCCGATACCCAGCGGGATATTCAGGCAGCTTCGTTGCTGGCCTGCTGGTCTACCGGCTTTGCTACGGTGCAGGTCGCTCATGCCCTGGCTGATGCGGGGCTGGAGCCGCGCCGGAACTACTTTGTGGTGATGGATGAGTTGTGGCGGGCGCTGCGCTCGGGTGAAGGCATGGTGGACCGGGTGGACTCCCTGACTCGCCTAAACCGTACTGAGGGCGTGGGGCAGGCCATGATCACTCACACCATGAGCGACTTGGAGGCCTTGCCCACTGAGTCCGAACGAATGAAGGCCCGCGGATTCGTGGAGCGCTCCGGCATGGTGGTGTGTGGTGCCCTGCCGGGCGGGGAAATGGAGAAGCTAAACAAGGCTGTGACGCTCTCTCGGGCGGAACAGGCCCGGCTTATTTCCTGGGCTGACCCCGGCTCGTGGACGGACGTGGGCGGCTCCCGCAAACGGGTACGTCCGGGGCTGGGGAAGTTCCTTTTCAAGGTCGGCGGCCGCCCCGGTATTCCGGTGGCGTTGAAGCTGACCAGTGTTGAAAAGTCGCTGCACGATACGAATAAGCGCTGGCACGATGAGGGGGAAGAATAATGGGTGCACCGAGTAGCAACAAGCGGTCCCAGCTCGGCGGTGAAACGATCATCCTGTGGGTGGTCATTGCTATTGTGGTGCTGGGCGTCGGCTCCGTGACCGGGGCCGTGCATTTGGGATCGCTGCTGTCTGGTGACGGCCAGCAGCTCCCGGGCAATCCGTTTGCCCTGGTCATTGGTCTTTTCGTGGGCACCGTCGTGTGGCCGGCGGCCGCCACCTGGATTCTCATCGGCTTGGGTGTGGTTGTTCTGGCATTGGCCGTGCTGGTGCTGCGGGTGGTGCTGCGCCGGAAGTCCAAGCGGTCCCGCGTGGACGTTGCCGCCCAGCACATGGCCAAGGGCAAGGACTTGCGGGCGCTGAGCCTGCGCGGGGCAACGGCCACGGCCGAACGCCTCGGCGTGAAGGGCTCACCGGGTGTCCCGGTCGGTAAAACGGTCCTAGGCAAGCAGATGGTTTTCGGCTCGTGGGAAGACATGCACATCGACATTTGGGGGCCTCGAACGGGTAAAACGACCTCGAGGGCAATCCCGGCGATTCTCGCCGCCCCGGGCGCTGCCCTGGTCACCTCCAACAAGCGCGACATTGTGGACGGCACCCGCGACGTGCGCGCCGCCGAAGGTCCGGTGTGGGTCTTCGATCCCCAGTCAGTGGCCCTTGAAGAACCGGCTTGGTGGTGGAACCCGCTCTCTTACGTGACGGACGAAGTGCGGGCTGCACGTCTCGCGGACCACTTTGCCGCCGGCTCGCGCGGTCCCGATGCGAAAACGGATGCTTATTTCGACCCGGCCGGTCAAGACCTTCTTGCCGGGCTGCTCCTGGCGGCCGCCCTCGACGGCAGGCCCATCACGCAGGTGCACACCTGGTTGACCCGGCCCAAAGATGATGAGGCCGTGGACATTCTCAAAACCCACGGATTCACCCAAACCTCCAACGCAGTCTCAGGCGTCGTCAATGCACCCGAAAAGCAGCGTGGCGGTGTCTACGGCACGGCGCTGCAAATGGCGTCCTGCCTGACCAATCGCCAGGTTGCCCAGTGGGTCACTCCGCAAGGTGCGTCGGACACTCGCACACAATTCGATCCAGCCGCGTTCGTGCGGTCCAAGGGCACTCTGTACAGCCTTTCCAAGGAGGGCAAGGGAACTGCCGGCCCGTTGGTGACCGCGCTGACCGTGGCCACCGTGGAAGCGGCCGAGGAACTGGCGGTGCATTCCCCCGGCGGGCGCCTGGCAACACCCATGATCGGCGTCCTGGACGAAGCCGCCAACGTCTGCCGCTGGCGCGAGCTGCCTAACCTGTACAGCCACTACGGCTCCCGGGGCATCGTCCTCATGACCATTCTTCAATCCTGGTCCCAAGGTGTGGAGGTATGGGGACGCGACGGGATGCGCAAACTCTGGTCAGCGGCAAATATCAAGGTCTACGGCGGCGGTGTCGCCGAAGCTGAGTTCTTGAACGAGCTGGCACAGTTGGTGGGGGAGTACCGGTACTCCAACACCACCCAAAGCCGTTCCAAGCAGGGTACGTCCTACAGCCACGACGACGACCGCAAGGAACGGACTTTGGACGTTTCGGACCTTGCCGCGTTCCCCCGTGGGCGGGCAATCATGTTTGCCTCCGGTGCGCCGGCCGCGCTGCTGGAAACGGTGCCGTGGATGAAAGGACCGCACGCCGAAGCCGTCAGGGCCTCCATTGCTGCTCATGATCCGGCGAACCGGCCGGCTGCCGCTGCCAACCGTTGGATTGCTGCGGGGGCCTCCGATGAGTGACGGTCTGGGGGAGTGGGACGACGAACTGGACGGAACATCTACCGAACCGGTAGAACAGGGCGAAGAAGTCCCTGAATTGTTCTATGCCAACGTGGCAGAGTTTGTGAGTCAGAAACTGGCCCCCACCTATCGCCGTCCTATCAACCCGGGCGGCGGGGTCACTTGGTGCCCGCAATGGTGGAAACATGCCGAAGCGATTAGCCGGTTAGAAGCGCTCTGGCGGGCTTGGGAGTTTCTGCGGTTGGAGGGTGCAACTGGGATGAGTGTGTGGTGGCGTGACCACGCAGACCACCACATGTCTGTCCTGCTCTCGGGTGACGGTCCCTTCAAGAGCTGCAGCCCCGACGACGGGCACAAGGCCAAGCTGCCACCGCTGCCATGCGAGGAACCCCCAGAGGGTTTGTTTTAGTGCGCGCCTTGATCTCACGGTTGCTTATGATGATCCATCCTGACCGGCGCACACTCAGCGAGCTGGCCGATCTTTTGAGCAAGAGAAAAAGGGCTGCCAGCTGGTGGGACCACTCCCACATCACGCGCCGCTTGGCCAGGCTTGAAGACGCCGAAGAATACAGCCGGCTACCGGCGGAGAAACGATATGTGTTGCTGCAGGCGGCACGTTTCTCGGCCCACTTCTACTCCGTCGCCACACTCCCGGTGCTGGCTTTGGCTATGGCCCTTCTGCAGGGCGTCTGCAAAGTCCTTTGTGAGAATTCAGCGTCTTAACATGTGAGACAAACCGGGTCGCAGCTTTTAAAAAGCGAGAACTCCTGTTAATCCAGATGGTATCTAATCGTCTGTATCGCCAGGAGCTCTCGCATGCCATCATCCCATCTTGCTGTCTTCATTGACGAATTCGCCGCGGCTGGCCAGGTGGAGATTGATCCGGGCAAAGTCCTTGCGGCGTTGTGTGAGTTGCCAGACCCACGAAAGAAGCGCGGGGTCCGGCACCGCTTCGCACACCTACTGGTGATCATGGTCTGCTCGGTATTGGCCGGTGCGAAATCCTTGGTGGAGATGGCCGAATGGTCCGCCGATACGGCGCGCGGGCAGCTCGCCATCCTGGGTATCGGTTCCCCTCACGCCACAACATTGGCCAGGGTTCTCCAACTCCTGGATGCCGATGCCCTGGACCAGTTGGCCGGGGCATGGGCACAAGGCATGACACCGGTGTCGGCCATCGCCATTGATGGCAAGGAAGTCCGTGGCGCCAAGAACGGCGGCGGCACCAGGATCCACCTGCTCGCCGGCATTGACCACACCACCGGGGCCGTCCTCGTGCAGCAAAACGTGTCCGAGAAGCACAACGAGATCACCTTTCTTTATGCCGCTATTGGAGGGAATCAAAGACCTTGCCGGCGTGGTGATATCTGCCGATGCGTTGCATACCCAGCGGGAGCATGCCCAGTACCTGCATTCCCGTGATGCCCACTATGTCCTTACCGTTAAAGCGAACCAGCCCACGCTTCACGACCAGCTCCAGGCCCTGCCCTGGAAACAGGTGAGGGCCGGGCACAAGACCCACGAAACCGCCAATGGCCGCGAGATCCAGCGGACCGTCAAATGTGTCAGCGTTGCTGCCGGGATCAAGTTCCCCCATGCATCTCAGGCCGCACAGATCACCCGCAAGTCCCGGCCGCTCGGAACCCGGAAGTGGTCGACCGAGACGGTCCACATCGTCACCTCGCTGGCGCCGGAAGCAGGGAAACCGGAACTCATCGGGTCCCTGATCCGCGGCCACTGGGGAATTGAAAACGGCCTCCACTGGCGCCGGGACGTGACTTGGCGAGAAGACTCCAGCCAGGTCCGGCGGGGCAACGCGCCCCGTGTCATGGCGTCCCTGAGGAACATCGCCATCACGATATTGAGGCTCGAAGGTGAAACAAACCTTGCCAAAGCCACCCGCGGCGCACGCAACTATCCGCAGCGCGCCCTCAAACTCGCCGGCCTAACTACCAGCTAAACGACTTTGCAGACGCCCTGGGCCCTTCTGATACCAACCACCCTCAAACTTGCGGATTCATTGAATATTGGCGTTGATGTGCAACTAACTTCAACGATTGCAATCGTCGTTACGCTGATCGTGTTCGGCATGCTCGATCTGTATGGTGCCAGCCAACAAGCAGCTCATGCTAAAACATGGGTCTCCGCTTTCGAGGATGTGGAGAAATACCTACCCCGTTATCCTTCTCGACCGGTCTACCCGGCTCACCCTCCAAAAGCGTCAGGGTGGGCCGAGCCGTAAGTCCGCCTCTGTACTTCTCACCTATGATTCATAGATCAGGGGTCTGAGGAAGAGCGGTACGGAAATTCACGCTAAGGTGTCAGCGGCCTGTTGAATGGGTGGCATGGCGGTCGATTTTCTAAGTGATGAGCAGGTTGCAGGGTTCGGCGGATTCCCCGACGAGGTACCAG
>NZ_JBTNDB010000026.1:0-49872 GCF_054511175.1 Arthrobacter sp. Sr24 | reverse complement strand
ACGGGGAAGAGAAGACATGGTCGGTCGCTGACACGGTCGTTGACCTGGGCTTGAACGCCACGAAGAAGACGGGGGAAGTCTTCAGTATCCGCCAGATTAGCCGGATCGTGGGCACCACTGGTGGTGGCACCCGGCAAATCCACATCCTCACCACCGATCATGACCTTCCCTCCGGCGAAGCCGTGTATCGGATGGGCAATAGGTGGCGGCAGGAAAATCAGTTCCGCTACGCCCGTATGCACTTCGCCCTGGACTCCCATGACTCCTACACCAGCACCGATGACAACGAGGACCGTTTGGTGCCTGAACCGGCGAAGGCCCGCGCTTACCAAAAGGTTGTTGCTGCCCGGCGCCATCACGCAGAAGCATCAGCCGTGGCTGATCTGAACCTGCTGGCGTTGAAAACCCCGGCCCAGGGCACGGATGAAGTCACGGTCACCAGCGCCATGCACAACCACGTCATGGCACCAGTATGGGAAGCAGAAACCGCTTTGGTTACTGCTGAAAAGATTCATCAGCGAATTCCGACGAAGATCCGCCTCGGTGACCTGAATCCCGGCCAGCAAGTCCTCGATACCGAGGTGAAGATGATCCACACCGGCATCCGTATGGCCGCCTACAACACAGCGATGACCCTCGCCCGCGAGATCCGCACCAACACCGGCTACAAACGCGCGAACCAGGAAGCCCACGCCCTCATGCGCCAGATGTTCCATCAGAGCGGCGACATCACCACCACCGAGCCCGGATACCTGACCATCACCTTGGACCCGCTACCGACCACAGCGAAAACTGCGGCCGCCGCCCAGCTATGCGAGCACCTCACCAACACCACTACCTACTATCCCGGAACCAACCTGATCCTCAAATACGCCATCAAAACCAAGACCCCGGCTCTTATCAATTAAATCGTGATGTCAGGAGTCCTGAGCCCTTTGACGCTCGAAATTATCGGCCGGCTGACAACGCTCAGTCAAAGCACTCACGAAGGCGGCGGTACGTGCCTCATCGAAAAAATGCTCGGGAAACCTGGCCCGCGATGTGCGCAAGAACCGGAGTTGCTCACCAATTCTCCGGATCCCACCTAGCCGGCATTCAACCTATCCGGGTGAGTACTGCCCCTGGCCCGCTAGCGGGGGCATTTAGCTGCGAGTTGACCTCCACGCTGCTTCTATTCCAATGGCGGAATAATAGTGTCAGCTTTCAGGAACGGTCTTCTGATTGCACATAGTCCAAAAATGGACCGTGAGCGTCTGTCAGGTGAACGTATTAGAGTTTCTAGCCCCTTCGGAGATCATTGAGGAGGGAAGCCAGCGAAGGGAATCCTTGTGATCAAGCGCCTCCTGCAGTAATCCAGGAAGCCGCAGAGTGGTGATTCGCATTGACTGCGATCATTCATTCCTCAGGGAGTCAGACACTTTTCATCACGTCGATGATGTACCCACCTAAGACGGGGCAGAAAACCCAACTCGCAGAGACGATCAGCACCAGAGGACCCCGTTCCCAAGGTCACCTAGAACGTTATTTGCTCTTCGACTTCCACATCTGAAACCGAGAACCAGTCTTTTCAGTGTGTTGATTTGCGGCCTTGCGCACACTACGGGTCTGCTTTGGCTGTGATTTTTCCCTAGAAGCTTTTAGGAACGCCTCTTTGTCGGCAACTATTTGAGCACGCCACCGCGGCATCATATGGCTGTTCGATGTTGACACTACCCTTTGCACCTCCGTTGTCGTTCTGGAACCATCGTCTCATACTCCCCTTGCTCATCGAGGTATCCACAGAGCAAATTTGCACTCTGTATCATCTGTGCGACGAGTTCGATGACATCGGCATCCACAGCAGTCAGCGCATTGGGGCGAGTCGCATTAATGGTCAAGAGCCCTGCTGGCTGATCATCTGAGCTGAAAATGGGAGTCGTCATAAATGTTGCATGCTTGTGTTTCGCAAACCGTCTCCAACCATATGGCTTGTCACCCCAAAGTGGAGCCCGCCACGTCAAATTCTTGTATGCTCGAGTCAAATTATGTTCTGCTGCTGTCCATACTTCGCCAGCGACAGGATCGGCAAAACCTCCATCAGCATTTTTCAAGTTCGAAAAGTGCTTCTTTGAACCTGGTTTCTTGTTGGAATAACGAGAGACAAAGTGACTGTGCCCATTGTGTCGGCAAGCAACAAATATCTGAGCTTCCACCACACCAGCCCTCCCCGCCAAACTTGCAATATAGTGAGGGACTTGGACGAGCATCGTTTGAAAACGCTCGAGCCGTTGTTTTTCGAGCCTCTCAGGGGAGCCCAGACTCTCGTCAATATTCTGATCTGAAGCCGAGTCTTGGATTACTGAAAACTCAAATACGTCGAGCAAATCATCGATAAGATAACGAATACCCTCTTCAAGAGTTTTCCGGAGCTCTTCCATATCTCTTTTGAGACTTCTAGCCAAGAAACCCTTCAAAAGAACTGCCAGGAACCACATGTAGGCGCCGTATTTTATCCACGGCAGGTCGTCCCAGTCCAAGCCCAACAGGGCCGGTAGGTTGACCCCCAATGCAAGCGGGAACAAATAGACATAGGCACCAAGCAGGCGAGCAACGACAATACCTCTGGGTTTTCTCCGTTCACGCGACATTGTGAGATTTTATCAGCCCAAATAAGATTCGTGACAATAATCTGCGAATATCATTCAAGACTACGCATACCGTCGCCGGAAACGGACTGGATCAGACCCATTTATTGTGAATTAGTGTTCCCCATGCGGAAATCGACACAACTACAATCCTAACCGGTCTTGTCAGCCATCGTGACTGGTTCAGATCGGTGCAGAACTCCCACACCTTGCTGCCCTAGCGTCCGGACTAAAGCAACCATTGCTGCCCTAGCGTCCGGAGAAAAGACACCATTGCTGCGCTAGCGTCCGAAGGTGCGGTGTGGGTTAGCGGAGGCCGACCTTGCGGTTTAGCGCCAGCTGCAGCAGCTCATCGATCAGGTCCGGGTAACTCAGTCCCGAGGCCTGCCACATCTGCGGGTACATGGAACTGGGCGTGAAACCGGGCATGGTGTTGATCTCGTTGATGATCAGCTCACCAGCTTCGGTGTAGAAGAAGTCCACGCGAGAAAGGCCCTCGGCACCGACAGCGTCAAACGCCACCCCTGCCAACTCACGGACCCGCTCAATATCAGCCGCCGGCATGTCCGCCGGGCAGCTCAAGTTCACGGCGTTGCCCTGAACGTACTTCGCCTCAAAGTCATAGAACGCGTGCTCGTCATTGGCCATGGCAATCTCTCCAGGCAGCGAGACGCGCGGAGCGTCACTCCCCTGGCCTTCAAGCACAGCAACTTCAATTTCCCGGCCTACGATCCCAGCCTCAATCACCAGCTTTAGATCATGCTCGCGGGCCTCAGCAATGGCGGCATCCAGCTCGGCCAGCGAATCCACCTTGGAGATGCCCATGGAAGAGCCGGCACGGGCCGGCTTCACAAACACGGGGAAACCCAATGCTGCAACGCGTTCGCGCACCTTCGCCGGGTCTACAGTCCACTCGCGATCGGTCACGGCAACATAAGGCCCAACAGCCAACCCAGCGGACTCAAAGACCACCTTCATGAAGTGCTTGTCCATGCCAATAGCGGATGCCAGCACACCTGCGCCAACGTAGCGGGTATCGCTGAGTTCCAGCATTCCCTGCAGAGTTCCGTCCTCACCCCACGGGCCGTGCAATAGCGGGAACACCACATCCACGGCGCCCAGTTCCTGCGGCAACTTGCCGGCCTCGGACAGCACCAGCTGGTGCCCGCCACCTAGGTGAGCCAGCGAAACAGTCTGCTCCCCAGGGGTTACCTCCGGCAGGGCACCGCCCGAAAGGGACCAGCCAGCGATGTCCTCAGCAGCCAAAACCCACTGGCCGTTTTTCGCAATACCCAAGGGAACGACGTCGTACTTGGTCCTGTCAATGGCACCCAGCACACCGGCTGCCGTCACACAGCTCACGGCATGCTCGCTGGAGCGCCCGCCGAAGAGGATGGCCACACGGATGGGCGCAGTTGTAGCGGGGGAATCGGTAGTCACGCGTTAATCGCCTTCGGATTTCAATTGGCGGGCCAGCAGCAGCGGCCCCAGTTCATCGACAGTCAGTTTACCTTCAAGGACGCCCACCACGGCGTTGGTGATGGGCATATCCACACCCATCTTCGCGGCGAGGTCCGAGACCGCGCGCCCGGACTTGATGCCCTCGGCGGTCTGCGTCATGCGGTTGTTGACCTCATCCAGGGTGAGGCCTTCGCCCAACATGCGCCCGGCGGTGTGGTTGCGGCTCAACGAGGACGAGCACGTAGCAACAAGGTCGCCCAGGCCCGCGAGCCCGGCCATGGTCTCGGCCTTACCGCCCAGAGCAAGAGCCAGCCGCGTGGTCTCGGCGAGCCCGCGCGTGATGACCGAGGCTTTGGTGTTGTCCCCCACCTTCTGGCCTTCACAAATACCCACGCACAGCGCGATCACATTCTTGACGATCCCGCCGATCTCCACGCCCACCACATCATCGACGGTGTACGGGCGGAAGTACTTGGGCTTGCACACGTTCGCAACCCACTTGGCCGTATTCTCATCCGCGCACGCCACCACCGAGGCAGTGGGTTCTTGGCGCGCAATTTCCATGGCCAGGTTCGGTCCGGAGACCACCACCACGCGGTCAGGCCCGATCCCCAATTCCTGCTCGATGACCTGGGACATGCGCTGGTCCGTGCCGAGCTCCAGCCCCTTCATCAAACTGACGACCACGGCATCCTTGGCTATGAACCCGGCCAGCCCACGCAGTTGCTCGCGCAAAGTCTGGGCGGGAACAGCCAGCACCACCAGTTCGGCGTCCTTGAGGACTTCTTGGACGTCTACGGAAGCGGAGATGTTCTTGGGGAGCTCAGTGGTGGAGAGGTAGCGCGGGTTGCGGTGGAGATTATTGATCTGATCCACCACTTCTTGGCGCCGGCCCCAGAGTACGATACTGCGGTCGGTGCCTGCTGCGGCGTCGCCGAGGATCTTGGCGAAGGTGGTTCCCCAGCTGCCAGCACCCAAGACGGCAATCTTTTCCGGCGCCAAACCATCCACAATACTCACGAAAGATCCCCTGTTTCTGTTGTGCCGGAAGCGTTCTTGGTGTCTTGGTTCTTTGGGTCTTGGTTCTTTGGGTCTTGGTTCTTGGTGCTGGCCGTAGATCCGCGCTCCACGAAACGGCCGTGGCTGGACTGCTGATGCGCGGAAGGATCCCAGCGCACGGCGGGGGCCTTTTCTCCACGGAGTTCCTCAACCATGCCGGTGATCGCCACCATAATGATTTCAGTCATGGCCTCGAGCGTGGCCTTATCGCCAGTGCGGCCCTTGAATTCGCTGAGGTCAATGGGATCGCCAACCACCACTTTGACACGCTTACGCGGGAAGATTTGGAAGCCCTTGCCGTAGCGGGGAAAGACCTCGTGGGCGCCCCAATGAACCACCGGAATGACCTTGGCACCGGTACCCAAGGCGAGCCTGGCCGCTCCGGTGCGGCCCTTCATGGGCCACAATTCGGGATCACGGGTGAGCGTTCCCTCGGGGTAGATTACTACCGCGCCGCCGCCGTCGAGCACGGTCTGAGCGGCAACGAGAGACTTGCCAGCACCGGCGCCACTGCGCTCCACGGGAATCTGCTGAGCACCCCGCAGGGCGGTGCCCACCACGGGAACTTTGAACAACCCATCCTTAGCCAAAAAGTGCGGCATGATGTTTTGGTTATACAGCAGATGGCCCACCACGATCGGGTCAATTTCCGTGGTGTGGTTGGGCACCACAATGAAGCCTTCGTCCCGGGGCAGCTTCTGTAGGCCGTGCCATTCCTTGCCGATAATGACGTTCATGACGGACCGGGCAATCCCTGCCACGAGCGTAAAGAACATGCGCGTCTTGTGGCTCATGCCACGGGGCTTGAAGGGCCGCTTGTGCGGGGGCTTGCCAGTCTCGTCAGCGCTCATGGCTCCTAGCCTACGAACTTATTGGAATCGTGCACGTCGAAGTCGGCGCCCAGTCCCTGCAGCTTGGTGGTAAAGCGTTCGTAGCCGCGGCTGATGACGTCAATGCCGGTCACGGTGGAGGTGCCCTCGGCGGCAAGAGCTGCGATCATGTGGCTGAATCCGCCGCGTAGATCGGGGACGTTAATTTTGGCGCCCTTTAGGGGCGTTGAGCCAGAAATAACGGCTGAGTGAACAAAGTTGCGCTGCCCGAAACGGCACGGAATGCTACCTAGGCATTCACGGTGGAGCTGAATGTTAGCGCCCATCCGATTCAGTGCCTTGGTGAAGCCGAAGCGGTTCTCATACACGGTTTCGTGGACGATCGAAACGCCCTCGGCCTGCGTGAGTGCCACCACCAGTGGCTGCTGCCAATCGGTCATGAAGCCGGGGTGAACATCGGTTTCCAGAACCAGCGGCTTCAGTTCCCCGCCTTTGTGGAAGAAGCGAATGCCGTCATCTTGAATGTCCATGCCGCCACCAATTTTGCGGAAGGTGTTCACGAACGTCATCATGTCGCGCTGGCTAGCGCCTTCAACGTAGATATCACCACCGGTGACGAGTGCTGCCGAGGCCCAGGAGGCGGATTCGTTGCGGTCCGGCAGAGCGGTGTGATCGTAGCCGGCGAGCTCGGCAACGCCCTCAATGCGGATTGTCCTATCCGTCTGCACGGAGATGATGGCACCCATTTTTTGCAAGATGGCGATCAAGTCAATGATCTCGGGCTCAGTAGCGGCACCCGAAAGTTCGGTGATTCCCTCGGCACGGGTGGCGGAAAGCAGTACCTGTTCGGTAGCACCTACGCTGGGGTACGGCAGGGAGATCTTGGTGCCTTGGAGTCCGTTGGGTGCGGTGATGGAGATGCCGCCTCCGGTCTTCTCAACAACAGCGCCAAACTTGCGCAGCACATCCAGGTGGTAGTCGATGGGACGGTCCCCGATCTTACAACCGCCCAGATCCGGAATGAAGGCGTGTCCGATCGAGTGAATCAAGGGTCCGCACAACAGGATCGGAATGCGTGAGTCACCGGCGTGAGTGTTGATCTCGGCGGTGTTGGCCTTTTTGGCGTTGGCCGGGTCCAGTGTCAGGTCCCCTGTGATGGGGTCCTTCTCCACCGTGATCCCGTGAATCTGGAGCAGCGAAGTGACAACTTCAACATCCTTGATTTCCGGCACGTTGCGTAGCGTTGAGGGACTGTTTCCCAGCAACGCGGCCACCATCGCCTTAGGCACAAGGTTCTTGGCACCGCGCACTTGTACGCGTCCCTTCAGCGGAACCCCGCCACGGACTGTCAGAATGCCGCTCATCTTCACCTAATCCTCTGTTACAACTTTTTTTCGCGCGGCGTCCGGGGTTGTCCCATACCAACCGGGCGCCTCCCGGTACACGCCGGGGCTTCAGTCAAGCATAGTTTCTTCGCTACGGATGCTGAAATGAGCGGTATCGCATTAGCTGCCCAGACTTGCTCGGCCACACCGAGTCACATCCACACGAGTTGGCGTTCTCGCACTGCTGGCCGCTGGTCACAGTGGCGGCCCAAATCTCGGCAATGTCCAACGAACAGAATCTCTCCCTGGATTTCGAAACCGTGGGAGTTGTTGCTCGATCCGGCCAGTCCGGAGACTCAGGAAGTCCAAGGACAGAACAATGGTCACCTGCTAGTGACATTTCACTAGCAGGTGACCATTGCTCTGTCCTGCAGAATTGGGCGGAAAGTTAGACCTTCGCCGGCAGCGTCCGCGGCTTAATGGCCGGGCGCTTAGCCTCGAATGCTGTGATGTCTGGCTCATTGCGCAGCGTCAGACCAATGTCGTCCAGACCTTCCAGCAGGCGCCAGCGGGTGTAATCGTCAATCTGGAACGGGGCCACCACAGTGCCGGCCGTGACCATCTTGGCCACCAGGTCAACAGTGACTTCGGTGCCCGGAGCGTTTTCCAGGACCTTCCAGATCAGCTCGATGTCATCCTGCGCAACCTCAGCGGCCACGAGCCCCTGCTTGCCGGAGTTGCCGCGGAAGATATCGGCGAACCGTGAGGACAGCACAGCCTTGAAGCCGTAGTCCTTCAGCGCCCAAACGGCGTGCTCACGCGAAGAACCCGTGCCGAAGTCGGCGCCAGCAACCAGCACAGAACCAGCCGAGTATGGCTCCTGGTTCAGGATGAATTCCGGGTCCTTGCGCCAGCTCGAGAACAACGCGTCCTCGAAGCCGGTGCGGGTGATCCGCTTGAGGTAAACGGCGGGGATGATCTGGTCCGTGTCAACGTTGCTCTGGCGCAGCGGGACACCAATACCGGTGTGGGTGGAGAACTTTTCCATGGTGTGAGCTCCTTACGCTACGGTGCTTGTGGCAACAGGTGAGAGGTCCGACGGTGAGCTGAGGGTTCCGCGAATAGCGGTAGCAGCTGCTACAACAGGAGAGACCAGGTGGGTGCGGCCACCCTTGCCCTGCCGGCCTTCGAAGTTACGGTTTGAGGTGGACGCGCAACGCTCCCCCGGTTCCAGCTGATCCGGGTTCATGCCCAAGCACATGGAGCAGCCGGCGAACCGCCACTCAGCACCGAAGTCCAAGAACACCTTGTCCAGTCCTTCAGCTTCGGCTTCCAAACGCACACGTGCGGAGCCGGGAACAACCAGCATGCGGATGTTCGGATCCTTTTCGCGGCCGCGGATAATGTCTGCGGCGATGCGCAGATCCTCGATGCGGGAGTTGGTGCAGGAACCCAGGAACACCGTGTCAACACGGATATCCTTCATGGGAGTGCCAGCTTCCAGATCCATATACGCCAATGCGCGCTCAGCGGCGGCCTTGGCGTTTTCGTCAGCGAAGTCCTCCGGGTTCGGAACGTTCTCACTCAAGGAAACGCCCTGGCCTGGGTTGGTACCCCAGGTGACGAATGGCTCCAGCGTGTTGGCGTCCAGGAAGACCTCGGCGTCGAATTCGGCGTCGTCCTCGGTGGGCAGCGACTTCCAGTACTCCAGGGCGTCATCCCAGTCCTGGCCGACAGGTGCGTGGGCACGGCCCTTGAGGTACTCGAAGGTGATCTCATCGGGGGCGATCATGCCTGCACGGGCGCCGGCCTCGATGGACATATTGCACACGGTCATACGTGCATCCATGGACAGTGCGCGAATGGCCGAGCCACGGTATTCCAGCACGTAGCCCTGGCCTCCACCGGTACCGATCTTGGCAATCACAGCCAAGATGATGTCCTTAGAGGTGACGCCGGGACGCAGCGTTCCTTCAACATTGATGGCCATCGTCTTGAACGGCTTCAGCGGCAATGTCTGGGTCGCCATGACGTGCTCAACCTCAGAGGTACCAATACCAAACGCCAAAGCACCCACGGCGCCATGGGTTGAAGTGTGGGAATCGCCGCACACCACTGTCATACCCGGCTGGGTCAGACCCAGCTGCGGGCCCACCACGTGAACAATGCCCTGTTCGGCGTCGCCCAGTGAGTGCAGCCGTACGCCAAACTCGGCGCAGTTATTGCGCAAGGTCTGGATCTGGGTACGGCTGGTGAGATCAGCGATCGGCTTATCGATGGCCAGCGTAGGAGTGTTGTGATCCTCCGTAGCGATGGTCAGATCGGGGCGACGCAGCGGCCGGCCAGCCAGGCGCAAACCCTCGAAGGCCTGCGGTGAGGTGACTTCGTGGATCAAGTGAAGGTCGATGTAGAGAAGGTCGGGCTGGGCAGCGTCGCCCTCACCTTCACCCTGACGAACAACATGGTCACGCCAGACTTTTTCCGCAAGCGTCTTTGCGGCCCGGCGCGGGGCAACCGGTGCCACCTCTACTGTCTCTACTCCTGTGCTGTCCACAGCTGTGGCATCCATGGCTGTTCCATCCACTGCGTGGGAGGTCATTGACTCGCTCACAGCAGCTCCCTTCACTTATTGAATCACGTGTTAATTCACTGGTTAATCCACTGGCCTAAGCCGTACCGAAGCGGTCCCTTCGCCTAGAATTGAAGGGAACTTCCAGTGGATTCGTAGCTTGTATACCTCTACTGTTCCAGCCCCATCCGGGCGGAAGCCAATTCTTCGATTGGCATCTCACATAATGAGACCGTAATATCATTACATGGACAATTCTAGCGGCGTTGGCGTCATCGACAAAGCGGCTCTTGTGCTTGATGCATTGGAAGCCGGCCCCACCACCTTGGCTCAACTTGTTGCAGCCACAGGTTTAGCACGACCCACAGTGCACAGGTTGGCACTTGCCTTGGTACATCACCGGCTGGTGAGCCGCGATATGCAAGGCCGATTTGTGCTCGGCAGCCGCCTTGTTGAGCTGGCCTCGGCCGCCGGCGAAGACCGGCTCATTGCCGCCGCTGGCCCGGTACTCCTGCAATTGCGCGACTCCACCGGGGAAAGTGCACAAATTTTCCGCCGCCAGGGCGATTCCCGCGTCTGCGTGGCATCGGCCGAACGTCCCATCGGCCTGCGCGACACCATTCCCGTCGGCACACAGCTGACAATGAAAGCCGGCTCCGCCGCTCAGGTGTTGCTGGCCTGGGAAGACCACGAACGCTTGCTCGAGGGCCTGCACAACGCGCGCTTCACACCCACGGTTTTGGCTGGTGTCAGACGCCGCGGTTGGGGCCAGTCCCTCGGCGAACGTGAGCCCGGTGTGGCCTCAGTGTCAGCTCCGGTGCGTGGCCCGTCCGGCCGCGTCATTGCCGCTGTCTCCATCTCCGGCCCGATCGAACGCCTCACCCGCCAGCCCGGCCGCCTGCACGCAGAAATCGTGTGCAACGCTTCCCGCATCCTGACCGAGGCACTGCGCAAGGGCTCTTCCTAGCCCTAACTGGCTGTGATCCGTGGCTTCTCGCTGCGCGTCCCACCACGCCTGCGTTCCATTACGTCCGAACGGGGCGCCACTTTGTGAGTGGCGCCCCGTTCTGCGTTAACCGTCCGCAGCTTCAGCGACATACCCGGGGGCGATAGGATCTGGCATCCTGGCATCTAACTCTCTAGCTCTCTAGCTCTCTAACTCTCTAGCTCTCTAGCTCTCCCCACGCAGGGTAGTGTTTGCGCATGAGCAATTATGCTGTGTTCCTTCGCGGGATTAACGTGGGCGGCGTCAAGGTGAAGATGGCCGAACTCCGCACAGCACTGGCCACCCTCCCCCTGTCAAAAGTCAGAACGCTGCTGGCCTCCGGCAATATTGTGTGCACCGCCGAGCTTGACGCCCCCGAGCTGAAAACCCTGGTAGAGGCCCTACTGCGCGAACGCTTCGGCTACGACGCCTGGGTGGTTGTCATCGCCCAGGCCACGCTGGAATCCATCATCGCCGCCTGCCCCTACCCGGCCGATGACGATTCCACCCACAGCTACATCACGCTCTCCTCGGACCCTGCCACCCTCGACGAACTGGCGCGGCAGGGTGGTGCGATTCCAGGCGTCGAACTTGCCAGGCTCAGCCCCGAAGCCCTCGCGTGGACAGCCGCCATCGGGGGAACTTTGGATAGCCCGTTCAGCAAACTTTCGGCCAAGCCGCGCTATAAAAGTACGACCACGACCCGCAATCTACGCACTCTCGAAAAGTGCCGCGACACCATGGCTGGGTGACAGCGCCACCGGCGGTCTCCCAACGCCTGCCTCCCAACGCCAGCCCCGTGACGAAATCGAGTTGCCACTTAACGTTGATGTTCCGCGAAAACATCAACGTTAAGTGGCAACTCGAAAAATGCCGCGGGGCAGAAATAGGCCCGGGTCGCTCAGCAAGGGCTCAGCGGGTCTGGGCCAGCGCCTCGTGGAAGGCGCGGAAGTGGGCAATCTCAGCCTCGGTAGGATCCACCACGAGCGTCTCCCCCGTGGCGGCAACACTCTCACGCAGCCGCCGCCTGGCCAGTGACGCCCTGCAACTAGCCCCCGCAGCGGCAAGGAACTTCGAGGTGATGGCCAGGAAAATACCCAGCACCACACCCGCGAGCACCATCAACGTGGGCAACGGCCACCCTTCCACCTGAGGCACCTCGGGAACAGGCATCTGGAAATAGGCCAGCGCGGCGAGCACGCCCAACCACACCAATCCGCCCACGGCTACGAGCAGCGCCAGCCACTGAATGACGGAGAACACCGGCCACCACCAAGCGCGAGTGTTCGCCTTCAGATCGGTGCTGGCCACGGCTTGATCCAAAGCATCGGGCAGCTCGGCACGGTTGCTGCGCGCGGCGGCGCGGATGGAAGCGCGCCATGGACCAGATGAGCCTGCACTGGCCGCATCGGCAAAGTCACGGACGCTGGAATCCAGTTGCGCTAATTCTGCAGCCCCGGCTGACGGCAACGAGGTCCGGTTCACCTCGGAGGTGCCCTCGCGGCGCAAACTCAAACGACGCAGCGGGTCCTTGCGGAAGCGTGAAATCCAGCGGGTCACCGGCCAGCCCGTCCGTTTGGTGGCATCCAACTTATAGGACACACGCACCGCTGAGACGACGTTTTCCACGTGGGCAGCGTTGGCAAGCCCGGCGGTCAGCGCCTTACGATCCTGCTGGTGCACCCCGGCTGCTTCGCCTTCACCGGATGCTTCAGCCAGGCGTTGTGCGGCCACGGAAACATCCGCGGCAAGCCGTGCAGATTTAGCAGCTTTCGCCTTGACGACGGTGGCGATACGGGTGCGCAGCTCCGGCACGCCCTGTCCCGTAGTGGCCGAGACGCCGGAGATTTTCACATTGGAAAGCCCATCGCGGTCAAGAATGGATGCCAGCGATTCCAGCACGGGTTTGGCCTCGGCGGGATCCAGCTTGTCGATCTGATTCAGAACCACCAACGTCACATCAGCGTGACTTGAGAAGGCCCGAATGAAATCATTGTGAATGGCTGCATCGGCGTACTTTTGCGGATCCAAGACCCACACCAGAACATCCACCTGCCCGGCCAACCGCTCCACAATGGCCCTGTTACTCAACTGCACCGAATCAAAATCCGGCAGGTCCAGCAGAACCAGTCCTCCGGCGTCGCCCACCAGAGAAGGGACGGGCTTACCTTCGCGACGATCGGCGATCTCCAGCCAGTCCAGCAGCGGCGCACTACCCTCCATTCCCCAGATCATGGCGAGCGGCTCACTGGTGGTGGGCCGGCGCACGGCGACCCGGGCCGCATCGGCGCCAGAGACGGCGTTGAACAACGAGGACTTCCCACTTCCGGTGGCGCCGAAGAAGCCCACCACCGTGTGATCGGCGCTCAGAGAACGCCGTGAGGTGGCGCGTTCCAGGACCCCATAGACGTTCTCCAAGGCTGCTTCATCGAGCCGCCCTTCACCCAATTCGCGGGCCTGATTCAGGGCGGCGAGTTTGCGGTCCAGCGTAGATTCGGTGCGACTTTCGCGGTGCCGACTCATGCCTTGCCCCCCTGCGTTCCGAGCTTTCCGAGCTGTTTGGCGAGTTCATTCAGGCGTTGCGCATCAGCTTGCGCCGGGGCGAGCCTGTCCAGAAAACGCTGTTGCTGCCCGTCCAGAAGGCTTGCGCAACGCCTTTCCAGGGCTGCTTTGGCTTCCTTGGCTAGACGGCGAACGGCGTCCTCGCCGAAGATCGCCTCCAGCAGTTTTTGACCCACGACAGCTGTGCCGCCGGCGATGCCCACCTCGGCTCCAGTCAGCCCCCCGGTGAAGGAGAAAACCACGATCATGAGAATGACGCCCAGCCCGTTGACGCCGAAGGAAAGCCACCGTGCTTGGGAGCGTTTGGAGGCCCCTTCGGAGCGAATGAGTGCCAGCACTTCGCCTTGCCACGCCCGGATTTCCGCCGCCACTTCTGCAGGGAATTCCTCGGTCACGCCGGAGAGATCATCCAGTCCAAGCAATTGGCGTCCGGCGGGATCTGCCCTCCAACGCTGATCTGCATCCTCCGCTGCACGGGCGGCCTGGTCCAGGATGACAGCTTGAAGTCCGGTTTCAATGGCAGTTTCAACCTTGACGGCCGGTGGCGGTTGGCCCTTGAAGAACGCGCCGATCCTGTCGCGGAAGCGGCCAATATTGCTTTCAATGGCTCTGAAGAATTCCCCGGTTCCCACGAAATCCTGCCAGCGGGCCAACACCTCTCCGCGCAGAAGTGTGCCGTCGCTGGTGGACTGGGCAATCCTCGTTGCGGCGTCCGCGAAGGCAGCGTGGACGTCTTCGCCCAACTGGTTGCCGGCGTCGTGCTGGTCTTCGACGGCTTGGGACAACACAGTGAGGCGCTCAGAGAGGGAACGGACGGTGCCGTTGAGCGTTCGGCGGACTATCTCCGCGCGGCCTGTTGCATCCTCGCTGATGTTGGCCAGCCAGGCGTTGATGGGCTGCACAGCCGCCGGCGGGAGCATGCCGAGCTCATTGAGGCTAGCCTCCGGAACCACGAATAGTTGCGCTCCGGCGAGCCCTTCACGGTTCAGCATGGCGTGGAGATCCTCGGCCACTTCTTCCTCGGCGCCGGCAGGGACACGGTCCAAGATGATGGCCACGGTGATGTCACGCGAGGCGGCGTCCAGAAGCAGTTTCCACGGCACCGCGTCGGCATAGCGATTGGCGGTGGTGACGAAGAGCCAAAGATCTGCCGCGGCCAGCAGCTGCCCGGCAAGTTGGCGGTTGTCATCGGAAATGGAGTCCACATCGGGTGCATCCAGGAGAGCCACGCCTTGCGGCACGGCCTGATCAGCAACGAGGACTAGGGACGTCATGGCGCGCGCATCCGGGGCAGCACCGGCGCGGGAGGCGGGTGTGTTCGCCTTGACCAGCTCACCCTGTACACGGCTCAAAGTGGGCAGCACCCTGTTGGAGGTGAACCAGTCAGCGTCCTGGGGATGGTGGAGCAAGATGGGCTGGCGCGTTGTGGGGCGAATGGCGCCGGATCGGGTCACGGGATGGCCCACCAGAGCGTTGACGAGCGTTGATTTTCCGGCGCCGGTGGAGCCACCCACCACTGCCAACAGCGGAGCGTCGAGGCTGCGCCACCGCGGCAGAATGTAGTCATCGAGCTGGCCGAGCGCGTTGGCTGCTGTGATGCGAGCTTCCAGGGCGCCAGGCAACTCAAGGGGTAGCTGCAATGCGGCCAGTTCAGCGCGGGCACTTTCAAGCAGCTCGATGGCTGCGTCCTGTTGCGCCGCGGCGGCTCCGTTGCGTGGGGCGCTCGTCTGTGCTTGGCTCGGGGCGTTGCTGGGAGCTTTGCTCGGGGCTTTGCCGGGGCCGGTGTTGGCGCCAGGGCTAGCAGCGCTATTGGCACCATTGCCATCAGAGCTGCTGCCGGGGTAACTCGAATCGGTGGGTTTCACAAGCCTTATCATGCCAGCCCGGCGCCTCTTTCCGGCACTTTGGCGGTGTTCCGCTACGAAATTGTTGTACGGGGCGTTGTATCAGTGAGGCGCGGAGGATCTTGGCACGCGATTAAGGCTCAACAGCCAAAATGTATATATCGAATCTGACCTTGCAACCTATGGCGAGGCGTGCGGCCGGGGCGGTGGCGATTGATCCGAAAGCTATGGTCGTTTACAGCTGGCAAAACGACTAAAGCTCACGGATGAATGGATGCCGGATCTAGGTTCGAACAGTCAGGCCCGCGGCAGCGTTTGAGACAGCAACTATGGCACTTCCGGGCCCATAGCGCAGGTTAAAACAGCAGATAAAGCGGTCTGCTGGAGCTCCGCCAATTCGAGACTGCGGATGATGCGGTAAAACTTGCCGATTTATCGCCTTAGCTGCAGTTTCGAAGTATCAGGGCTGGCAAAAAGGCGACGGCGCAGCGAAAAGGCCGGAAACCCGTAAGTTTCCGGCCTTGCTTGTGACCCCAGCGGGATTCGAACCCGCGTTACCGCCGTGAGAGGGCAGCGTACTAGGCCGCTATACGATGGGGCCCTAATACATTCGGTTTTTTGTGACCGAACCTCAAGAATAATACTCGAAGAACTTCTCACATGCCAACCGAAAAGCAGCTTATCTAATAAGCGCTGGGATACCAGGACTCGAACCTAGAATGTCGGTACCAGAAACCGATGTGTTGCCAATTACACCATATCCCAATGGCTACGTTCTGCCGTGAAATCCGCGGGTTTCCCCGGTCTTTCTGCGGCCCTCGCGCCGGGATAAAACTATACCTGAGAGTTTCCGGATCGCCAAAACGAAAAGGATCTTTTAGCGTGCGTCCTGCATCACATTGCCCGAACGGTCGACGGAAGCCCCAAAAACACTCCAACGTCAGCCAGTGTCAGCACTTCTTCAATACTGCCCAGAACGTCAGAGCCAACGCCAGGCGCCTCAGGAACCGGATTGGATTGCCTGTTCAACCACACACTGGACAGGCCCGCACTGGCGGAACCAACGCCGTCGATCATAAAGTTGTCCCCCACGTAAAGGGTTTCCTGCGGCGCGGTGCCCAGCTGGCGGCATCCCTCCAGGAAAATCGCGGGGTCTGGCTTGGCCACACCCACGGTATCGATGCCCACCAGAACTGCGATGCGAGCCAGCCCCGCCTGATCCAGCTTGGCGCGCTGATAGTCGTGCACGTTGTTGCTGACAGCGCCGTAGGGAATCCGGGCCGCGTCTAGAGTGTCGAGTAGCGGCACCACGTCGGCGAACGCCCGGATGGAGCGCGGCTGGGCCGATTCAAACTCAACGATCCACTGCGCCTCGGCTTCTGCGGAAAAGGCCACACCGAGCTTGTCGAAGACAACCCTGGCCCGCAGGCCCCGCTGCTCGTGGAACGTGAACTCGCCGGCAACATAACGATCGTAGTAGCGCTGCGGATCAGCCATATACAAGGCTGCGAAGTCATCCCACCCCGCGTCTGTGAAACCGGGCAACAGTGCGTAGGAGGCGAACTTCATGGCCTCCTTCATGGCCGCTACGAGGTCCACCAAAGTTTCATCGATATCAAACAAAACACCGCTGACCCGCCCAGCAAAACGGGCGGATTCAGCGGTGTGGTTTGCTGCACTGAGCGTCAAAGCGTTTAGCCCTTGAACGCGCGCAGGCGGGTCAGCGAGGACTCCTTGCCCAGAATCACCATGGATTCGAACAGCGGCGGAGAAATCTTGCGGCCGGACAGCGCCGTGCGGACAGGGCCGAAGGCGAAGCGCGGCTTGATACCAAGGCCCTCAACCAGCGCCGACTTCAACGCGATCTGGATGGACTCGGCATCCCAGACCGGAAGCGGTTCCAGAGCCGCAATGGCAGCGTCCAGAACCTCGGTGAGGTTCTCCGGCATGCCTTTGAGGGAATCCTCGGCGACGTCAACGGCGTCGTCCTTCTTGAAAAGGAAGGCGATCATCTCAGGCGCCTCGCCCAGCAAGGTGATGCGTTCTTGGACCAGAGGGGCGGCCTCGGTGAGGATTTCCTCCTCGCGTGGCGTCAACACATCCCCCACCAGACCGGCGGCCTGCAGGTACGGGACCAGGCGATTGCGGAAATCCGCGGCTTCCAAAAGGCGCACGTGCGTGCCGTTGATGGCCTCGGCTTTCTTGATGTCGAAGCGTGCCGGGTTACCCAGAACATCGTGGACATCAAACTTCTCCACAAGCGTTTCCACTGTGAAGATGTCCTCATCGGCCGAAAGTGACCAGCCCAGCAGCGACAGGTAGTTCAGCAGGCCCTCGGGGATGAATCCGCGGTCGCGGTGCAGGAACAGGCTCGACTCGGGATCGCGCTTGGAAAGCTTCTTGTTGCCGGCGCCCATGACGTAGGGGAGGTGGCCGAACAGCGGCATGTACTCAGCAACGCCCACCGCGTACAGGGCCTCATAGAGGGCCACCTGGCGGGGTGTGGAAGAGAGTAGATCTTCGCCGCGCAACACGTGCGTGACGCCCATGAGGGCATCATCGACGGGGTTCACCAGCGTGTACAACGGCGCACCGTTGGGGCGGACAATTGCGTAGTCCGGGACTGATCCTGCCTTAAAGGTGATCTCGCCCCGGACCAAGTCGTTGAACGTTATGTCGGTATCCGGCATACGCAAGCGCAGCGCCGGTTGGCGACCCTCGGCCTTGAAAGCAGCAATCTGCTCAGCGGTGAGGTCACGGTCAAAGTTGTCGTATCCAAGCTTAACGTCCCGGCCGGCAGCCTTGTGACGCTCTTCAACCTCTTCGGGTGTGGAATAGGACTCATATGCGTGCCCGCCAGCAACCAGCTTGGCAATGACGTCGGTGTAGATGTCCCCGCGCTGCGACTGGCGGTACGGCTCGTGCGGGCCACCCACTTCAACGCCTTCATCCCAGGTGATGCCGAGCCATTTCAGGGCATCGAGCAGCTGGTGGTAGCTCTCTTCGCTGTCGCGCTTGGCGTCGGTGTCTTCAATGCGGAAGATCATCTTGCCGCCGGTGTGGCGGGCGTAGGCCCAGTTGAACAGGGCCGTGCGGATCAGCCCAACGTGGGGCGTTCCGGTGGGCGACGGACAAAACCGTACCCGGACAGGGGTTTCAGCGGTGACAGTGGGGATCTCAGTGCGGATCGAGGCAGCATTAGTCATGATGGTTTCTAGTTTAGTCTTCCCCGGCGCCTACGCGAACTGAGTCCCATTGGCCCCGGTTTTGCGCCTTTCCACGTACGACGGCGGCAGCCCCGTTTCGCCGTCGCCCTCCCCTGGCGTGTGCGCGAGTGGGTGCACCGCAGGACGCTGGCTGCCGCTCTGCGAAAGTTGCACTTATTTGCGCGAAAAGACTCTTGACGCGTCATTCCGCCTAGGGGTAATCTACAACCAAATGGTTGTAGATCAGCTCAGTGCATCAGAAATGGACCGCGTATTTCAGGCTTTGGCCGATGCCACGCGGCGAGACATTGTGCACAAGGTGACTCTTGCCGAGTACACGGTCTCCGGGCTTGCCAACTACTACGCCATGAGTTTCGCAGCGGTCCAAAAGCATGTGGCCGTACTGGAGCGCGCCTCCCTGGTCACCAAGGAGAAACGCGGAAGGGAGCAGGTAGTGCGCGCCAATCACGATGGTTTGCACAAGGCACAGCGCCTGCTCGATCAATACGAGGCAATCTGGCGCCAGCGCGCCGACCGGATCGCCACCATCCTGGCCGAAGAATCCCTGGATGAACCATAAGGAAAGGCAGTCCCATGACAGTCACCGACACCACCACAAGCACCCAGAACCTCACCCTGCGCATCACCTCAGAGTTTGCCGCCGCCGTCGAACGCGTCTGGCAGATTTGGGCGGATCCGCGCCAGCTGGAACGCTGGTGGGGCCCGCCAACGTGGCCGGCAACGTTTGAGCAGTTCGATTTTGAACCCGGCGGCCAGGCTAGCTATTACATGACAGGACCAGACGGATCGAGGGGGCGAGGTTGGTGGGAGTTTATTACCATCACGGCCCCTAGCCACTTGGTTTTGCAGGACGGCTTTGCCGACGACAACGGTGATCGCGTGGTTGAGATGGGCGCCGCAACCATGACCGTCACACTAGAGGATCTCGGCGGGCGAACCCGCATGAGCGTGGAAACAACGTTCGCCTCCCAGGAGCAGATGGAGAAGATGATTGCCATGGGCATGGAGGAAGGAATGCGCCAGGCCATGGGCCAAATTGACGCCATTCTGGCCGAATGAGAGTTCCGGAGGGGCAACCCACGTTGGCTCTCTGAACTTGATGCAAAAATGACGCTGATCCCGCTTTATGACCCTGAAATTTCGAGGTCCTGAAGCGGGATCGGCGTCACTTATCGCGCGGGCGTGCCAGGCGAGGCGTGCCGGCCCGCCGCCTAGCTGAACAACGCGTTCTTCGGTTCGTTCTTCTTCACGAACTGCCACCCGAACCAGAGCGCAACCGCCAGTACCGGAATGGTGCAGAGCGTCCACAACCCCAGCAAATACTCGCTGCCGTCTGGCTTGGTCATCGTGTCAAAGCCAATCAGGACAGTAATAATGAGCAGCGCGCCTAGTCCGATCCAACTAGTCCACGGTGATCCCGGCATGGGCAGGCTGGAAACCTTGCCCCTCTTGCGCCGGAGCATGATCTGGCACGCAAAGATGGATCCCCAGGTAAAGATCACGCCAATCGAGGCCATATTCAGGGCCAGATCGAAAGCGTTAGAGCCACCGAGCCAAACGTTGGCCATCACGCCCCCGGCGTAAACGCCGGCAATGCTCAGAATCGCCGCGTACGGCACATGCCGGCCGGACATTTTGGTCAGCCACCACGGCGCGTGCCCATTGTTGGCCATGGTTCGGAAAATCCTGCCAATGGAGTACAGCCCGGAATTACAGGAGGACAGGGCCGCGGTGATGACCACAAAGTTCATGACCGAGCCCACGCAGTCCAGACCCATCATGGCGAACACCGTCACGAAGGGGCTCTCCCCAGATTTGTACTGATCTGAGGGCATCAGCATGGCCAACAGCGAAACTGAACCAATATAGAAGACAACAATTCGAAGCACCACCGCGCGAATCGCCTTGGGGACTTCGCGTTCGGGATTCTTCATCTCACCAGCGGTAATGCCCACCAGCTCGATGGCGTTATAGGCGAAGATTACCGCGTTCAAGGCAAGAATCATGACCAGCCCGCCCTGGGGGAACATGCCTCCGCCGTGGAAGAGATTAGTAACCGAGGCGGTCGACTCCCCCACCCGCGTGTTCATGAGTACCATCACCGTGCCCACGATCAGGAAGATCACAATGGCACCGACCTTCAAGCAGGCCGCCCAGAATTCAAACTCGCCGAAGGCCTTGACGCTCAGCAGATTCACGCCCACCAACAGCGCCAACGCGCACATCGCACTGACCTCCACGGGCACGCCGGGGAAGAAATATTGGAAGTAGAGCCCAATGGCAATGAGTTCTGCAATGCCGGTCATGGCCCAGTTGATGAAGTACATCCACCCCGAAAGGTAGGCGCCTTTTCTGCCAAAGAGCTCGCCCGCGTAGGAAACAAAGGAGCCCGAGGTCTGGCGATACATGATCAGCTCACCCAGTGCCCGCATGAGCAGGTAGGCGATCACACCGGCAATGGCGTAGGAGAAAATCAGTGCCGGTCCCGTTGAGGCCAGCCGCCCGCCGGCCCCCATGAAGAGTCCGACGCCGATAGCCCCACCCATGGCGATCATGGTTACATGCCTACGGGAGAGTGTCTGCTGGTACCCCTCGGCCGAAATCTTGTTTGCTGTGGGCACGTGTGATTCTGTGTCCGTGACGTCTTGTGACACGTAAAATCCTTCAATGATCGATCTGCCCTGTGCGCTCGCTCCCCGGAATTTCGCGTCATACAGCGGAAAGTCTTGGTTTAGGGGAGAAAGGACCTGTCGATTCTACTCCTGTCAACCTTGAGCGAGAGCCGCTAGGGTCCAGTGGTTCTCGCGGGGAGCCACGAACGTGCACTCCCACGTTCGCGCATCTTTGTCTCCGGGAACTTTGTCTCCGCCGCCGAGTCGGCGCGAATCAGTGGCGCGAATCCCGAAACAGCAGCGCCGCCTGCACCCTGTTCTCCAGCCCCAACTTCGCCAGAATCCGCGACATGTGCGTCTTCACGGTCCCCTCGCTGAGGAACAGGTGCCGGGCGATCCCATCATTACTCATCCCCTGCGCCACCGCGTCAAGCACCTCCGCCTCACGCGCGGTCAACAGTTCCAGCCGCTCCACAGCAGCGTTCGACTTCGCTGCCGCAGCCCGCTCACGAGTCCGCTCAATCAACCGCCGCGTCACGGTCGGCGCCAGCATCCCCTCCCCCGCGGCCACGGCCCGGATGGCATGAAAGAGCCGCTCAGGGTCCGTGTCCTTGAGCAGAAATCCAGCTGCACCGGCCTCCAGCGCAGCAAAAACATAGTCATCCAGGTCAAAGGTGGTCAGCACCAGCACCTGCGGCGGCTGCGGCAACCCGCGCAACTGTGCCGTGGCCGCGATACCGTCCCCGCCGGGCATTTGCACATCCATAAGTACGACGTCGGACCGTTGGGTTTGCGCGCATCTCACCGCCTGCGGCCCATTGGCAGCCTCAGCCACCACCTCCATATCGGGGCGGGAATTGACCATCTTGACCAGGGCAGCACGGATGAGTTGCTCGTCCTCGGCCACAATGACGCGGATCTTCTCCACTAGGATGCCACGTCGTTAGAGCGTGCGTGGAATGGTTCTTGGAATGGAATGACTGCACTCAATTCAAAACCGGATGCTGTTGGGCCATGTTCCAAGACTCCGCTTAAAAGTTGAACCCGTTCGGCCAGTCCGATCAGGCCCAAGCCGGCTCCCACCGCAGGTTCTGCCGATCCGCCAAGACCGTTGACAACGGAGACGAAAAGTTCGGTTTCAGCTGAATCACTGGCACGAAGCTCAAGTGTCACCACCGCATGCGCCTCGGGCGCATGGCGTGCAACATTTGTCAGCCCCTCCTGCACCACGCGGTAGGCAGCCCGGCTGGGTGCGTCGGCAATCCCCACAGTCAGTTTGGGGTTGGGCATGTAGTGGATAGTCAGACCAGCCTGCCGCCATTCGGCGACAAGTCCAGCTACTTGTTCGATCCCGGACGGCGCAGTGCGGGCATCCGCAGTTCCTCCTGCCGCAGTGCCTGTGCCTGTCCTTCTCCCATCTTCGTGCAATACACCCAGCACATCACGGAGTTCACCGAGGGCAGCGTGCGCAGTCTCCCGAATGATCTTGGCCGCGCTGGCGGTTTCGGCATCGGGCGCATCCACTTGAAGCGCGGCGGCCTGAACAGCGACCAGGGACATGCGGTGGGCAAGAGTGTCGTGCATTTCGCGGGCAATGCGGTGGCGCTCGGCAATTCGGCTGCGGTCCGCCTCAGCCCTGCGTTCCGACTCGGCCCGGTCAGCCCGCTCCTTCAACGAATCGACTCGAGATTCGAGCAGCCGGGCACGTTGTCCCCGGTACGCGGCCCACGACGCAATCGCGGCAAGTACTACCATTCCCAGCAGGATGCCGTCCCAGCCGAGGGGTTCGATCCCTAAGAACTGCTCCCCGACGAGGACCAACACGATCAATCCGGCAACCCACCAGTCCAGACGCCGCTTAGCCAGCAGGTAGAGGGCCACGATGAAGGCAATACCGCTGAAGGACAGGGCACCCATGATGGCCGCGACGACGGCCACTAGCCGAGGAAAGCGGCGGCGCCAGATCAGTGCCACTGCGCCGAGTGGGGCAAGTACGGGCATGCCCGCATAACGAATGAACTCGAGGGCGTCCGGATCATTCGGAACAGTGCCGCTGTCCAACCCCATCCCGAGGTTCATCAAGGACAGCAGGACATCCGCCGCGGCTACGAGGGCCACCAGCAGTACGGTGCGCCAACGGCTACCAACTGAGAGCGTTTTTATGTTCATACTTTGAGCCTAAAAGCCGCACAGGTGCAGGCACATCTAACTAAAGTTGTCTTCTTGGCGGCCGTTTCCCAGTCAGCCACCATCGGCGTAGCTTGATCCAGAAGCTAACTGCCGCCAGGACTACGGCGATGCTGATCAAGATTCGAGCCAGCAGCATTGGCCCGTCAGTGAGGTAGATGAGCCGGGCAGCGACACCGAAAATTGCGGCGGCCGCAAAAATCCATCCGGCCAACGCTTTGGGCGGCGGATTTTTCAGACGGCGTCGCGCCGCCTCATTCATCGCCTGAGTGAAGCCACGCCCGAAGGCGCGCTGCCCTCTCATGCCAAGTCCCGGCGTCGTACTTCCACGGCGCCGGGACAGTGAATCTCAATCACCGCAACTAGCGGCGGACTACCGGGTTGGAGAGGCGGCCGATGCCCTCGATTTCGACGTCGTAACGGTCGCCAGCTGCCAGGAGGTCCACGCCGGCGGGGGTGCCGGTCATGATGACGTCGCCGGGGAGCAGCGTGAAGGCTTGGGAGACGAGCGAGACGAGTTCGCGGACGCTGCGCACCATCTGGTTGGTGCTGCCGTCTTGGCGGAGTTCGCCGTTGAGGAAGCCCTTGATGGAGAGATCGTCGGGGTCCAAGTCGGTTTCGATCCACGGGCCTAGGGGCGCTGAGGTGTCGAAGCCCTTGGCGCGGGCCCACTGACCGTCGGTGGCCTGAACGTCTCGGGCGGTGAGATCGTTGCCGCAGGTGTAGCCGAAGATGACCTCGTCGACGCGCTCTTCGGGGACGTCCTTGCAGATGCGGCCGATGACCACGCACAGCTCTGCTTCATAGGAAACTTCTTCGGAGAATTCCGGCAGCACGATCGGCTCGTTCGGGCCAACCACGCTTGTGTTGGGCTTGAGGAACATCAACGGGCTTTCGGGGACCTCGTTGCCCAGTTCGCGCGCGTGATCGGCAAAGTTACGGCCGATGCCGATGACCTTGCTGCGCGGAATGATCGGCGCGACGAGGCGCACATCGATCAGTGGGTGCTTGACGGCGGTTCGTTCCACACCGTTAAAGAAGGGATCGCCCTTGATGACAGTGACAATTTCACTGCCGGTCTCCCCTTCCACAATGCCGTACATGGGGTCATTATCAACAACAAATCGGGCTATACGCATGTGTTTTAGTGTATCGGCAAAGTTCTCTTGGGCCTGCGTTGGGCGGCGGCGGTGTCTTGCGATCGAGCTCACTACTATGCGGACTTATCGGCTGCGGCGCTTACTTTCCTTTTATGAGCTGAATCTTCCAGTTGGCATGATCCACTTCCGGGTGGAGAGTGTCGAGGTAATCGCGCACTTGGGACGCCGCTTTTGCGAGGTTACGGACTTGGGTGATGTTCGCTGGGTCAATTTCCAGTTCCCAGCCGCCGTCCCAGCGGGTAGCGGTTACGGTGATGCGATTCATGGTTTTCAGCCTTCCGCTTCTATAGGCCAGTCTTGCACTCCCTAAGGAGTTCTCGATAGTGGGATCCAAGAGCAATAGTGCAAGACTCCTCATGACCAAACTCCTCGTATATGCGGGTTGGTTTCGTGGGGCGAGGCTGAGGTGAGGAACCCGCCGTCGTTCTTGGGATGCTCACAGGAGCACTGACAGGGAAATCTCGGACCACCTTGGCATTGACCTTACTCCCAGAGTCCTCTGTCAAGATCGAATGATGGATTCACTGGAAACTAGCATCATGCCCATACTGGCCATTGTGTCTGCTATCGTCGCCGCACTTGTGCTGACCTTTCTCCTCAGGTTCGCCGCCAACCAAGCCTTCCGCAAGATCCCCGACTTCAAGCAGCGCTCGCAGCTGGCCAAGGCTCCTGTGTTCGTCGTCCTGCTGTGCTTGGGGCTGCGGGTTGCGCTGGGAGCAACGTCAACCGGTTACCTATGGTTTGAGCCAGTTGACTTTGTCCTGATGGTCGGCCTCATTGCAGCGCTGTGCTGGCTGGTGTTGGCGGCTCTTGTGGTGGCGGAACGGCTGGTGCTACGCCACTTCACCCGACGTGTCACCGATAGCAAACGCCGCCGCCGACTCACCACTCAGATCAGCCTGGGCCGCCGCGTCATCAGCGCGCTGGTGATCACGCTGGCTGTGGCCGGACTGCTGCTGACCATTCCGGAGGTCAGGGCGCTGGGAACTGGAATTCTGGCCTCCGCCGGTCTGATCTCAATCGTCGCCGGCCTGGCCGTGCAAAGCTCGCTCTCGAACGTTTTTGCCGGCGTTCAACTGGCCTTTACCGACGCCCTCCGCATTGATGACGTGGTTGTGGTGGAGGGCCTGTGGGGCCGCGTTGAGGAAATCACCATGACCTATGTGGTGGTGCGTGTGTGGGATGAGCGGATGTTGATTCTACCCTCCACCTATTTCACCAGCACACCGTTTGAAAACTGGACCAGAAACAGTCCCAAGATCATGGGCAGCGTGGAGTTCGACGTCGATTGGCAGGCTCCTGTGGGACAGCTCCGCCAGCACCTAGCGGAGCTCTTATCCGGCACCCCGCTGTGGGACGGGCGCACCGGAAAGCTGGAGGTGACCGACGCCGTCAACGGTATGGTCCGGCTCCGGGTAGTAGTCAGTGCCAATGACAGCGGCGATCTTTGGGATTTGCGCTGCCTGGTGCGTGAATCGATGCTCACACAGATTCAAAGCCTGCACTCAAGCTCCATCCCGCGCCAGCGTTGGGAATCCGGAAGCCCGTCCGTTTAAAAAACGCTACCGTCCCCCACATCCGCGCCCGTCCATGTGGGGGCGGATGTGGGGGACGGTAGCGGAAGTTGCAGCAACAGGCTCGGGCTAAAGTACCCAGGCCAGAACCTTAGGCCAGGCGGGTCAGCCAGCCGTGGAGGTCCTCGACGGCGCCGGTCTGGATCCCCAGCAGCTGTTCGCGGATAGCGGCGGTGACTTCGCCAATGCCCTTGGCCGGTGAGGCGATGGTGCCCTCAGCGGTCTTGAGCTCGCCGATCGGGGTGATGACGGCGGCGGTGCCGCAGGCAAACACCTCGGTGATATCGCCCGATGCCACCCCGGAGCGCCACTCGTCGATGGTGATTTTGCGTTCCTGCACAGCCATCCCGCGGTCAACAGCCAGCTGCAGGACCGAGGACCGGGTGATGCCGTGAAGGATGTGGCCGTTGAGCTCCGGAGTGACCAGCGTGCCGTCCTTGAACACGAAGAACACGTTCATGCCGCCGAGTTCTTCCACAGCGTTGTCGTTGAACGGATCCAGGAACAGCACCTGCTTGCAGCCGTTGGCTTCAGCTTCCATCTGGGCGATCAGCGATGCGGCATAGTTGCCACCGCACTTAGCCTCGCCCGTGCCACCGGCGCCAGCGCGGGCGTAGGTGGTGGTCAGCCAGATCGAAACGGGCTTCAATTCCCCGCCAAAGTAATTCCCGGCCGGTGAAGCAATCACACGGTAGGAGACTTCGCGGGCCGGACGCACACCCAGGAACGCCTCGGTAGCGATCATGAACGGGCGCAGGTACAGCGCCTCGCCGTCGCCGGAAGGTACCCACTCCTGATCCACCGACACCAGCTGGCGCAGTGATTCCAAGAACGTCTCCGGCGGCAATTCCGGCAGGGCCAGGCGGCGGGCCGAGGTGTTCAGGCGGGCTGCATTTGCCTCTGCGCGGAACGTCCAAATGGAACCGTCGGCGTGCCGGTAGGCCTTCATGCCCTCGAAAATTTCCTGACCGTAGTGCAGCACAGCCGCCGCCGGGTCCATGAGGATGGGGCCGTAGGGCTCAATGCGCGCGTTCTGCCAGCCACCCTCGCCCTGGGCATCAACCTTGAAGTCCACCACGGCAGTGTGATCCGTAAAGTAGTCACCAAAACCGGGATTGGCCAAAATGGCGTCACGGTCCGCGCTGCTCTTCGGATTCTCATTGAGCCGCTGGGAAAAGCTCAGCTCGCTGGCGTTCTGGGTCATGCTTCCTCCACAAGGTTATTCACGCCCCTGCCACTGCCGGGGCGAGATTTTTGTGCCGCTCTGCGCACATTGTCAGTGCCAGAAACGCTTCAGTTAGTGTGCACTCACTCTATGGGTTAAGCCTACTCCTGCCTAACACCGTTTCCGGGCCACGCCGGGCACCCCATTTACACCACGTACGACGCCGTTAGAGGGCTGCCGCGATAGCGTCACCAATGGCGCTGGTTGTGCGGGGGGACGCCGCATCGCGAGTAGCCACATCTGCTGCCACGGCAGTCTCAATCTTGGCCGCGGCTCCGTGGTGACCCAGGTGGTGCAGCAACAGAGCCGCCGAGAGGATGGCCGCCGTAGGATCCGCTTTCTGCTGTCCGGCAATATCCGGAGCAGAGCCGTGAACCGGCTCAAACATGGAGGGCGCCGTGCGGTCCATGTTGATATTGCCGGATGCTGCAAGACCGATTCCGCCGGTGACCGCTGCTGCCAGGTCGGTAACAATGTCGCCGAACAAATTGTCGGTGACAATGACGTCAAAGCGGGCCGGGTCGGTGACCAGGAAAATCATGGCTGCATCCACATGCAGGTAATCAACACTGACATCCGGGAACTCGGCGGCTACAGCTTCAACTGTGCGCTTCCACAAGTGACCAGCGTAGACCAGCACATTGTGCTTATGGACGTACGTCAGCTTCTTGCGGGGACGCTCATTGGCGCGGCGGAAACCATCGCGCACCACACGCTCCACACCAAAGGCAGTGTTGACGGAAACTTCAGTGGCAACTTCGTGTGGGGTGCCCTTGCGCAGCACGCCACCGTTGCCAACGTAGGGACCCTCGGTGCCCTCGCGGACTACAACGAAATCAATGGTGCCGGGGTTCGCCAAGGGTGAGGCCACGCCGTCGTACAAGAAGGAGGGGCGCAGGTTGACGTAGTGATCCAGGCTAAAGCGCAACTTCAGGAGCATCTCGCGCTCAATCAGGCCGGAGGGGATGGAGGTGTCGCCGGGGGCCGCACCGACGGCGCCGAAGAGGATGGCGTCATGGCCGCGCAGGGCGTCGATGGTGGATTCGGGCAGCGTCTCCCCCGTGGCCAACCAGTGCTCGGCGCCGAGCTTGTAGTCGGTCAGTTTCAGCTCCACGCCCTCCGCGGAGGTAACCTTTTTCAGGACCTTCACGGCCTCTGCCGTTACCTCGGGACCGATGCCGTCGCCGGCAATTACGGCAATGTCAATGCCAGCTGTTTCAATGGTTGCGCTCATGGATTCAGCCTAGCCAAAGTATCCACATGATGGGCAATTCATCTTGCATTATGAGATGGCTTGTGGTCGGGTTAAGTCGCGGTGGGAGCCGCCTTGGTTGGGTCCGTACTGGTGGAGGCACTCTTGATGGAGGCATAGTCCGCCAGTGCGTTCCGCCGGCTCTCTTGTAGATCCACCATGGGTTCGGGGTACTCGGGTGTGGCAATTTCTGGGACCCAAGCCGTCACGTAGCGGGCCATGGGATCAAACTTCTTGGCCTGCGTCACCGGGTTGAAAATGCGGAAATACGGTGAGGCATCGGCCCCCGATCCCGCCACCCACTGCCAATTTGCTGGGTTCGAGGCAGCATCGGCATCCACCAAGGTGTCCCAGAACCACTGCTCCCCCATCCGCCAATCAAAGCCAAGATTCTTGATCAGGAGACTGGCCACCACCATCCTGACTCGGTTGTGCATGGTCCCGGTGTGCCACAATTCGCGCTGCCCGGCGTCCACAAGAGGAATCCCGGTTGTACCGCGCTGCCACGCCGCCAGCTGTTCCGGTGCGAGCTCGTCGGATTCTGCTGTTCGCCACGGGAACGTATCAAACTGCGAGCGCAGATTCACCGTTGCTAAATCTGGGTGGTGGTAGAGCTGGTGCCAGCAAAATTCTCGCCACCCCAGCTCCGAGGCAAACACGGCAGGTCCGTTGGACCCGGCGAGTTCTGACGTGGGCGTGGGCCCAGCGGCGCCCCCACCGACATTTCCCGCACGGCGGGTCTCTGCGAGCGCAGCCCACACTTGGAAGGGGCTGATCTGACCCCACCGTAAATAAGGAGAGAGTCCACTGGTGCCGTGCTGGTCTGGGCGATCGCGAGCCTCCGAGTAGTCACTCACGGGGCCTTGGAGGAAATCGGCCAGCCTCTCATGGGCTGCTGCTGCTGTGGGGCGCCATGTTGCACGCAGGCCGGCGGCCCAATCGGGCTGGGTGGGCAGCAGAGCCCAACTCTCTAGGGTGTCGCTCTCTAGGGTGTCGATTGCAAGGCGGTTGCCGACAGCGCCATCACTGACGACACTGACGTCATCCACTGAAGAATCACCTCGTGGCGATTCCCCGGCGAGGCCCCGTCCGGCGTCGGGCGTCCCTAGGGGTGCCCGGAAATCATGGGTGGAGACGGTTCGCCAGAACGGGGTGAAGACTTGATAGGGGTTCCCGGCTCCCGTGGTGACCGTCCATGGCTCGTGGAGGAGGCTGGCCTGAAAACTCTCGGCATGCAATCCCTGTTCCTGCGCCCACTCCTTGACGGAGCCGTCCACAACACGTTCGGGGCCGCCATAACGGCGGTTCCAATAAATGGCTGTGGCCCCCAACGTGGTGACTACCTCTTGTGCCACTTGGGCTCCCGGGCCGCGGCGCAGAATGAGCTCGATGCCCAATGTTTGCAACTCAGCACGCAGATCTGCCAGCGCATGGTGGAGCCACCATTTGGCAGCCCCACCCAAGGGCCGGATGCCGTCCGATACCTCATCGAGGACGTAGAGTGCCACGGCACCGCCGTCGGCCGTGGCGGCGAGCAAGGCGGGGTTGTCGGCGACTCGCAAGTCATCACGGAACCAGACCACTGAGACGTTCATAGTTGACCTTTCGCGGCACGGGATTGTTGAGGGAGTTGAACGGGTTTATGGGCTGTGGTGTTCAGCCTGTGGGGCGCAGGACCATCCAGATGAAGATCATGGTCACCAAAAATCCGGTCAAGTAGTTCAGCCACAGGAAGCGTTTCCAGGCATCGTTGGCTCGTTCCGAGGTGGCATCATTCAGGCGCAGGGAGGTAGCAATGTTGATCAAGTAGGGAAGGGCCAAGAGAGCTGCAAAGGGAGCTGCCGTTACTAACATCAGCAAACCAGCGCAGGCGTATGCAGCGAACGCAAACCAGACGGTAAAGCGTGCCCCCAGGACTGTGCCGATCGAGGCAATTCCGCCTTCCCTATCAGGAACAATGTCCTGCACTGCCCCGAAAGCTTGGCTGGCCATACCCCAAAGGAAGAACGCCACCAGCACGGCCCAGAGTCCGGCGGTAAAATCTGCCTGGACCAAGACCAGCCCGTAGACGGCAGGAGAGACAAAGTGCGTGGCCGACGTGATGGAATCCAGGAACGGGCGCTCCTTGAAACGCAGCCCCGGTGCGCTGTAGGCAATCACGGCAAAGATGGAGATCGCCAGGACCAGGTTGGCTGCTATCCCACCCTGCGTAGCGAGCACCGCGATGAACGGCACCACCCCAAGGACCGAAGCCCACAGGATAAATCGATGGTGCTTGCGGTCAAGAACGGCACCTTCCACCCCGCCTTTGCGAGCGTTGAGCAGGTCAGATTCGTAGTCGAACACATCATTAATGCCGTACATCAATAAGTTGTAAGGGATCAGAAAAAAGAGCGTCCCCACAACAAAGACCCAATCAATGCGCCCCGTCACCAGAAAATACGCCGCCGCAAAGGGGTAAGCGGTATTGACCCACGACACCGGCCGGGAGGTCACGAACAAGTTTTTCATCGCTTCCCCTTACTAATAAACAAGATCCACAACCCGCTGAGCAAGAGCGCCCCACCCAGTGGATAAGCAAAGTCCTCGATGGGCGCCAACCCCACGCGCAAACCATTGAGCGTATGTCCAGCGTAATCAAAGAGACCTGAAGCGATCATGACGTTGTCGAAGATGACCGTCAGCACAAACAGCACCACCACCGTTGCAACCGTGGCAACTACCATGGCGCCCTTACTCCGGCTCCGCCACAGTCCAGCAAGGAAAACCACGGCCGCAACGGCTAGAAAGATGGCGTTGAGTTGGGCAAAGTTCACAGTTCCCCCTTTCCGTTGGGCCGTCCACGACGGCGGCTCAGCTGCAGAAAGCGTTGGACCCCGGTGAATAAGATCATGGTTTGGTAACACAGGAACAGAAGGAAGAACGCCTCCTCCAAGGGCAGTTGAGGGGCAAGCATAATGCCAGTCATGAGCGGAGAATCGCGGTGCAAGAAGATGCCCAACTCAATGGCCACCACGTCCCAGAGCAGGAAGAACGCGGTGCCCAACAACAGCACCAACGAACCGGCCACGGGGCGGACAAAGAGGAACAGCTTCCATCGCACGTCGATCAAGACCATACAACCCAGAAGCAACAACAGAATCAGCAAATAGATCATAGGGCGGCCGGCTCGGCGAGGGGTCCGGCGCTGCTATCCCCGCGCACCAGTTTGAGCACAATCTCGGCGCTAATCATGCACATGGGGACCCCGATCCCTGGCCGCACAGAACTGCCCGCATAGAACAGCCCCTTGACCTTGGGGTTGACGTTTCCTGGACGCAGAAAAGCACTTTGTGGCAGCGTGTGGGCAAGCCCCAAGGCGCTTCCCTGCCATGCATTGAAATTGTCTTGGAAATCGGCCGGTCCATAGCTGCGCCGGACCACAATACGATCGGCGAGGTCAGGAGTATTGGACCACGCAGCCACCTGGGCGATGGCAGCGTCGGCGACCTTTTCAATCTGAGCCGAGCCGCCGCCGTCGTACCCGCCTTTGCCCCACTGCGGCAAGGCTGGGGAAGGGATCAACAAGAACAGATTTTCACTGCCCTCGGGCGCGACCGAAGAATCGGTGGCGCTGGGCTTACAAACGTAAAGGGATGTGGTGTCTGCGAGCGCCTGTCCGTCGGTGATGCGGGCAAAGTTATCCGCCCAGTCCTCAGTGAACAGAAGATTGTGATGAGCAAGATCGGGCAGGGTGCCCTTGATACCCAAGCACAGCAAGACGGCGCTGATGCCAGGATCGGCCTTCTTCCACTTCTTGGCGCTGTGCATACGTAGAGCCTCAGGAAGCAGGGTGGTTTCTACATGGTGCAGATCCGCGGCCCCCACCACCAGAGTGGCTTCGGTGATGCGGTCCTGCCCACTGCTATCGCGCCAAGCAACAGCCTCGCAGCGGGGGCTGTTCGTGGACTTGCCCAGCCTCAGCTTCAATTCGCTGAATCTCGACTCGACCAAGCTCGGCTTAGCTGGACCCGGCTTAGCTGGCTCCGACTCGACCAAATGGATCTTGGTCGCCGTGGCCTCCGTGATGATCTCTACACCGGCGCCCCGAGCAACTCGCTCCATAGCATCCACCAATGCGGCGAATCCACCCTGTGGATAGAGCACCCCATCCTGCAAATCCAGATGGCTCATGAGGTGATAAATCGAGGGTGCCTTGTACGGGCTGGTGCCCAAGAAGACTGCCGGGTAGCCCAAAATCTTTTGTTGCAGAGGATGACTGAAACGCGATGCCACAAAACTGTTCAGGTTCTGGGTCAATAGTTTCGCCAACCGTGGAGCATGGCGCAGCACGGCCGGGCTGAGGAGTCCGCGCAGGGTTCCGAAGGGGTCGTACAGGAAGTGTTTCTTGGCTAGGTTGTAGGCCAGTTCTGCAGAATCCAAATACTGACCCAGCGTCTCCCCTGAACCCTCTTGCTGTGACTCGAAGAGAGCTTGTGTCTCCCTGCGGCCGGTGCGGACCTCGAGGGAAGCGTCCGGCGCGGAGTTCCACAGTTTGTACGCGGGGTCAAGACGTGTCAGATCCAACTCAGCGGCAGCGCTGGTGCCCATCAGCTTGAACCAATGGTCGATGACCTCAGGCATGAGGTACCAGCTGGGACCGGTGTCGAAGCTGAATCCATCGCGCGAGAAACGGCCAGCACGACCGCCCAGTTGGGCTTCCTTCTCCAAGATGGTCACGCTGTGGCCGTCTTTAGCCAGCAAAGCAGCCGTTGCTAGCCCGGAGATTCCGCCACCAATGACCACAGCCTTCTTCGTTGCGAATCTACTTTTACCGCTCATGAGGAAACCGCTTGGGATAGTTCCTTAGTGGCGCTGGAAGGTCCTGGGTTGGCGAGGACTCGCAAACATATGAGGGCTTTATGCCACCCCGGAACCCGAACCCTCCCCTTCGCTAATTCGCCAGCAGGAACCTTCGCTATCCGCTCCACCAGTGCCAGGAAAAGATCATGGGCAAGCCGCACCGAACGTCGAGCCGGCGGCGCTAGTAACACCATGCCAGCACGGGCTGCTGAAAGATCGTTGCGGATATCGTTGAGAAGTTCGTGTTTGTGACTGTCGTTGAACGCGTTCGGATCAAGGCCGGGGAAGTAGAAACGTCCTAGATCTCCACTGTCAGCGCCTAGATCGCGCAGGAAGTTCACCTTTTGGAACGCTGCTCCCAGGCTGCGTGCCGCATGAACTAGTTGTTCATCGTGGCCGATGGTGGCACCGGGCATACCTTGGAACACCTTCAGAGACATGAGGCCCACTACTTCGGCAGAGCCGTAGATGTAGTCGGCCAAGGTGTCAGCGGAATGTACGGTTTTCAAGACATCGGTACGCATAGATGCAAAGAACGGACGTGTCAGATCCGTGCCAATTCCGGTTTCGCGTGCGGTGAGAGCGAAGGCATGTACCACCATGTTGGTGCTGTAGCCACAGCCCATGGCCCGCTCAGTTTCAGCTTCCAAATTATCTAGCTGCCAGCACACGGCGTCAGTGTTGAGCCCTGCGGCCGCAGCGGCGCCGTCAACCACTTCATCGGCCACCCGCACCAGAGCATAAATGTTCTCTATGTGGCGGCGACTCTTGGTGCCCAAGATCAAGCAAGCCAAGCCGAACGACGTCGAATAGCTGCCAATCACCACGCCGGCACTGCGGGTGGCTGTGTCAGAATAATGTCCCAGTGGATCAAGTCTCATGCTCAGCTACTCCTTGTCAGCACGTAGTCGCACAGAGTGGAAAGTTCCGTATGTAAGGATGCCGGAAGATCAAGTTTCTGAGCCTTGTCCAGGGCGTCTGATACCAAAGATTCAGCCAGCCCCACGGCAAAGTTGGGCGCTCCCAACTGATGCAACACTGTCCGCATGGCGTCAGTATCGACCTGTCCACGCCTAAAAGATTCCGCCATGGAGGCGAACTCTAGCGAACCGGCGGCGAATGTGGTCAAGATGGTTCGCTTGCCCTCGCGCAGATCGGAGTCAACAGATTTTCCCGTCACGGTGGACTCACCAAAGGTGCCCAATACGTCGTCAATAATTTGGTAGGCGATCCCTATATCACGCCCTACAGCTGCCAAGGCGTCAGCCGTTGCAAGTGACTCCCCTGCCAGGAGCGCCCCGGCTCGAAGTGGCATTTCAAAAGAGTAAACGGCCGTTTTTAGCCGTTCCATGTTCAGCACCTCTGGCATTTCTGCCTGCAGCCCGCCCAATGAGAATAGGAGATCATCCAACTCACCGGCTGCCGAGGCAAAGATTGCCTCGTGCATGGTTTCAAGAATGGCGCCACCATGGGTATGGCCCACGGCTGCGGCCATGGCCATGCGCAGTGATCCGGTCAACAATAAGTCCCCGGCGATGATGGCCGCAGAATAGCCAGCGTGATCGGCGTCGTCCGCGGTATGCCCCAGGGCCGCCGCCTTGTCACGATACTCGGCACCTATGGTCGCCATGCCTCGTCGAACAAAATCCCTGTCGATGACGTCGTCGTGCACCAACAGTGCGGCATGGAGCAGCTCAAAGGCTGCGGCCAGGTCCCCACACGCCCGGTGATCAGTTCCACCGAACGCCGAGTACGTCAAGAAAACCAGGCGCGGCCGCATCCACTTCCCGCCACGCGTGGTTTTGGACATGCTCGCCCACAACTGAGCGAAAGCTGGCGAATAGTTTTGAGCCCGAGCACCATGACTGAGGAAATACGTATCGAGCGAGGACTGAATCTGAGTCTTGAACCCGTCCCATTCGAGCGTTTCCGCCTGACGAGCTTCAGGATGGCTCAGAGATTGCTTGATGGATGACATCACTGCTCGCCTTTCACTGTTCCTTGGTTCAGGTGATGGTACTTCATTTCTATCTCGCTCTCGAGGTTGGCAATCCGGTTTGTCATGGAATCGACAACTCCGGAGAGAAAATCAACTATTACGCGCTGCTCGTCGCCTCCATAGCCGCGCACAGCGTGGTCTACATCTAAAACCATCGGCATCAGCATCTCCATGGCTGACTGCACCGAATCTTCACTGGGGCTAATGACCCAACGCCGTCGATCCGTCGGGTGTGGGGTGCGGTGCACATGGCCCTTAGCAACTAAGCGATCAATCACGGTGGTGGTGGCGGCCGGTGTCAGATGCAGCATTTGCGCCAACTCCCCCGGTGACATGGAGCGCAGTTTCAGAAGGTGCTGCATGGCCTGAAAATCGGTTTCATTGATTTCCATCTCGCGTCGCATGATGAACTCCATGGTCTCGTTCAGGACAAGAACCTGCCGCACAAGCACCGACGCTGGGTGCATCGATCCCCGAGTTGGATCTACTTGTTCGCCACTCACATGTATCCCTTTGTTGATAAGTCGCCACGCACGTATATCCAACTGTTGATAATAAGAAAATCTAACTACATAATGGAGGAAGAAAACAGATTTGTCGAGCTGGAGGCGCACCATGGCAAGAATCGCTGTAGCAGGAGCAACTGGTTACATTGGCGGGCGGCTCATTCCGCTACTTCTAGACGCCGGACACGAGGTTCGGGTCTTGAGCCGTAACCTGACAAAACTTAGAGATGTACCGTGGCGAGATCAGGTCACCGCAGTGGAGGGATCCATTCAGGACCTCGAGACGGCTCGTGAGCTCTGCAAGGGCACGGAACTGGTCTACTACTTGGTGCACTCTATGTCTGGCGGCGCCGGTGCAGAGGAGGATTTTGAGCGGGTTGAACGGCTCTGTGCCATGAATCTTGGTCAGGCAGCCCGCGAAGCAGGCGTTCAACGTTTGGTGTATCTATCCGGGCTCCATCCCCAAGGAAAGCTCAGTCGCCATCTGGCCTCACGTACCGAGGTGGGTGACATTCTCATGGCCAGCGGAACACCCACCGTGGTGCTCCAAGCCGGGCTGGTGATCGGATCGGGTTCAGCAAGTTTTGAGATGGTCCGGCACCTGACCGATGTGCTCCCCGTAATGCCGGCTCCCAAATGGGTCCTGAATAAGATTCAGCCCATAGCCATCCGAGATGCCCTCCACTATCTCGTCGGCGCCACTTCTTTACCATCAGGGCTCAACCGCACCTTTGATATTGGCGGGCCCGAAGTTCTACGCTACGCCGACATGATGCGAAGCTATGCACAGGCCGCAGGATTCCGGCCTCCAACCATTATTCCGTTGCCCGTACTCACGCCCTGGCTCGCAGGCCAATGGGTCAATTTAGTCACTCCGGTCCCCCGCAGCCTGGCCATCCCACTGGTGGAATCCCTCCAGCATTCTTGTGTGACCAGCGAGAAGGACATTGCCGCTTACATCCCCGACCCCGACGGCGGACTCACGCCCTACAAGCGCTCTGTGGAATTGGCGCTACACAAGATCGAAGCCGACGCGGTGGAGACAACGTGGGCAACTGCCCACGCCCTGAGCGCACCTGCCGAGCCCTTGCCCAGCGATCCGGACTGGGCCGGGTTGACTGTTTTCACCGATGAACGCAAAAAAACCACGAAGATCCCTGCTCACCAAGTATGGGCCGTGGTGGAAGGAATAGGCGGAGAGAACGGCTATTACTCTCTTCCGTTCGCGTGGACTGTGCGCGGCTGGATGGACAAGCTCGCCGGTGGGGTCGGCTTGATCCGAGGCCGACGCAGCCCCAATTCTCTCCAACTCAACGACACCGTTGACTGGTGGCGCGTGGAAACCTTGGACCGGGGCCGTCTGCTGCGCCTGCGTGCGGAGATGATTGTTCCTGGCAGGGCCTGGCTTGAATTTGAAGTCACGGATCTTGGGGAAGGCAAAGGAAGCGAGTTCCGGCAACGGGCCATTTTCTTTCCGCGGGGACTCTGGGGGCGGCTGTACTGGTTGGCTGTTTTGCCGTTCCATGGAGCAATCTTCAAAAATATGGCCAGTCGTATCACGGACGCCGCCGCACTCCGAGGCGTAGCGGAGTAGCGGTAGCGGCGGCGGAACCCGCAGCAGGCCGCCGCTGTAAATCTCCACCCTGGGCAGGAGGCTATTGGCGGCGGTAGCTAATAGGGTGGATACGTGATCATGCATTCCCTCTACGACTGGTTCAGTCGGCACCGCTTCGCCGTAGACTTCGTTTTGATGTCGGTACTGGGACTCATGGCCTTGCCCTTCAGTATTGCCGACGGCGGATACAGCCGAACTGCTCAAGAAATGCTGGTGGCGGGACTCTTCGCCGCGGCGTTGATTTTCCCCTTGGCGTGGCGGCGTACACGCACAGTTATGGCGGGTTCCATCATTGCCGGCGTTGCCATCGTGCAGTGGGGGCTGAATGTGGAGCCCATGGCGGCCAATATTTCTGTGCCGCTCATTGTCTACGCGCTGGCGGCGTTTGGCCCACGCTGGGCATCGCTGAGCGGGCTGGGATTGGCCATGCTGGGCTCCATCATGCTGGTGACTCGCTACTTTTACGAGCTCACCATGGTCACCTTGGCCGATCTGCCCTACACCATGGTCTTGATTCTCATGGTCTGGGTTCTGGTCCTTTTCAGCTGGACAGCCGGTGATCTGACTCGCACTAAACGGCTCCGCGAGCAAGCCCTCTCCGAGCGCGCCCACCGGCTGGAAATTGAGGCCCAGCACGAACGTGATCTCGCCGCCAGTGATGAGCGCGCCCACATTGCTCGGGAGATGCACGACATTGTGGCGCACTCCCTCTCCGTCATCATCACCCAGGCCGACGGCGCCCGCTACGCCGCAGCGGCCACCCCTGAAATCGCGCCGCAAACACTGGCTACGATTGCCGCCACGGGCCGCTCGTCCCTACAGGAAATGCGCCGCCTGCTAGGCGTTTTGCGCGGCGGCGACGAGGCCTCCACCCGGCCCCTCCCCGGCCTCGCGGACCTAGATGAACTGCTGTTGGGCACCCGTGCAACGGGCCTTCCTGTGGAGTTCACGGTCACGGGAACGGCCCGCCGCCAACTCCCACCGGGTGCGGAACTGACCGCCTACCGCACGGTCCAAGAGGGCCTCACCAACGTCATGAAGCACGCCGGCCCCAACGTCCAATCCACCGTCCACCTCGCCTGGAACGCGCGCGGCCTAGACATCACCGTGCGCGACGACGGCCACGGCGCCACCGCCGCCCTCTCCACCAACCCCGTCCCGGTGCTGCCCACAAAGTCCCCAACGATTCCCACCCAGATAAGGAACGACGTCGTTCCTCACCGCAGCGGACGGCCCACCACCGGGTCCCTCAAGACTGTGCCAACCAAACCCACGCTGCCTCCTTCCGGGGCTTCGGCCGCAACGTCAGCAGACTCAGTAGGCTCCACATCCGGCGGCTCAGCCGGCGGTAATGGGCTGCGCGGCATGGCCGAGCGCGTGAAACTCTACGACGGTCAGCTTTCTGCCGGACCGCTGCCTGGTGGCGGTTTCGGCATCAACGCATTCATCCCCTACACGGAGCAATAATCATGACGTCCCTCTCCCCCATCCGAGTGGCCCTTGTTGACGACCAGCAGCTGGTGCGTTCCGGCTTTGGCATGCTCATCAATTCCCAGCCTGATCTGAGCGTGGTGCTGCAGGCTGGCAATGGCATCGAGGCACTGGCCGGGCTCTCGGCAACAGCGGCCGATGTGGTCCTCATGGACGTGCGCATGCCCGGCATGGACGGGCTCGAGACCACGCGCCGGCTCATGGACCGCACCAAGGCGGCACCGGCAGGATCATGGTTGTCGGAGTTGAAGATCGTGGTGCTGACTACGTTTGACCTCGATGAATATGCTTTGGCAGCGATTCAGGCAGGGGCCAGCGGCTTCTTGCTAAAGGACGCGCCCCCAGAAGAACTACTCGGCGCAATCCGCACAGTTTTCGCCGGCGACGCCGTCATTGCCCCGTCCACCACGCGCCGGCTGCTGGATCACGTGGCGCCCATGCTCTCAGCTCCGAGTGCAGCGAATGATGCCCATGCCGAGGCCGTGTCCCGGCTCACGGCGCGCGAACATGAAGTGTTTGTGCTGATTGCCAACGGGCTCTCCAACCCGGAAATTGCCGCCCAGCTCTTCGTTTCTGAGGCGACCGTCAAAACCCATGTGGGGCACATCTTGGCCAAGCTCAACGCCCGCGATCGGGTTCAGGTTGTGGTCATCGCTTATGAGACCGGAATCGTCTCCCCAGGCTGACTTACGACCCGCCCCTCCCCGACCCGCCCCGGCCCTTTCATGACGCTATCGCAGCAATGGTGTGTTTTTCGGCGACGCTATCTCACTTGAGAGGGATAGCGTCGCCGAAATTGCAACCATTGCTGCGATAGCGTTGGAAACGGGAGCTTCTTCGCATTGACGGTTCCAGGCCGCTGTCGCACTTGAAAGCGCAGAATCAGCCCTTGACGGCACCTGCGGTGAGACCTTGAACGATGAATTTGCTGGCGAAGGCGAAGATCACCAGGGTCGGGATGACGGTCAGGACTGCGGCTGCGGACATGGAGCCCCAATCGATGTTGAAGCTGGAGATGAACCCGGCCAGCGCCGTCGGAATGGTCTTGTTCTCGTCGCTGTTCATCAGTGTCACGGACAGGAAAAGTTCATTCCAGCAGTTGACGAAATTGAAGATGAAGCTGGCGGCGATTCCCGGCATCATGACGGGTACTAAGACGCGGAAGAGTGCACTCAGACGAGAGCAGCCGTCAATCATTGCGGCCTCCTCCAACGCATCGGGCACGTTCTCGAAGAAGCCGCGGAGCATGATGGTGCAAAAGGGGATGCAAATGGCGATATAGACCAGGATCAAGCCTGTTTTTGAATCGACCAGATCGAAGTTGCTCATCATCATGTACAACGGACCCAGCGCAATGAAGCCCGGGATCATCTGGGTGAGCAGGAACGCCGCCATAACGGCGCCGCGGCCGGCAAATTGGAAACGCGCCAAGACGTAGGCAGAGAGCAGCGAGATGAGTGTTGCCACGGTGGCGGCGACCGTGGCAACCACCAGGCTGTTGATCATGTACCGGCCGAAGTCGGACTTCGTGAACAGGCCAATGTAGTTCTCGAAGGAAATCTCACTGGGCCAGTATTTCAGCGGCAGCTCATAAATGGCCCCGGGCGCCTTGAGCGAGGTGATGACGATCCAGTAGAGCGGGAAAACGGTCACGATCAAGCAAATGGCCAGAAAAACGATCTTGAAGGTGCGGCCCCAGGTACTCTGTTTGTCAATCATCGGTTGGCCTTTCGGGGACGCATCGCCATCAGATAGAAAACGGCGAACAACAGCAGGGTGAAGACCACTATGAGTCCCAGCGCTGAGGCCTGGCCATAGTCACCTTCCTGCGTAATCTTGATCATGTAGGTGGTGATGATGTGGGTCTGGTCGGCGGGTCCACCACCGGTCATAGCCCAAATAACGTCGGGGAAGTTGAAGATCCAAATCACGCGCAGCAAGATCGTCAAGCCCAGCGTGACGGCAATGGCAGGCAGCGTAATGCTGAACAGGGTACGTACTTTGCCGGCTCCGTCAATGGCGGCGGCCTCATACATCTCATCCGAGACGGATTGCAGGGCGGCCAAAATCATGATGGCAAAGAAGGTAACCCCGTACCAAATGTTGGCGATAATGATGGCCGTCATGGCAAAGCCGGGCTCAGCCAACCACGGGATGGGAGTGTCGATCAACCCAGCCTTCATCAGCAGATCGTTCACCACACCGAATTCGGCGTTGAACATCCAGCGGAAGAGCATGCCAATGAGAAAGCCTGACACGGCCCAGGGGAAGAAAATTAATGCTTGGTAGCCACTGCGGAATTTGAACCTGCGTTTCAGGAACAACGCCAGCGCGAAGCCGATGACAACCTGGGGCACCAGCGAGCCAACCACCCAGACCACCGTGTTGCGCACTATGGTGCCAAACTCCGGGTTCTCAAAGAGGGTGCGGAAGTTGCCCCAGCCGATCCAGGACGTGTCCGAAAGATCGTTCAGGTTCCAGTTCCGGAATGCCATCTGTGATCCAGAAATCATAGGGTAGTACGTGAAGATTGCCACGAAGATCGCTGCCGGCGCCATGAATCCCGCCAGGGTCCACGCGGTCCGTGCGTTGAAGCGCTTCTTGTGTCTGTAGTCCTTGGGTAGCTCCGGTGGCGCGCTCACCGTTTCCGATGTGCGCGCCACTTTCTGCTGTGATTCAAAAGCCACGGTGGATTATCCCGCCATCTTTTCAACCCAGTAGCTATCCCAGCTGGTGAGTAGCTCCTGAGTAGTCATCTTGCCGGTCAGGACCCGCTGCAGTTCGCCGTCGGACTTCTTGATCCATTCGGTCCACCAAGCCACACCGCGCGGCTGGACAGCCGAGATGTACGTTTCAGGGTTCTCGGTCATGGTTACGTATGCGGCCCAAGGACCAGTGCTATAGAACGGGTCATCTGCGGCCGACGTCAGGATCGGAACCAGGCTGTTTTCCTTGCTGAAGGTGGTGGCCGGTTCACCCTGGGCCAGGTACTTGATCAGCTTCACGGCTTCGGGCTTGTGCTCGCTGCTCTCCGCGATTCCCCATCCAGCCGATGCCACAGGCTGAATGGCCTTGCCGGTGGGACCAACTAGTAGCGGGGCAACGTTCCACGGGTCTTCCTTGACCGAGGTTGATTCCTTAATGGTGGCAATAACCTCGGGGTCCTGAAGCAGGAAAGCGGTAGAACCATTGCTGAAGCCCTGCACCATTTCGGGGTATCCCCAGGCAACAGACGACGGCGGCGAGCCCTTCTTGAACAGCTCAAGGTAATCGTCCATGGCCGTCTGCGCCTCGGGGGCGGAGAAGATGGTCTTGCCATTGGTCAGCAGGAACGCGTTTTCCTTGTCGATCTGATCCGCGGTGTAGGCCTCGATGACGGCCACGGCGTTTGAGTTGGCGTTAGGGCCGCCGCGGAAGGCGTAGCCGAACTTGTTAGCTGAGGGATCATTGAGTTTCTCTGCCTGGGTCAGTAGCTCACCCCAGCTCTTCGGCGGGCCGTCGAAACCGGCATCCTTGACCAGATCTGTGCGGTAGAACAGCGACAGCCCGTAGAAACCATAGGGGATGTAGTAGGTCTTGCCGTCTTGCTTGGAGTAGTTGACGGCGTTGTCGGTCAGATCCTCCCAGCCTTCCCAGCCATCCAAATCTCCGGTCATGTCGTAGAGCCACTTGTTGGCACCGAACGAGCCAACTGTGATGTCTCGTGCTTCCACAACGTCGATGCCTTTGCCAGACTGGAGCATCTGCTGGATTTTCTGATCTGCGGAATCCGTGGGCGGGGAGATGAGATCAACCTTGATATTCGGATTCTCTTTTTCAAATCCGGCAAGGAGGTTCTTGATGGTGTCAGTGCGGGTGGGGTTGGTAAGGCTTTCCACCATCTTCAGCGTGACTTGGCCGTCCGCGGAGTCGTCACCAGCGCCTCCGCCACAGCCGGAGAGTGCCAGCACGGCGGCAACACCCAGTGCGGTTATGGTCGTGAGTTTCGATTTCATTATTGACCTTTCAAGTGGTGTAGGGCAGAAATTTTTTGTTCAGAGAAGAATCTGGGTCACATATCAGCTCATCGCTGCTGAGCAAGCCTGACCAGCCAGGGAACGGCTCGTTCGGCAAAAGCTTCGTAGTCAGCCGCGGTGTTGTAGAGGTGAGTGGAGAGTCTGAGATAACCTGCTCCACGAAACGTTGTGATGGCCGTTTCAAAGTCCAGTTCCGAGGAAATGAGTCCTCGTACCAGGTGGGAGTCTTCGTGCGTGGTGGCCAACCCTTGGGGCAGCCGGATCAAACGCAGCGGGTCAACCGGCATGCCGACATCCACCGATGCGTCTTGTCCTGTCGAAGCAGAGAAGGCCTGCTGCACTATGTGCTGGCCGTAGTCGCCCAGCGATGCTGCGTACTCGCGGTAGTTGTCCCAGCCGAACCGCTCCTCGATCGAGTCAAACGCAGTCTTAGCTGCCATCCAGGATGTGATGTCTTGGGTGCCTACATGGTCAAAGCTCTCCGGAAACGTGTAGGGGAAACCCCAAGAGTCAATCAACGGTGTCAGGTAGCGCCGCAACGGCCCGCGGGCCACCAGCGCGGCCGTACCTCGGGGTGCGCAGCCGAACTTGTGAAGATTGCCAACCCAGAGCCCTTCAAAATCGGGGACAGGGTTTGCCAGCACACCCGGGGCGTGGGCGCCGTCAACGAGCACCGGCACCCCCAGCTTTTCGGCGGCCGCGGCAATCTGGACAACGGGGAAACTGCGCGCCGTGGCGGAGGTGATCTGATCAATGACAATCAATGCCGTGCGTTCGTTGACTTCAGCCATGACGAGCTCAACTACCAGCGCCGCGTCAGCGTCGAGTGGCACCGAGGCTATACGGACTTTGCCATTGTGCTTGCGGGCAATACGCTGCGCACCCTCGAGCACCGCACCATAGGTGTGGTCTGTGGTGACGATTTCGGCGCCGTCAGCAAACGGCAAGGAGTTATAGACCGCGGTGATACCGGCACTGGCATTGATCACCATGGCCATGTCCGCGGGTGCCACCTTCAAGAATTCCGCGATCCCCACCCGCACTCCGGCCACCACGTCCGCTTGACCCATAAACCATGGGCAGGGGTTCAAATCCATCTCAGCTTTGAGCCGTAGCTGTTGCTGCTGCGCCGCGATCGGAACTGCACCGTAGGAACCATGGTTGAGGTGGACTTTACTCGCAGTCATGGACCAGTCCGACATTGCTGGAGCACCCTCAGGGGTGAGCATGACCGGTGGCGCTTTGAGGGCGTTCGGGGCAGAGATTGACACGTCTAACCTTCTGTTGAATCTATATGAATTACATGTAAGCTACCTCACGCTCACGACAAAGACAAGACCTTACTGCCGATATTCATAGGATGACTTTGCGCTGTTATCGGACTGAAATGTACTTTCAGCCGAAAATTACTCGAATCTGTCCGATGACTTTCTGAACACCTATGATGAATTTAGTCGTCGGCGACAGCGCCCGCGCTTAAACTAAGGAGCTCAACTGTGAGCGCAGTGGAAACAGCCATGCAGGGGCTGCGGGCCAAGATCGCCTCCGGTGAGTTGGCCCCTGGTCAAAAATGTCCCCCTGAAGGAGAACTTGCGGCACAGCTGGGTGTCTCCAGGAGCTCATTACGTGAAGCGATCAGAGCGATGTCAGCCCTGGGCGTCATGGAGGCCAGACATGGTTCCGGTACCTACGTCTCCTCGCTGGAACCCGCGGAGATACTTAAAGGTTTTGCCCTGTTGGTGGATCTCTTCCCCTTTGACAGCGTTCTGGAACTCTTTGAAATACGCCGTGCCCTCGAATCACACGCGGCAGCAGGAGCCGCGGCAAAGTGCACGCCTGAACTCCTTGCCGAATTGGATGAGCTGACCTCCAAAATGGAAGCCACTGAGGATTCCGGAGATATTTCTGATCTGGATGCGCGCTTCCACGAAGCCATCTGCACCGCGGGCGGAAATTCCACCTTGACCGGCCTCATGGGCTTGTTCCGTTCCCGAGGACGCCACTTCAACATCTTCGACAGTGTTGAAGGCGCTACCGTGCGCGAGGTCAGCAACAGGGGCCACCGCGATATCCTTGAGGCCATCCGCAATAGGGACCCGGCCTCAGCTGCAACGGCCACTGCTGCCCACATTGCCCAAAGCGAGTTTTGGCTCAAGAAGTTCCGGCCCGCGCCTCAAATCGACATCGGCTGAGCTAGCCGATCTCGATTAGCCGATGAGGCGATAGAAACGGAACACGGAAAAGTCTTCGATAGGCAACTGCTCCACGGCGCTAAAACCAGCATCTTTGGCATACTGCTCAAGGATGGCGGGCCGCATAAGAGTTCCTGTCCCCGCTGAGCCTGGACTCGAGAGACTGTCGGGCAGACATATGAGCAGGCTGTAGCCGTACATGAGCCGCTCAAGATCGTCCCCCGGCGGATCAAATTTATCTGCGATGGCCTCATCCATCACCACCACGACGCCGTCGGGCTTGACCATGCGCCGGATCGATGCCAAGACCCGGACGGGGAACGGCATGTCATGCAAGGCCTCGAAAATGAACACGGCATCTGCGCTGCCTGGAAGCTGCCAACCGGCAGCATCGGCGTGTTCGAAACTTACCCGTTGGTTGAGCCCATATTCAGCCGCCAGAATGCGAGCGTTCGCAATGGAGGGCTGATCAATGTCAAAGCCCACCACAGTGGCGGTGGGATAAGCCTGGGCCAGAGCCAACGTGGAGAATCCGTAACCGGCACCAAGATCAACTACGCGCGCTCCATCGCGGGAGAGAACGTCATGAATTTCTGGCACTGATGCTAAGGCTGCGGCGAGCCTCGTTTCAAACCACAGTTTGTTGCCGCGAGCTTGGGAGTCTCTGACCGCGTCCCCCATGGTGGACCAAGAGACGCCGCCACCATGCCGATAGGCGTGTTCCAGCTCGCTAAGGTGCTCCACTCCGGCCATGAGCATTCTGATCATTGGCACAAGGTTTTCCAGCGATCCTTGGTCCACCAGAACGGCCTCCGCCCCCTCGGGTAAATTGAAGCGCCATTCGTTCGCAGTGTTGCAGTTGGCCCTCAAGATCCCCGAAGTGGCTTGCTGCTCCAACCACTCTCGCGCATAACGAGGATCAGTATCGGTTCGCTGGGCCAACTCCTGCGCGGTAAGCCCGTCACTGTCAGACTTGGCCAAGGCCGCATACCATCCCAACCGCTCCCCCAACGCCATGCTGACCATGTCAATGAAGCCCTCGGTTGCGGCAATAACTTTGCCGGAAAACTCTTCCACACCCCCTGAGGTGCTAGCTGAAGTGCTTGCTGAGGTGCTTGCTGGAGTCGGCTCCGCTGCGTTCATCTGCTCATTCTCCTCCCCAGACCTCCTCTAGGGAATGCTGCCTGAATCGCAATTTCCTGCCTGACTCCAAACGTTCTCCCACCACGGTAGGAGGGCCCGTCGTCGAACATTGCACGGATCTCCACCCACAAGCCGATCCGCGCCGCTCCACCCGAAATTAGGCTGAAGCCATGACCATCACAACACAGCACAATCAACGCACATTGGCGGTTCAGGCCCGCGGTTTGCGCAAAACCTACGGCAAGGGCGATACCGAGGTGACCGCGCTCAAGGGCGTGGACTTGGAGTTCCCGGCCGGCCAATTCACCGCCATCATGGGACCCTCAGGTTCCGGGAAATCTACGCTCATGCACTGCTTGGCAGGCCTCGATTCGGTCACCAGCGGCACCATCCACCTGGGCGACACCGAGTTGACCGGCCTCAACGACAAGGATTTAACACAACTGCGCCGCGACCGGATCGGCTTCGTCTTCCAGGCCTTCAACCTAGTCCCTACACTCACGGCCGAAGCCAACATCACCCTCCCCGTGGCCTTGGCCGGCGGTACCGTGGATAAAGAATGGTTCACGTTCGTCACCAAGACGCTGGGCCTGGTAGACCGCCTGAAGCACAAGCCGCACGAGCTCTCCGGCGGCCAGCAGCAACGCGTCGCCGTGGCCCGCGCCCTCCTCACCCGCCCCGATGTGATCTTCGGCGACGAGCCCACCGGCAACCTCGATTCTCGCTCCGGCGCGGAAGTGCTCGGCATGTTGCGCCGCTCCTCCCGCGACATGGGCCAGTCCATCATCATGGTCACCCACGACCCGGTAGCCGCCTCCTACGCCGACCGCGTGGTCCTCATGAACGACGGCGCCTTGGTGGGCGAACTTGAGAATCCCACCGCCGAATCCGTGCTGGCATCGCTGGCCTCTTTGGGGGTCTAGGCCATGTTGCACGTTGCCCTGAGCCAGCTCAAAACTCACTCCAGACGGTTCATAGCCATCACCTTAGCGGTGCTATTGGCCGTCGCCTTCCTCTCCGCCACCCTGATGGTCAACGCCTCCACGCAAGCATCACTTAAGGCCAGCATCGGGCAGGCCTACGCCTCGGCTGACCTGGTTGTCTCCCCCATAGGCTACGATCCACTCACGACGGCGGCCGCGGCTTCCGTGGCTGGATCACCTCTCGTCGTGGAATCCTATGCGCAGCGTTCCTTGTATGTTCAGACCGATCTGGGCAGCGCCTCCGTTGCCGCGTTCATCCGCAATATGCCGGCCTTCCCGTCCTTGGAGCCGGTCAAGCTAGTCTCCGGCGCATGGCCTTCAACCGCCCAAGAAGTGGTGGTTGACGCCAAAACTGCCGAGCGTAATTCCCTCGTTGTGGGTAGCAAAACCACACTCACCGGGCAGCCTGTCGCGGACACAGCCAGCCCGACAGGCTGGGGCGATGCGCCGAAACTCAGCGCCACCGTCTCCGGCATCATGGCCGCCTCCACTGACCCGCTGTCTTCAGGCATGGCGCAATTTGTCGGCATCCCCGCGGCCGTTGATTCGCTCAGCGCCCCGGACGCCGGTTTCAGCACCATCTCGGTAAACCTCAAGCCCGGTATTTCCCTTGCTACGGCACAGGCGGCTCTGGCTACCGCTCTTGATCAGCCGGTGACCACTGTATTGACCCCTGATGAGAAGACCACCGCCGATGTCGCCAAGTTCACCGGCGGAACTGACCAGCTGACCATTGTGCTGCTGGCGTTTGCCGCTGTGGCTTTACTCGTTGCGGCTCTGGTTGTTTCCAACACCTTCTCGGTTCTTGTGGCCCAACGAACGCGCGAACTGGCCCTGCTGCGCTGCATTGGGGCCAGCCGCAAACAAATCCGCAGCTCCGTCATCGTGGAAGCTCTGATCGTTGGCTTTATTGCCTCCATAGTGGGTGTGCTGGTGGCGACGGGAACCATGGCATTGGTTTTGACCCTACTGCGCCAAAATCCCGACTTCAGCTTCGCCACGTTGGCGGTGCCGCCGTCGGCCATCATTGCTGGAATCCTGATCGGTACCCTGCTGACGGTGCTGGCAGCCCTGGTCCCGGCGCGCGCCGCAACAGCTGTGGCTCCGCTGGCCGCGCTGCGTCCCGCGGACGATGCCACCGTGCACACCACCGGCGGGCGGGTGCGCCTGATCATTGGCGTTGTGCTCGTGCTGGCAGGCGGCGTGGGATTGATTGTTGGAGGGATCTCCGCGAATCTGCTGCTGGCACTTCCTTCGGGGGCTGCCTCATTTGTTGGCTTCCTGATGGCCGCCACGCTGTTCGTGCCCAAGCTGGTTTCATTCGCCGGAACGTTGGCGCGTCCAGCAGGTGTGCCGGGCAAGATGGCGGCTGCGAATGCCGTCCGCAATCCGCGCCGCACCACCGCGACCGCCTCCGCCCTGCTCATTGGCGTCACGCTCGTGACCATGATGATGACCGGCGCCGCCACAGCACGGCACGCCTTCGACGCTGAACTCGACGGGGTCTACCCGGTGGATATCACGGCGCAGTCGTACGCCGATGAGGGCACTATTACAGATTCCCAGGTGGCCACGGCGGAAGCGCTTCCGGGAGTTGAGCACATTGCCCGGCTCCAGTTGGTGGGGTTGGTGAACGTGGGCGATACTCAGATAACTGCTTACGGGATATCCGATGCCGATGCATCCGCGGTTCTGGCCAACCCTGCGAACCGACCAACTCCGACGTCGGCCGTGTTGCCCAAGGGCCTGATCCCCACGGACACCTCTAGCACCTCAGCCAGCCTCGTTGCGGGTACGCAGACGACGAACCTCACGGGAACCGCGGCAACCACCGACGGCACTTATGCGCTCGTGTCCTTGGACGCGTTCGGGCCCGTGGCTGCCGATGATCCCCTGCGTATGCAGCAACCTCATCCGTTGTGGATCAAGGTGGATCCATCCTTGGGCTCCACCGAGTTGTTGGATCTGCGCACGTCCCTCGCCACGACTTTGGGGCTCGAGGAGTATCAAGTCTCCGGAGCTGTGCTGGAAAAGGTCACGTTTGGCCAGGTCATCGACATGTTGCTGCTGGTGGTCACCGGGCTGCTGGCCGTGGCCGTTTTCATTGCACTGATCGGCGTGGCCAATACCCTGTCCTTGTCAGTAATGGAACGGACCCGTGAAAACTCGCTACTGCGGGCTCTGGGACTGACCCGTGGACAGCTTCGCGGCATGCTGGCGCTAGAAGCGGTCCTGATCGCGGGGGTGGCGGCCATCATCGGATCGGTTCTCGGCACCGTTTATGGCTGGGCGGGCGCGCAATCTGCGCTGGGGTCCTTCGCCTCCGTCACCGCAGTTATTCCGTGGGGTCAGATTCTGGCCGTGGTTGGAGTTGCCGCTGTGGCCGGGCTCCTCGCCTCCGTAGTGCCAGCGCGCCGCGCGGCGAAACTCTCCCCCGTTGCAGGGCTGACCATGGAGTAACGGCTGCGGCCCGGTTGTTGGTGGAACCGGGACCGGGACCGGATTCGGACCTGGATTCGGACCTGAATTCGGGACCGGGACCGGATTCGGACGGCGCTTGCGGGAAAAGACGGTCGTCTACAACCGTCT
>NZ_JBTNDB010000025.1:0-49968 GCF_054511175.1 Arthrobacter sp. Sr24 | reverse complement strand
AAACTTGGCACACTATTGAGTTCTCAAACAACAACCACACCCAGCCAACACACCCGAACCAACAAACAATCCGTGACGATCAGTGCCGAGGCAACTTTTCAAGCTTACCCGAACTATTCCAACAACGCAAATCCACTAAACAGTGAACAACACCATCGAAACATGAGAAATAGACCGGCAAAACCGGCCACATAAACTCGGGATTTTCGTTCCCCCATCAACCGGAGCAACTCGAAAAACAATACACCCCGTTTCGCATCTACGCAAATCCGCGGCAGGCCCAGCCACCGGTGAACTATCTGCATACGTATCTACCACCGGAGATCAGGACGACTATGAGCCGGCCGGCTTCCAACCGACTGGGCTCACGAGGTTTTTGCCACTACTTGTTGGCGCTCTTCAATACATACTTGGGAACCAAGATGGCGCAGAGTCCGGTGATGGCCCAGATAAGGAGCGCCGCCATGATCCATGTGAAAAAGCCGTGGATCCTGATGCCCCCGAAGGACATGCTCGCAATGATCAACGCCAACCATGTGGAGACGAGTGATGCAAGGCCAGCAAGAGCGGGGGTGTATTTGGTGGCCAACTTGGCAACGAAACCCTCGAGAAGCGCCTGCGCGATCGTAAAGATAACGACAGCAGACAGTAACCCCCAAATGTGCAGAGAGAAACGAGGCAGAATCAGTGCGGCAAGAATAATCGCTACAGCTGAACTGCCTAATTGGACGCCTACTCGAATCATGAGGTTCTTCATGGTCCGATCCTATGCCCTGAGTCCTTTGATCCCAGGAGCCGAGCCGCGAATGCAGAGGGTTATGAAGTGGTTCAAGCCAAGGACCTAGTGGGCTCAACAACTCAAACGAGCCGGAGTCCGCGCGACACATTGCAACGCTTGGGAAAAGCTATGGATACCCCCGTTGCTTCTCCCTATATATAGGTACCGGAGACTGCGAGATCTGGATCGCAGAGGCGGCGCCAGTTAACTGCCCGCGATGTCTCCTGCAATCGATCGGATTGCTACTCCCGCTTGTGGCAGGCACCTATCCGGGTGTCATCATGAAGCTCTCCGTCGATTCACAGCACAGTTACAGAAGTAGCGATTGATCTAATCCTGACCGTGGGTCACCACAGCATCTATCCGAACCAGTGACTATCCTGAGGATCATTGTTCACCCCCATTGCTCCGCTGTGTTCCCTTATATAGGGGAGACATGCCTGGCAGTCCTGATGGGAGGCGGTTCCATCGAACGTTCCCTGATGGACTGAATGTCTTCAGAAATTTTCGGAGACTGCTCAGACCGGTCCAATGGAGACTTTCAATCGTCAGAGTTCTTGATGGGGGACGAGCTCCAAGGCGTTAGGTGGACGAGCAGCAAGTCGTGTGTATGTTCCGGACGACACGCACGCGGCGATTGGTACAAACAAATGAGTGCCCAGCTAACTCAATAGATGAATCCACGGTGGCACATCCTGCACGTCTGGATTTGGCACGGAATCCGCGGATCTAGGTCATGAAGTGTGTCCGCGAGGAGGAACGGGGGAACCAGGGCCTCTAACCCCTAACCGCTAACTCCACTGACGGGGGACGCTAACCCGGGGAAACAAAAATCCCCGGGGAACCATTGGTTCCACCGGGGATTCTCAAAAACGTGCGCGAGGGGGGATTTGAACCCCCACGCCCTTTCGGACACTGGCACCTGAAGCCAGCGCGTCTGCCGTTCCGCCACTCGCGCGTTTTTCGCTATCCACCGTGTTTGTCTTTCGACTCTCAGTGGAACAGCGAGATCAAGCATATAGGACATCGTGCCAAATCACCTAAACGAGACAAGCTAGGGATCACTTATCACTGCAGAATGGGGCGCCGACGGCGCCAATTTTCGCTGAAACACAGGGAAGTTATGGTGTGCAAAAAGGTTTTGACAACGTCATGCCTAGGTAGGAAATTTGCCACATCGGGACCAAGTAATGGGGATATTCCTAGACTCCGGCAGTAGTATCGACCTTGAACCTGGTTGTCCGCAGTGCGGATGACGTTCAAGTTGCGCTCTCCGTAGCGCAGCACTTCTGAAGAATTTTAGGCATCACCCTTGCCACAGCAACACAGTAAGAGAGGAGAGCATATGGGATTGTTTGACAACGTTGAAAAAGGCATTGAAAAGGCAGTACGTGGCGCCTTCTCCCTGGGCTCCAAATCGTTGCAGCCGGTTGAAGTGGCAAGCGCTCTTCGTCGGGAACTCGACGACAAGGCGATGACATTGGATGCCGGCCGGACGCTGGCACCCAATGTTTTTAATATTGAGCTGGGAGACGCCGACTTCGAACGGGCACGTTCATGGGGTGTAACCCTCGCTGAGGAACTGTGCGATGTGGTTATTAACCACGCGCGTAGCCAGGGCTATGTCCTCCAAGGTCCGGTTCGGGTGGCATTCAACCACCTCGAGGAACTGCGCCCGGGACAGTTTCAGATTGTTTCCTCCACAGAGAAGGAAAATAGTACGGGCGCTCAGATTCTCCAAAGTCCTACTCGCCCTCCCGTGCGGCCAAGTCAGGAGCCCGGCCAAGCACAGCCCCCTGCTAGCCAACCCGCTGTTCCGGCCGCCCCTGTGTATAAACGCCAGGCGGCACCAGCACAGGGCCAACCAGTTGTGGACATCGACGGACAGCGTTACGCCCTGAATGCCAATTCCATTATTTTGGGCCGTTCCTCTGAAGCGGACATTCTGATTGACGATACTGGCGTTTCACGAAAGCACTTAGAGATCCGCTGCGAGGACGGTTCCAACACCGCCGTGGACCTTGGTTCAACCAACGGCAGCTATGTAGATGGTCGCCGCGTGCAGGGCAGCACAGGATTGCACAACGGGTCCGCGATCAAAATGGGTCGAACTGAAATTATTTTCCGTATATTGCCTCGGCGCGGCGGTGGTCAGTGATGAACGATATGACTCTTCTCGTGACCATTTTGCGCTTCGGTTTCCTACTCCTGATGTGGGTCATGGTTTTCAGTGTGGTCGCTGCCATGCGCCGCGACTTGGTCATTGGCCGGAAGGCCAAAGTGGGCGAGCCAACAGCCCGGCAGGCCCGTAAGCACCCGGAACTTGTTGAAGCAGCACCACCTGCAAAGGTTCAGGCCCGCCAGCTTGTTGTCACCGAAGGACCTCTTACAGGTACCACGTTGGACCTCAGTGGCATCCCGATTCTTCTGGGTCGCGCCCAAGAAGCAACTTTGGTACTCGAAGACGACTATGCCTCGGGTCGCCATGCGCGCCTGTTCCCCCAGGGCACGCGGTGGTTCATTGAAGATCTAGGCTCCACCAACGGAACGTTCCTTGGCGGCACTGCGTTGACGCGTGCCCTCCCCGTAGAACTCGGGGTCCCTGTGCGGATCGGCAAAACGGTCATCGAATTGAGGCCATGACATGGCCGAATACCCGCTAATTTTGCGCTATGCAGCCAGGTCTCATGTGGGCTTGGTTCGCGCCAAAAACGACGATTCCGCCTATGCTGGCGAGCATCTGGCAGTAGTTGCCGACGGAATGGGTGGCCATGCTGGCGGTGATGTTGCCAGCGCTTCCACGGTCCTTGATCTGGTGCACCTAGATCACAACCACCACAACGATGAGGCCGGCACTCACCTCGCTGATGAGATCCAAACCGCCAATTCACTGCTGTCGGAGCTAGTTCATGTGAATCCTAAATTGGCCGGCATGGGCACCACAGTGACGGCTCTACTGCTCTCCGGCGAGCGTTTGGCATACGCTCACATTGGCGATTCTCGCGCCTATCGTCTCAAGGATGGTGTCTTTGAACAGCTGAGCACCGACCATACCTTCGTCCAGCGCATGATCGATGAAGGTCGCATGACCGAGGCCGAAGCTGACGTGCACCCCCATAAGAATGTTTTGATGCGCGTGCTCGGGGACGTCGATGCCTCCCCTGAACTTGACCTGAAGTATTTCGATGCCACTGCCGGTGAGCGCTGGTTGCTGTGCTCCGACGGCCTGAACTTTGTCCGTCCAGCCATGATCGAAGAGGTCATCCGCCACACCAAATCACTCGCGAATGCTGCGGATACTCTCATTGAGCTGACTTTAGCGGCCGGCTCACCCGACAACGTCACCGTTGTTGTCTTCGACATTGTCGAATCCAATCCAGAAGAGACACAAACCGCGGCCTTGGAAGCGGTTGAGGCCGCCACTCTGATTTCGGACAATGTCGATCGCCGGCCTTTGGAGCAGAGTACAGAAACGGACGACGCCGGAGACGAGCCGCTTGCGGTAACGGCAGCTCCCGCTGTGCACGTCGAGCATGACGAAGTAACCAGCCCTGTTGATCCTTCCGCAGACCCTGTGCCAGCGCCCGCGGCAGAACGATCAGAAGGTGTCTCCGAACCGGGTCATCGTGTTGGGCCCGAAGAGTCAGATGAAGATGGCGATACGTCCGATTCGCTAGATACACACATTCGCGCTGCCGCCATTCGCAAAGAACTTCAAACACGTAAGCACGAACTCGTTGGTGCCGCCGTGACGGCAGCAGAGGATGGGCGCATACCGCTTCTCACCAAGGCGCCGTCCTCGCATCGCGCCGCGACGGTACTGACCCACAAGCCCACACCAGAGCGCACCATCGTAGAAGATACGGAAGAGTCACTGCCTAGGCTTCGCCAACGCCCACTGGTATTGGCGATCGCAGCGTTCTTGGCAGTCTTGGCCATCGTTGTAGGCTCCTGGGCCGCCTATGCGTGGACCCAGACGCAGTATTTTGTGGGCGTCAACAACGGGAATGTTGCAATTTTTCAGGGTGTCTCGCAATCCCTTGGCCCCATCTCGCTCTCAGAATTGCACCGGGAAACAGAAGTGAAAGTTGAGTCTTTGCCCGCCTATTCACAGCAGTTGGTGGCATCAACCATGCCAGCGCGTACCCTCAGTGATGCTGAGCAGATCATTAGCGATCTTCAGCTGGGTACGGGGACAAGCTTGCCTCCCTGCGAGCTCGTGAACACCCCAACACCTAGCACACCTACCGCGACAAGAACCCCAACGGCCACTGGCAGTCCCAGTGGCACGGCAACTCCGAGCATCTCGGCTAGTGCCACAGCAGCTGCAAAAGCTACGGCCACTCCCAGCGCTAGTGCCACTGCCACTGCCACTGCCACTGGAAGCGTTAGCGCACCTGCCAGCCAGTCAGCCACCGGCGTTGCCACGCCTTCCGCACAGCCCACATGCGTTCCTGGCGGTGGACAATGAGCCAGCTACTGACAGTGTCTAAACCCCGCCGCAATACAGAACTTCTCCTGCTGGTTCTGGCCCTTGGGCTCTCGGCCATGGCAACGGCTCTGGTCAACCTGAATTTGGGCCGGACATTTGACAACGATTTCTACACACAGATCGCGATTCTTTCAGGTCTGTCTATTGCATTCCACATTGTTCTGCGCTTCAAGGCCAAATATGCCGATCCGGTAATATTACCCGTAGTGGTGGCATTGAATGGCTTGGGGCTAGCCGTCATTCACCGCTTGGACATCACCTCCGGCGACACTGCGGCCACCCGCCAATGGATGTGGACCGGCCTTGCTGTGGTGGCAGCGATCGCCGTGATCTGGGTATTACGAGATCACAGGATCCTCCGTCGATACACTTACATCTCCTTGCTGGTCTCCGTTGTACTACTCATACTGCCGCTCGTGCCAGGCATCTCGGCGGGTAGTGTCTTCGGCGCAACGGTGTGGATTTCCATTGGACCGTTCACCTTCCAGCCCGGCGAGATTGCAAAGATCACGCTGGCTATATTCTTTGCTGGGTACCTTTCTTCCAATAGAGATCTGATCCTGCTGGCAGGAAAGAAGATTGGACCATTACAGCTTCCCCGTGTGCAAGACCTTGCGCCCATGATCGTCGCTTGGCTTGCCAGTGTAGGAGTCTTGGTTTTCCAGCGCGACCTTGGTTCTTCAATCCTATTTTTTGGTTTGTTCATGGTCATGATCTATGTGGCTACCAGCCGGGTCAGCTGGATATTTATTGGCATCGCGCTAATAGCTGTTGGAGGCTTTGCTGCCTACCAAATTTTCCCGCACGTTGCTCGTCGCATTGATGTCTGGGTGAACGCCTTTGACCCCGCCTACATTGGCGCTCCCTATGGGAGCTTCCAAGTTGTCGAGGGTTTGTTTGGTCTAGCCAATGGTGGCCTCATCGGCACCGGCTTCGGACAGGGCTCACCCGATGCGTTGCCCGTGGCCAATAGCGACATGATTACTGCAGTCATCGGCGAGGAACTTGGATTGATCGGGCTCTTCGCAATCCTTTGCCTCTATGCACTCTTGATTGCACGGGGCTTCCGGGCAGCGCTGGGCACCCGTGATGCTTTTGGCAAACTGCTGGCCGTGGGACTGTCCTTCGCTGTGGCCTTGCAGTGTTTCGTCATTATCGGTGGCGTCACCCGTCTCATTCCACTGACCGGCCTTACGACACCCTTCTTGTCGGCCGGCGGGTCATCGCTGCTGGCCAACTGGATCATCGTTGCTTTGATCCTGAAGATTTCCGATGCGGCCCGGCGACCCATTGATATCTCTGTAGTGCCTGCGCCCAACGATCCGACACCGGATATCGACAAGACCCTAAAGGAGGTGCCCTCACCATGAACGCTGCGATTCGTAATTCCTGGATAGTGGCCATCGCCTTATTCGCCCTGCTTTTTGGCTCAGTTTCTTATGTGCAGATTTTCGCGGCGGATTCGCTCAACCTCAACCCCAATAACCAGCGACAACTCGTGAAGAGCTTTTGTAGCGCAAGAGGTCCTATCCTTGTTGACGGTCAGGCCATTGCCGAATCTGTCGCCACAAACACCGATTGTAAGTACCAGCGAACGTACAACGATCCCCTGTTATATGCAGGCCTGACCGGCTTCTTCAGCAAGTGGTCCGGACAATACGGTGTTGAGGTGGCCATGAGCGATGAGCTAACAGGAAACTCTGACGATGCCCTTTTCGAGCGCATCTCCCAGATCTTCACCGGCGAACAACCTCAGGGGCGCTCAGTAGAACTCACAATCGATTCAAAGATCCAGCAGATGGCCTTTGACATGATCCCCGATGACATCGGCGGATCAATCGTGGTTCAGAATCCGAAGACCGGCGCCATCATCGCCATGGTTTCCAAGCCCACGTACGACACCAACTTGATGGCCACTCATGACAAGGAAGCCTTTGATGCATCCATGGCGGAACTGGTAAAGGTTCCTCAAATTAACCTGTTTGGCTCATCGGCCTACAAACAGGTTTATGCACCAGGCTCCGTCTTCAAAATCATCGATACTGCGGCGGCCCTGGAATCTGGGAAATATAACAAAGACAGCATACTTCCCAACCCGGCTGAATTGACGTTCCCGGGAATGGACTACGCGCTGCCCAACTACGCCTACGGCCAGTGCTATACCAGGGACAAGGCGTCCTTCGCCTTCGCGTTGGAGAACTCCTGTAATACGCCATTCGCCAGCATTGCGCTGGATCTGGGCCAGGACGCCATGACGGCCCAAGCAGAAAAGTTCGGTTTCAATGACAGCTCACTTTCCTTCCCTTCTTCGGTGGAGACCAGCCGCTTCCCCGGCAGTCAGGGCGAGCTTGATGACGCGGCATTGGCCCAGAGTGCAGTTGGCCAGCTGAATGTGGTTGCAACACCGTTGCAGATCTCGATGATGACTGCAGCCATTGCCAATGACGGTCAGCAGATGGCCCCCAACCTCATCAAGACGGTGCGGACGCCAGATCTTAAAACGGTTTCTAGTCTCACACCGGAGATTCTTCGTCAGTCCACGACGCCGGAGATCGCCTCCCAAATCAAGGATTGGATGGTCAGCGTGGTTGACAACGGTATCGGCACAGCTGCGGGTGTTCCCGGAGTCAAAGTGGCCGGCAAAACAGGAACCGCAGAGCTTGGAGACGGATTGAACAACGCCTGGTTTACCGGGTTCGCACCGGCCGATGATCCCGAAGTGGTGGTCACCATCGTCATGCCCAAGGTGGATGTTCCCACCGGCTCACAACTTACAAGTCCCAATGCAAGCAAACTCTTCAAGGCGGTGTTGAACAAGTGAGGCCTATTTCTGGTATCACCTTAGGCGGCAGGTTCCAACTCACATCACGCATTGCCATTGGCGGCATGGGCGAGGTGTGGAAGGCACAGGATCAGGTCCTGGGTCGTATTGTTGCCATTAAAATCCTCAAGGATGAATACACCGGCGATCCTGGCTTCCGTGCCCGGTTCCGGGCAGAGGCCAAACACACCGCCCTGCTCAACCATGAGGGTATTGCCAACGTCTTTGACTACGGCGAAGAAGATGGCTCCGCCTACCTGGTCATGGAACTGGTTCCTGGCGAGCCTCTTTCCGCCATGATCGAGCGCGAACGTGTGCTCTCGGGCGACTGGACGTTGTCTATGATCGCCCAGACCGCACGCGCTTTGGCAGTGGCCCATGCTCAAGGTCTTGTCCACCGGGATGTGAAGCCCGGGAACTTGCTCATTACTCCTGAGGGCAAGGTGAAGATCACCGACTTCGGCATTGCCCGTCTAGCCGATCAGGTTCCCTTGACCCAGACCGGACAAGTCATGGGCACAGCCCAGTACTTGGCTCCGGAACAGGCAACTGGTCAGATCGCCACCGGGTCCAGCGACATTTATTCCCTGGGCATCATAGGTTATGAGTGCATTACCGGACACCGTCCGTTCTCGGGTGAATCCCAGATTGCTATTGCCCTAGCCCAGGTCAATGACGCGCCGCCGCCGCTGCCCGACACGTTGCCCACACCGGTGCGTGCTCTGCTGATGTCCATGCTGGCTAAGGAACCTGCCAATCGTCCAGCCAATGCCTTGAAACTCAGCGAGGCCGCCGAGGCCATTCGCACTGGCGACATCAAGGCCGCGCATGCCGCGGTGCCGGGAATGTTGCTCTTCGAAGCCACCACAGGTCCTATCACAGCTCCCGTGGACATCAACGCAACGGCCGCTACTTCTGTGGTCAGCAGTGTCCCCGAACCCAGTACGACGGCGCTTCCTACAGTTTCCGAAAATATCGAAGACGCTCCTGCAGCTCCCACCCGCGCTGAGATCCTCGGCGCTGAGCGTGCATGGCAGGCGGAGCAGGAAAACCCTGTTCTCGTGGTCTCGGATGATGAGTATGTGCCGCAAACGGAGCCCGTCAAGAAGGGCCGCAGTCCATGGACTTGGCCCATGGTTGGCTTGATTGCCCTGTTGGTCTTCGCGATCGGTGCATTGTTGCTGCAAAACAGCGACTTCTTTGGGGGGACAACAGTGCCCACGGAGACGAACACGTCCACTCCATCTGTAACCCCGAGTTCCACACCCACCACTCCCTCGCAGACACCTTCGCCAACAGAAGAGTCATTGCCTCCCACCTCGGAAGCTCCTGTAACAGTTGACGTGGTCAACAATGCCTTGGCCGGAAGGCCCTTTGCAGAGGTTGAGCAGGAACTGATAGCTCAGAAGCTTGGAGTTAGTCGCGTTGATGAGTTCAGTGACAGGGATGCTGAAGGTATCGTCATCTCGGTCAGCCCTACAGGACCGCAGCCAATTGGTACCACCATCGTAGTTACTGTTTCCAAGGGCTCCGAGCCTCCCGCGACGCCAGATACCACAGCGGTTCCTTCCTTTGCTGGGCAAACTGGTGACGCCTATGATCAAGCCCTAGTGGCCGCAAATTTGATCCCGAACCGTCTTGAAGAAGCCTCGGACACCGTTCCAGAAGGCAATGTCATCATTGTTGACCCCGCTGCTGGAACCCAGGTGGAGCTGCAATCACCGGTGACTTACTACGTCTCTAGTGGTCCGGCAGTGCAGGAAAACCCGCCGCCCTCGTCCGCCGAGCCAAAGCAAGAGCCAAAGCAAGAGCCAAAGACAGAACCAAAGCCCTGATAGCCATTTGGCTCGTCAGAAGGTCCCGAAATTTGCCGTCCTCTGAAAGGACTAACTGGAACTCATGAGTATTCCGCGCGTCCTCAATGACAGGTATGAGATTGGGGAATTGCTAGGCCGTGGTGGCATGGCTGATGTGTATAAGGCCCAAGATATCCGATTGGGCCGTACTGTGGCGATTAAATTACTGCGGGCTGATGTAGCCCGCGATTCGCAACTGCAGGCCCGCTTCCGTCGGGAGGCTCAGGCTGTGGCGGGGCTAAACCACCCCGCCATCGTCGCCGTGTACGACACAGGCGAGCACGTCTCCGGGGACTATCCAGGAGATGGTGCGCATGTGCCATACATTGTCATGGAATATGTTCACGGCAAGACCCTGCGAGATTTAATCCGCGGCAAGAACATCACCACAGAGCAAGCACTGGAATACTCCATGGGTGTTCTGGCAGCCCTAGATTACAGTCACCGCGCGGGTATAGTCCACCGTGATATCAAGCCTGCCAACGTCATGGTCACCGAAGATGATCAGGGTGTTCTGGGCCAGGTCAAGGTCATGGACTTTGGTATCGCACGGACCATCTCAGACTCTGCTGCGACCATGACGCAGACACAGACCGTCATGGGTACCGCCCAGTATTTATCGCCGGAACAAGCCCGTGGGGAGAGTGTCGATGCTCGCAGCGACCTTTATTCTGCAGGCTGCCTGCTCTACGAAATGCTGGCGGGACGGCCGCCTTTCATAGGTGACTCACCAGTCTCCGTCGCCTACCAGCATGTGCGTGAGCTGCCCCCCGCACCGAGCACCTTCAACACAGCACTGAGCCCTGCCTTGGATGCGTTGCTCATGCGCGCACTCCAAAAGGATAGGCAGCAGCGTTTTCAAGATGCCGCCTCCTTCCGGCGAGCCCTCCGTGCTGCTGGGGCCGGCGTCATGCCACCGTCGGGGCACGAGCAGGCGGGCCATACCGTCAAGGCGAACGAGGGGAACGATACTACAGTGATCGCTACGGTCGCTGACACGATTGCCTCAGCCCCCCTACAAGACACGAACGACGCCGGGCCCTCCACCCGCGCCATGGCCAAGGTCATGGCGGGGGGAGCGTTAACCACTGAGGAAGTGGTTCCCGAAGACCACGGTGAGGTGGCACCTGCCGTCAGGCGCCGCCGTCGAGCATGGATGGTGACGCTCTTTGTACTGTTGGCGATCATGCTCGGCGGTGGGGGAGTGCTGGGCTACAACATGCTTAACCAAGCACCTGCCGCAGTTGCCCAAGAAAGCATTCCGGCCTTGGCCGGGATGGCTAAGGACGACGCGATGTTCCTCTTGAAGAACTTGGGCCTAGACCCTCGCAGCACCGAGGAGTTTTCCTCCGAGGTGGATCAGGGAGATGTGATCCGCACAGATCCCAAAGCCGGTACCCTGACCGAAGTGGGCACCTCAGTGGAGGTGGTTGTCTCCAAGGGGCCCTCCGAAGTACTAATCCCCGCGGAAGTGACCGGCAGAACTGAGGGCGATGTACGTCAGGACCTGATAGATCTTGGTTTACTCATCCGTGCCACCGATCTGGTCAATGACGGCTCAATAGGGGCCAATCTGGTGGTCACCACGGATCCGGCTCCCGGCGAGAAAGTGCCCGTGGGCACCAGCGTTACCATCAAGGTTTCCACAGGCCAGGTAGCAATGCCATCCCTGTTTGACCTAACCAAGGACCCTGAGTTGGTTAGGCAAACCGTGACGGCTGCTTTGAAGAAGGTCTCGGAGCATCTAGAGGTCACGTTTGAGGAATCTGAGAACTCTGTCGTCACCCCAGGTATGGTGACGGGGCAATCTATTCCGGCCGGTTCGGACGTGGCACAACGGACAACCGTTGTGGTTACTTTGGCGAAGGCACCGGAGCCGGCGCCGGCGGAGCCTACGCCAACACCAACCCCGACGTCCACAACATCACCCGAGCAGACGAAATCACCCCCGACAAAACCGGAACCGTCGAAAAAGCCCAAGAAGCCCTAGCCTAATCCTTGCTGAGGTACGTCACTGAGGTTAGATGCTGATGCTAACCGTGACCACGCTTCTCTAGATGACTTCCATCAGGTCTAGCTGTTGATGAGTGGGCTCAGGGTGGCTGCCTTCGCGGCAGCACCTGTCAGTCCCAGTGATTCCAGCCAGTTACCCAACATGGTGTAACCGCCTTCGGTGAGCACTGATTCTGGATGGAACTGGACCCCACACAGTGGTGCGCTCTTGTGCGCCAAACCCATAATCACGCCGTCGGCCGTTTCTGCCGTGACCTCAAGGACCTCAGGAATGCTATCCGGGACAGCAGACAGGGAGTGGTATCGAGTGGCTGTGACAGGGCTGGGCAATCCGGCAAATACGCTGGCTCCGTGGTGATGAACCTCGCTAGTTTTGCCATGCATGAGCTGCTCGGCATGCGTAACCACGCCACCATAGGCTTCTGCCAATGCCTGATGACCCAGGCAGACGCCCAACATGGGCTTGTTGTTACTACCGCACCACTTGATTAATTCGATGCATACCCCAGCCTCTGCGGGGGTGCCGGGACCCGGGGAGACCAGTACGCCGTCGCGCGTGCCTGCCAGTTCCACAGCTTCAGCCAAGGTGACATCGTCATTACGCACAACTGTGGTTTCGGCGCCCAGCTGCTGGAGGTAGCCAACCAGTGTGTAGACGAAGCTGTCGTAGTTATCTATGACAAGAATCCGCACTGCCATTTCAGACTCCACCACCAATCGTTGAATCATTCAGAGGGTTGAATTGGGAGAGCCACGGGAAGACGAACTGCATCAACAACAGAACGGCTGCTGCCAAGAAAAGAATGGTTGTGATGATTCGGAACCACAAGGGCCCCGGGAGGTTTCTAAAGATCCAGCCGTACATACTCAGCCCTTCCCGTTCTGGTTCGCTGCAATTTGGGCGGCAATTTCTGCTGGAGGACCAGCGCTGGCAGGCCGCCACGAATCCAATAGTGAGTAGCTGATAATTCGCTCTTCCGCACCGAAGCGGGGATTACAACTGGTCATGGTCATAAAGCGATCAGTGGGTGTGGCGTCCGGCTGGGTGGGGATGGGAGCGAGAACGTCAGCCCGGTTTGGCATGACAATTTGGTTGTTCCGGAACATATAGGTGTAGTAGCCGTCCTTAGTCTGGACATATATTTTGTCTCCAGGGACCAGTGTGTGGACGGCGTCCAGAACGGCACCGTGAGTCTGTCGGTGACCTGCCACGGCAAAGTTTCCTACATCGCCCGGCATCGCGGTGCTGTCATAACGACCCAAGCCGAGCGAATCGAGCTGCGCAGGGGCGGTCCCTTCCACTAGCGGCCTGCTGTAGGTGGCGCCGAATCGCGGAATGTAGACCACCCCGAACACTGTGCTTCCTTGTTCTGGCGCGACCATCACCTTAGGCGGTCCGTAATCAACGGGAGGTGCGTCCGCAGGCGGAGGCGTCACCGGGCCTTGAAATTCTTGGGCAAACTGGGAGACGGCGGCTTGCTGAGCGGAATTAGCCTCAATATTCGTCCACCACAGCTCCCACACCACGAATAGCAACAAGATAACGCCACAGGTAATAAGCAGTTCACCCATGACCTGGATCAAGGTTCGAAAGAATCCTTGCTTTGGACGCTGAGCCTTCCGGCGTCCGGCAGCACGCTTGTTCCTGGTACGTATCTTCTCGTTATCGGTGATGAGTTCGTCAACACCCACAGCTGATTCGACATGGTCGGGCGATCGAACCACGCGGGTCTCCTGACTGAAGTTGAGCGGTAGTGTCATGCAATCCCCAGCTGCCTTAAATGCGGCTAGAATTACGTCAACAATACCGGCAGTTCAGGGCCTTGGAAAAATTCCCCAGCAACATCACAGGCAATGGACGGCTCACCCCCATCGAGGTGGTCGTTTTCTTGCGATCACAATGTCAAGGAGCTTTTGTGCCTGAGTCAAAATCGCGTCGCCGTCCCACCAAAGGTCCGGCTCAAACGCCTTCTAGTAAGACACAGAAACCCAATGCCGTGTGGTTCCTTCCAGTTATGGTCACCTTGATGCTGGTGGGCCTATTCTGGATCATCACCTACTACATCTCAGATGGTAAGTTACCCATCCCCGATATCCACAACTGGAACATCGCGATTGGTTTTGCCATTGCACTATCCGGGTTCATGATGACCACCCGCTGGCGCAGCTAGTTCTCAGTCTTCTTATCTTCGCCTAGGTCACTTTGAATGTAGTGGCCACGGGGATCTTTTGCGGCACGGCCCGGTACGTCTCCGGCCGTGCCGTAGTTGGCTTCAACGAACCTTCCGCGCTCAGCCTCAAGCTCCGCCTCTTCAGTGCCTGCCTGCCCGTAGTCACCTTCAACGTAGCGGCCTTCAGAGTCCTCTGAGCCGTGCTCTGCCTCTAAACCGGCCTTGCCGTAGGAGCCCTGCTCGTACCGACCGTGATTGTCTTCTTGCTTTGTCATGATTTTTGACCGTCTTTCGTAGCGCCAGCTGCTGAAGCCAGCTGGCATGGGGGTGCCGCTTCTGCCTCAACTTTAGTCTTGTGCCGCAGTTCTGGACAGAGCAGCTGATTCCTTTCGCAGACCTGCTCACAGAGAACACCCAAGACATCTCAACGCTCCTGCACTGACGGCAGGGCCTTGACGCATGTGAATACCGGCTGCCAGCTAGAGGTCGTAGCGGACGACAATGCTCTCTTTCGATGATTGAAAGTCGCTTAGTTGTTGAGGCTCGTCACCATTCATCCGGGAGGCCAGCTGTTCCCTGGATTGGATGTCCAACTTGATGAACGTCCGGTATAGGTGACCTTCAATGGTGCGCAAGGAAACATGGAGGCTGGAGGCTATTGAATTATTAGATTCGCCCTGAGCAACCAAGAGCGCTATTTGGTGCTCCCGACGCGTCAGGGAGGGGGCTTCGAAGGCGTTGAACACCGGGGACACCACCCAAGGCAGTTGTTCACGCATGGCAGCCACCTTGCTCGCTGTCTTACTGCTCTTGTGGACTTTGCCGCTGTTGTGAAATTTGTTCAGAGTATGGGTAGCCAGTTCAACGGCAACCAGATCGAAGCCGTACTTCCTGGCTATAAGGCTGGCTCTGTCAAGATCTGCCGGATTTTGCGACGCCATGGCGTTGGACCACTCAAGGAAAAACTCCTTACTTCCGGAATCCACCCTTGCCGCAATTTCTGACAACCGCGACACCGCAGTGTCGTCACCTACACGCACTAACAGAGAGAGCACCGTCAGCTCGATCCCCGTAAACCCCCGCGTCCGGCATTCGCGCTGCAGACTACGCAACCTGACCAGCCCCATTTCACGTTGGCCAGTCATAACCTGGGCCGCAGCCGCATAAGCGGATGCTTCAAGTTCATGAAATTTTCCACTGCGTCGGTTCAGTAACGCCAATTGCGAAAGTTGTTCTTGAGCTCCCACTAAATCCCCTTGCATCACCAGAGAATAGGCCAACAGACCTAACGCCGTGGGTAGCACAGACAGAGGATCGTAATCAGCCAAGGCCACCGAAGCAGACCGCAGGGCGGGGAGAGCCTCTTCAAAATAGCCGCGTCGACACGCCATGGTAGCGGCTGCAAGATCGCGCAACCCGCCAGATGACAACATCAGATCCGTATTGACGAATATCGCCGGATGCAACGCCGCACGCGCAAGGTCCCACGCGCCGTCGTAGATGAGCGCAGCCGTAGAACGGGTGTAGGCCAACAACGAAACATCAGGACGGGGGAATCCTTCAGGACGCTCCAGCTCCGCGAAAACCTCACCAGCCAGAACGACAGCCTGACTCATCTTTCCCGTGGCACTCAAAATTTCACCCAAAAGCGCCTTCAAAATCACCTTGTCACTGACGTTGTCAGCCAAAGGATGTTTCAGAACCTTTTCAATAATGGTCGTGGCGCCCTCAATATTCCCTATGGTTACATCCCGTTTCGCCATCACCATCAGTACGCTAATCTCGGCCCGGGTTCTGGCTTGGTGCACGGACACCATGCCAAACCGTTGTTGGAATTGCTCCAAAACGTGGTTGAGTTGTGCCTCATAATCGAGCTCAGCAAAGTAACTTATATGAACTGCCCGTATGGCGCTGGCCGCCGCCTCCGGAGTAGCTGCCAACTCAAAGGCCCGCCGGGCTTGGCTGCGGGCTTCAACAACGAGATTCTGGTTAGACAACGCCACGGCCTTCTCTGCCAATAATGCTGCCTGATACTCCGAGCGAACCGGCATACTGCAAAACTGCAACGCTTCCACCGGCCGCATCAGCTGATTGGCGAAAATGGCCGCCTCAAGGAGCTGATCGTCATCAACGTGAAGCCCGCAATCCAGAGTCCACCGCGTGATGTTGGTAATTTCAATGGGCGAGGGTTGATTCGAGGTTGGCAGCACTTTGGTAACTTCGTTCAGAAGTTGCCTGCTGCGTCCAATGGGAATCATGGCGCGAATGGATGCCGCAGTAACGAGGCGGGATAGCTGCATCCTCAATACCGGGCCCGGGGTAATAGCCACCAATTCACGCTGCTGAATGTCATCGACTGCTTCAACACTGGAGAGTTCAAGAATGGCGTCCAGTGGCAATGTACCGGCCAAGGCCAAAATTTCAATGACTCTGCGAGACTCCTCAGGCAGATGTGCCAGATCCATCTGCATGAATTCCCAGGCTTCTGAGCTCAGCTTGTCGCCGGGATGGTCAAGAATCCACACGTCGTTGACTTTGCGGAGCGAGCCTTCTTCTTGGGCGCCTGCTATGAGCCCCTTGAGTACCAAAGGATTTCCAGCAGAGCGGCTGGTTAAATAGTTGATGACGGGGCTGGCAATTTGTCCACCGAGGACTTTCTCCAGCATTTCCTGCACATCATCTGTTTGCAGCGGTCCAAGTTCGAAGCGGGTCAAGTGGCCATCGCGCCACAGTTCCCGGAGCTGGCTGCTGTGGCTGCCATGTTGGTCAACGACGATAAGCTTCGCAACAGATGACATGACCACTTGCATGATGATGGCTGCGCTCTGGTTATCCAGGTTCTCTGAGTTATCGACCATTAAGAAAACGCGCGTGCTCGAAGCAGCCGCTTCATCAATCTGCTCGAGCAAGCCGTTGAGGACCTCGTAGTAGTCACTGGTACGAACCACATTGGCGCCTACCCGGGCATTGACGGCCCCAAAGGGAATGCCGGCTAGGGCTTTGCTGGCGGAAAGCCTGATGGTAGTGGATTCCGGACCGAGCTCATCCAGAATCTGGCTCAACATCCAGGTTTTTCCTGCACCGCGGGCACCAACTATCAGCACGCCTCGTGAACTGTTATTCCTGAGCTGGAGAACGATATCCCTTGCCTTTGCGCGACGGGCCACTCATCCCCATTTCATACAGTGTCAGCCCATCCGGCACTGCCCTTCAGAGGCCTCAAACCAGGCCACGTAGTACAAGCTCCAGCCCTATAGCAGCGACTCTGTGCCCATTCTAAGTAGGCGAGGTCCAATGTGTCGACGCGCCGCCTGTGTTACGGACAGAAACACGAACAATCGAAGCATAAATGTAGGAAACCGAGCTGACTGTCACCAGTAAAACGCGCTGACCTGCGACGATGCTCAAGCCAAAGCCACCGCTATTCTCAATTTCGTCACACTTTCCTACGACCGACCTCAAGGGCTCTAGACCCCGTCCCTTATATGGCACGTCACCGGGCCCTAAATCGGGCGGGGCATACGGGAACAGAGAGGCCGCTGGATCGCGCAGATCGTCAACCCAAGAATTTCAACCACCGTTGGGCCAGTCACCGACCGTCTTGCGGGACGCTTCGGCAACGTCTATACGTGAGAGCACTTTCGGCACAGTCTGGCAGTTCTGGACCGGCACGCTGGCAATGCAAACCGTACAAAGTGTCGTCTGAGGGTCGATTCTTCCTGGAACGTATGCGCTTCCATGCGAGACCAGCAAGAGAGAGGGCGACAAGCACGATGACGACAATAAGGAACCCATCCCAGCTAGTGGAGCTGGTGTCGTTGCAGTTCAAATTGCCCGTCACACACGATGCGACTATACGTAATTGGGTCATGCATCCAGCGAATCCATACGTACCAAGTTCAGCAAGCACTTCACCTACGTTGTTGGCCGATTGTGGCAATCAGGGTGTTACCCACACTGAGACGTTTCTCACCCAACCAGCAGCTTTAGAGACCGATCCCACTTCTGGTTCCGCATAGGGAGATGGAACTGCGGTGCTCTCGACTTCTGAATTTTGTGCTGTCGCTTTCTGAAAGTGACAATTTCACGACCGGCAGTGTCTCAATGCGGAGTTTTCCAATTCGTTGGAACTGGGATGTCCTGCGAGGAACCAGGACCATGGGCGGGATCTAGTGAAATGCAGTCCCCATTCGGCCCGCGTGTTACAACTGCGGGCTCGACGCGTGGCGTGCACCCTCAGCAAAAATGGTGCGGGGCGGGCAAGGGGTGCATACGGATGCACTTTCCTTGCCCGCCCCATAAGGTGCGTTGCTGTGGTCGTCTCAAGCTGTCGAGGACCACGTACTGCTGGTGTTACTAGTGTTGCTGTGATCATCTCAAGCTGTCGAGGACCACGTACTGCAGGTAATGCTGTTGTTCTGATAGTGCTGTTGTTGCTGGTGGTGAGGTGTCCGTCTCCTACTGCTTGACGGTCCGGTACTACGGGTACTGCCATTACTTGTGTTGCTGTGGTCGTCTCAAGCTGTCCGACGACCACGCCTTCCGGGTCCTGCTAGTCCGTCTCCTACTGCTTGACGGTCAGGTACTGCTGGTACTGCTGTGGTCGTTCCAAGTTTTTCCAACGGCCACGTCTTCCGGGTACTGCTGTGGTCGTCTCAAGCTGTCGACAACCACGTACTGCTGATGTTGCTTGTGTCCGTCTCCCACTGCTTGACGGCCAGGTTTACTGCAACGGTTCTTCCCCGTCGACAATCAACTTCAACTACATTTTCAACTACATTTTCAACTACTGCGAACGGGGGAACTTCCGCTCTCATTTTCTTACGAGAAAAAATATAGCCACTTCCTGAAATCTCGTCAAGTCGACCTCGAACAGACTGAGTTTCATAGGGGCACCACCGCCATGGGCCAGACAGGGAGCGCACCAGAAGGCACTCGGGATCTGGTGCAAATTTCCATGTGCGCCTCAAGTCTGCGGTGGTTTAGATGGGGACACACTTGGTTGCTCAGGTATTGAGGCGAGGCGAGGGGTGCTGTCAGGTGGACAGGGAATCGTGCGCCGGGGTTACTGGTTGTCGCTGGCACATGAGGCTGTAAGCCAATTGCCAGTCTGTCCGTTTAGCGTTCTGCTTACGAGACCCACAAACCATTCCAAGCCGGCAAGCCAGAACCTTGCTACCAACAACCATGAGGCCATTGTCTGGTGACACGAAACCCTGAATAGTGACACGCAGCTCCGGATCCTACAAAAGTGTAGGATCCCGAGCTGGCTGTCACCAGCGAAACGCGCTGACCTGCGACAATGCTCAGGCCAAAGTCAACGTGATTCTCAATTTCGTGACACTTTCCTATGACCCACCTCAAACGCTCGAAACCCCGTCCCGTATAAGGCACGCTCACCGGGCATCAGATCGGGGCATACGGGAATAGGGAGGCCGCCGGATCGCGCAGATCGTCAATCCCAAGAACTTCAATCACCTTTGCGCCAGTCACCGACCGGCTTGCGGGACGGATGAAAAGTCCTGAGCCTGGTTGTTCCACGCGGGCGAGTCTGACGCGCCTCAGGCTACTTACTCATCCATTTCAGGATCTCCGGTAACGCTGTCGCGCCCCTCCTCGCGGCCGTGTGCCCATGCGGTCGCGAGGAGTGCGGTACCGCCGAGAAAGCTGAGCATCGCAAGGCCTTGGAAGGCCCAACCGACAAGAGTGCCGCTGCTAGCCCACTCGTTGAGAGGTTCTTCATGCCGCAAGATCAACCATGCGAAGAGCACGGCGATCATGACGATGCCGAGAACAACTTGTGCGACTCGTTTCATTACTTTGTTCCTCTGGACCAATTAGCGGAATGCTCGACTGATGCCGCCGCTCAGTTGCGATAATTGCATCCAGATCCCGAAGCGCACGAGCGGGCGGATAAGCATTCCGCGGATCGGACGAGAAGGGCGATTGGAGTTACGTTCCCACTTCAAAGAGATGCGCAGGTGAGTACCGCCAGTTGCGGGCTCCAGCTCGATCCAAACGCGCTTGGCGTCAGCCTGTGGTGAATCGGGATAGGTGAACTGCCACTCGATCAGTGTTTCGGCTGTGCATGCGAGAAGTTCGACGTCCTGAGTCTGGAATGCAGGCTTGATCCGAATCGGTTTGCCATCAGACCGCCGCGTTCGGGCGTGCGTTGTCCAGCGATCGCCAATCTGAGCTTCTTTTTGTGTTTCTTCGAGCATGACATCACCAATCATCGGTTCCCACTCAGGAATCCGTGTTGGATTGGCGAGCAGTCCCCAGACCTGCTCGACCGGAGCCGGGACGAATGTCTCGCAGGCTCCCGAGCGTCGGCCTGGCTGGATGGCATGTTTTGGCGTGAGCGTAGGGTAGCGCTGAACTTCATCGAGTCGTGCGATCACCAGATCGGGCGCGGAGCCGAGACGCTGTAATACTTGGTCGATCATGCCGCTTGGCTCCGTGACGAGTTCGCGCAGCACGGCGGCGGCGTCGCCACACTTCTCGCCGTCGCTCGCACGCTTGATGACTACTAAGGCCCGGTCACTCCACTCGTAGCCACCAGTTTCATGGAAGACGATCCGGCCCTGCCGCGGAAGTCCAGTGCTGATGCCGAGTGAGGCGAGTTGTGCTGAATGCTGCTCTGCTACTGCTTCCCGTGCAGCTTTAAGCGTGATCCCTGCACTGCGCAATACTTGCCCGGCGACCTGTTCGCTGACCATCAGGGCAAGAAACATGTGATCAATGTCAGTGCTGCGCTGGCCGAAGCGGGAGGCTTCCTCCATGGCGGCGACCGAGAGCGTGTGCGATGTGGTTGCCGCGTTGGTGAACTTACTCACTGGTTCCTCCTTGGAACGGGGATGCTCTGATCTACCTTCTTGGCGTACTTCTTATGCACTGCTTGCCTGGAGACTCCGAGAGCATCGGCGATGTTCTGCCAGCTCATACCCAAAACCAGACCCGCCTCAACTTGCGCGAGTTCGAGTCTCTCGGTGAGTGCACGGAGGGAAGCGATGGCGCGAAGCCCGGCGCGTGGGTCGCTGGTGTCTGAGGCGACTGTTGCGATCTGTCCTGACTTCATGCTGTCAACTTACATTGCTAAGGAATAGCTGTCAACAATGGTTGCTAATCAGTAGTCTCTGGCGCATGCCCATCATTACCGTCTCGCAAGCCGTTCAGCTTACGGGACGGTGTTCGACGATGTTCACATGGGATCATCATCGTCTCCTTCATTATCTCGAATTCTTGATAATTGGGGATAATTCAAGATAAACGCTCCTGCCGTCAATGTACTGGTCGAAGGTCATTCCGCATGATCGCCACTGCGGAAATGTGGGCGCCAGATGACGGGTTCATTCATCCCGCGGTTGTGGAGGATTTCCTTGGCGAGGAGGTTGAAGTGGTAGTGGACGGTGCGCCGGTATTCTTGGTCGTTTCTCCACATCTCGGTCTCCGTCTGGCTCATGGCTACGCGGCTGTAGAGGGCGGGAACGAACCGTATATCGCCGCCTGTGTACAAAGCCCAGAATCTGCAGGTTAGCGCAGGAAAGTCAGCACTGGTTCCAACGTTGTCCTGCCAATACTCGGTGAGGATTTTCAGCAGTGGTTCCGGATTGAGCAATTCCTTGCGGCGCCGGCCGTAGTCAATCAAGAGCTCCTCGTTATTGAGTGCTTCGAGGAATGGCTTGATCCGGTAGACCTGGCGGTTAACTTCACCGACAAGATCGTTCCTTCTGACGTTTCTGGTGATCTTGCTGTGGTCTTTGTATTGGAGTCCCAAGCGGCCAGCCGCTCTGGACCAATCTGTCTGGTGAATGGCTCGGACCAATGCCACTGAAATAGCGATCTTGGTCGTATAGAGATGCTTGCTGTGGATGCCTTCCAAAGCGCTGGGCCAGATCATAGCCGGAAGGTTTCGTTCATGGAAATGAATACGTGGAAGCATCGCTTCTTGGCTCCAGACTTCCCAAGGACTCCGTTCGACGCCACGAGTAGCCTGTCCAGAGAATGTCTTGGCCGGAATGATTGTGTCGGTGTTCAGCTGAAGCCAGTTGCCCGCAAGGGTGGGAACAGTCAGGCTAATGCTTGCCTTTCTGTTAAGAGCGGCTAATTCCAGTTGGGCCTCACGCTGAGTATCCGCGCACAGGATTCGGGATGCCTCCGCCACTGCTTCGGGCGTGCGTGGCGTTGCCTGATATCCAGACTTACTGGCCTTGATCCCCTTGCCGTGAGCAATCAACCCTAAAAAGAGTGTGCAGGCCTCACGAGGTTTCAGGAGGGTTCCGCACATGGGAATTTCCTGGCTGCCGACCAGGACTGAATCAAGGACCCATTTCAAATGATCTTGGGCGAAGAGCCGCTCCGCCGTCGTGTCCCCGCTGGGTTCTGCCTGGCGAAGATCAAAGCCACACACTCGGGTCTTCACAACGTCACCATCAGGGGTGGCTACGTTGGTTTTACAGCATTGCCAGCCATCTCTGTTGTCCCACAGCCAGTCAATGCCATGAAACGGCCGGGATTGGCAGTTCGGACACAGCTTCTCCAGACGAACACCGTGCTCGGGGCAGTACGTGTAGAGCGGATTGAGCCAGTCAGTCACCCACCGCCCATCATTTCCTCTCAAGCACAGCGGACAGTATGAGCTGCCATTCACAGCGGCGACTATTGTTGCCGTGGTTTCTGCGCCGAAGCGTTGCAGTGCCGGCAGTTGCCATCCGGCCGCCATCCGCTGAAACTCCTCGATCCGGCATCCACTGGTATTTGTAACATTCTGAGCGAAGTGTTGGGCAGCGTTATGCATTGTTCGATAGTTTTGGCGCCTGATGGGTAGTCCCAACAGGTGCACCATAGTTTTGGTGTCGATCCGGTAGAGCCTTGCCATGGCCCGCAACCAGCTCGGCAAAGTTTCCCCCGGAACGGCTTTGGGCTGCAGCGGCCACAAGGAATTACCCACCGGATCAGACACAGATCCGGACTGATCCACGATGGTCAGGGAATGGTCATCATCAAGAGGCTGCGTAGGCATTACTTGCCGCACTATCGGTGACAGCCATCGCCAAAATTTTCTCCGAAATACTCTCCTCACCCGTGGCGATGGCCAACTGTGCACACCTCTCCACTAATGAGGCCAGCGAAGCAATATGGCCCTGCGTCCGCTCAAAGATCAGGACCGCCTGATCAACGAGCATCCCCGCCCGCGGTGCACCGAGATTCAGACTGCCCTCCAAAAGCTTCAGCATTGCCGTCCAAGCCTGGGAGCCAGTATCAGTGGTGAGCGAGAAGGGTTGGATCGGGCACACCGTAGTCCTGCGGGCAGTCTGAGCCAGGGCCGCGGACTCACCGTAGAGTCCTTCACTGAAGAAGCTCTTCTCCGCCAAACCCACCCCGGTATAAATAAATGTCACTGGCAGTTCGTTAGCCAACCACTTCAGATGGTTGCTGATCTCGGCCCCCGAGCGGTGGTTGAAGTCCACAAAGTGAAGATCATCAACAATGATCACCGCCGTTTCACAGCGCACCACCATCTCCACCGCCAGAGACGTCAATTTCGTTGCCGTCACCTTATTCAGGGCCGGGTGACCGTAGAACTCAACGATGCGAGAGTTCAACGCCTTCAGCGTGCTGTTAGCCGTCAAAGATACAAAGACGACCGGGATCCGCTGGTTCCCTTCCGTGGTCCGCGGCCCATAACGGCGAATCTGCGCACGATGAAAGCTCTTCCCGTAACTGGCAGCAATCGTTGTCTTACCCAAACCCGGCGGGGAATCAATAGCGACCGCACCCTTAAGCCTGTCTCCATCACGCCGATTCGAGGCCATCACCTGATCAATCAATGTAAACGCGTGTTCAAGTTGCTGAGTCCGCACGGTAGGGATATTGGAATTCCACACCATCCGACACTCGTTGTAATCCTCCAACGCCTCCTCATCCAAGGCCCTCAGCGCCGGCAAGTCCAACCGATCCAAAGGATCACGCTTCACAGCATCAACATAGGCAAACCAACCAGCCTTACTGCCCAGCCGGTACGGGTGTGGGCCATTACGCTGCAACCACGCGATCCACGGATTCTGGCTCATTCAAAGACCTCCAGCTCCCGGCCAGGCTGGTCTTCGTAGTACTCAGCGAAAACGTCAAAGACCCGGCTATTACGCTCCTCAGCTTTCTCATCCCGGACTTTCCGTGCTGTCCGGGTAGCCGGCTTCACCTCGCCACCGGCGGTAGGCTCCGCTGGGGCCGGATCGGCCGCGGGCTTGGACTTGTTCTGCAACCCTTGGTGTTTCCCAGCCGAAAGCCGTTTGGAAAGATTCGTTTCACTGCGAGAAAGGATCTCCTTCGACCGCCACTTCTCCAACAGTTCAAAGACTGCCTGTTCCGGATTCACATGCCTGTTCTCCCGCCTGGCCACCTCGCGCGCGTACTCCGCTGCCTTCTGGGAAAACGGGGCATCCAACATGGGTGCGTGCTCCCAGTCCAAACGGTGCCAACGGCGCTCATCAGGATCCTTGAAATACACGTACCTCACATCATGGGTGTCATAAAAGAACGGCCACTTCCCAGCATTGGCCCCACGCTCCCTCGACTTCAGGTTCCTGTACTTATTGAGCACCACACCGTCGTAGCGTTGACCCCTGATCTCCACCCCGTAATGCTGGATTGAGCGCCAATGAACAGCCAGAAAATCAAAGACAAGATCCTCCGAGGCTGGCAACCGTAAATGCCCGGTCTTAGCCAACCCAGCCTCAAACATCTCCACCGGGGACAGTGAAATACCGGGTACCTCAGGGATACACAGCCCAGCATGAGAACTACGGTGATAAACCGTCGTGACCCACTGGCGGATCATGTCCTCCAACTCGGTCACATAGTAGACGGCCTTGTTCTCCACATTGTCGCCACGAGAGTGAACATCCGGGCCCTTATAGCCCGGCAAATGCTCCAGAAAAGACTGCCTCAACGTCCTGAAGAAACGCTCCACGGCTGGCTTATCGGTTGGCTTATGCGGTGTGGCCGGCTGAATATTGATCCCGATCCGTAAGCACGCACCCCTGACATGATGCGAAAGGTACGCCTTGCCATGATCAACCACGATCGTCCCCGGAACAGCCCCCAACGGGGCATGATCCTCCCCAGTACCAATGACCAAATTGCGTGGGACCCCGTGATACGGGAACCCCTCAGAATCCTCCTCCGGCGGGGCGACAACCTGGTACAACACATCAGCAATATCGCGTGCATCCGTAGAAATCGGGGCCAACCGCAACCCCACAATGCACCGACTAAACAAATCAATCGCGACCGTCAGCTCAACCGGAACCCACCGCCCAGTACCCTCCTCCAAAGCGAAAACATCCAACGGCGTGGAATCCATCAACACATACTCACCCGGATACTGCGCCCTCAACCGCCCATACATTCCCTGCGGCCGCTCAGCAATCGACCGCCGCGCCTTCCCCTGACCAAATGCCTGCCGCCCCTTCGCCAACTCATCGAGGCGCCGATAGGCCACAGCCTGACTGGGGAAGATTACTGATCCTGGCCCGAATTCCTCGTCCAATGCGCGCCGAACACGACCGATAACAGCCTTCTTCGTGGGTGTTGACTCACAGACCAGTTCAGCCAAGACCAGCAAGCAAGCTTTATCCCAGCGCGGATCAATCCGGGATTCGTACTTCCGAGTGGCCAAACTATCAATCAGACCGGACAGCCCTGCGCTACGGTACTCGGCAATCTTGCGCCGCATGGTCCTCACACTGAGCCCCTGCCGCACGGCAGCCTGACGGACGAGCTCACTCTGGGTAGTGCCCTCTGCCCGCTCGGAATCCAAAATTACCAACAGCTCCCGCTCCAGCGACTGCAACTGTTTCAATTTCGCGGGACTCAGCCGGGACAAGGCCAATGAAATCGGCTCTCTGGCGGACACCTCGCGCTCCATGACGGGACTGATGTGGGCCTGTGCGATCATGGCCGCGCCGACTCTTCTCAGTGTCTGTCCATTGGAAATCAGGATCGATGAGCCAGTAATTTCCTGCACAGTCCACATCTCAGCCTCGAGCCATATCGCCGAACCTACAATGACTTCAAACGTTGTGGACATCGAGCTCTCCAGACCCGAGAAAAATAATGGTGTCGTCGTTCAATGGCGACTCCATATCGAAAACCAGCACTCCGCACCACAAAAGATGCAGCAATGCCGTACGCACGAAATACTCACCGCCATGGTGGCTCGCGAGCATAGCAATCGTTTCCCCTAACGAATGATGCTCAATGAAGTCAACCAAGAGTCTTCTCAGCTCATCGTTGTTGGCCAAGGAGCGCCGTCGAGAAGATCCCAAGAACTTTGTATTGCGCAGGAGAACTGCTGAGGCACCGGTCCACACTTCATAGTCCCAGCCCCGGATTGCACAAATTTCACCGGTCCAATCGAAAACGGCGGCAGTGTCTGGATCTTCCAGACGGTGCTCTGGCTTCACATCCACGACCCGAACCCGGCCAGAAGTCATACGGAGCATGATGTCAGGAACATGGCGCCGGCTGCGTCCAGCGCACCACCCGGTCATTTCAAATGGTTGAGTAGCAATCCATTCAACAGCGGGATCAAAATCCTTTAGCCACAAGCAATCCAATTCCAACAGACTCTCGTAAATCAGCAACGCCCCGGTAGTCGATGACCAAAACAACCCGGGATAGTTCCGCTGGTTTCTATACGTTGGAGGCTTCCGCACGGGCAACCCGTGGAGCACAGCGTCCACGTCAACCTCGCTGAAGCGCGTACTAACCTCACCTCGGTCAACACAGAGGTAACGCACAATAACGTTCTGACCCCGGATTTCGGTCATGCCACAAGTATGCGACTGGTGACACGAAACTGAGAACGGTGACACGCTGGTGACACGAAACTGAGAAAAGTGACATCCAAAACGAGAACCTACAAAAAGACTCACTGGGAATGCTCGATTTTCTGATATCCCCACAGTTGTCCACAGTGTGGATAACTGTTTCCCACAACCCACACACTTATCCACCAGCGTGGACAACTTCTTCGAACTATCCACAAGCTGTTTTCGAAATCACTATTATCCAGAGTTGTTCACAAGGTTATCCACAGAAGTGGATAACTTTCTCATGGTTTCGGCCGAATAGGTCCTAGACAGCGTCAGAAAAGTAATCCACAGCTGTGGAATGACATGTGTGTAACTTATACCCAATGTGGATAACCATGGGGATAACCTCTTGTACTAGAGGTTGAAAAGTTCTCGAACTACAGCTCTGTAAGTTATGCCCACGTGTGGACATTCATGTGGATAACTGTGGATACGTGCAACGATGGTGCTATGGAACTACCTGATCCCGCCGATATGCACAGAGTTTTCCCACAGCAGCTCACACAAGAGATGGTCGATGAATATCGCAGGCTCAGTGCCGAGCAAGCCGGCTCGGTGGCAGTCGTTAGCACCCGTATCCGTAACCGTGATCATGCAGCAACAGTGAGCGCCTACCTGTCAGTGTCCTATGACCCTCCGACATTGTTGGTCAGCCTCTACGCAGAATCCCGGATTGCTGCCGCCGTCGCAGAATCTGGATCCTGGGCCTTATCGTTACTCACTGCGGAACAGAAGGCCCAAGCGAATTGGCTAGCCAGTCCGGGCACACCAATAGAGGGACTGTTGAACCAGATTGATTTCAGGCGTGGGCCTGTCACGGGAAACGCCCTTATGGCAGGAGCATTGGCCTGCTTTGAAGTGGAAACCACAGCCATTCACGAGGCTGCCACGCACCTATTGGTAGTGGGAAGCATCGTTTCAATGGGTGAAGATGCCCAATGGACACAGGAATTGTCACCGTTGATCCACTATGGCGGCGACTACCGCCGACTCAAGCCCTAACACGGCCCCGCAGTCGGGTTGCTTAGCTGCCGAGGACTCAAGCAGCCCAGCGCAGAGTGCGCCAGGCGCCGTCGAACGTTCGCTAGAGAATGGTGAAGGCTGGGAACGTGGAGACTTTGTACAGCGCGAGGGCGAGCATGATGACTGCGATGGCGCCAATCCCGCCCCACTGCACCAGATTGCGGTTCTTGGCGGGGGCATAGGCCACTGCGGCTGCACAGAGCACTCCGGCGATGAGACCGCCCAAATGGGCCTCCCACGCTATGTTGGGGACAACGAACCCAATGGCGGCGTTGATCAACAACAGCACCACGATCTGCCGCAGATCTCCACCGCGCTTTTTCTGCACCACGAACAGGGCGCCGAACAGACCGAAGACGGCACCGGAGGCACCCACAACCACGGTGTCAATGGGTGAGATTAAGAGAACGCCCACTGAGCCCGCGAAGGCGCTCACAAGGTAGATGGCGAGGAAACGTGCCCGGCCAAAGGCGGGCTCTAGGGCGTTGCCTAGAATCCAGAGTGCATACATATTGAAAGCGATATGCATAAGGTTCGTTGAGTGCAGGAACGCTGAAGTCACCATCCGCCACGGTTCAGATTCAGTGTAGAACGGGGCGTAAGCGAAGTTCTGGAAAATGAATTGCTTGGGAATCGCTAGGTCCAAAGCGTACATGGCCACACAAATGGCCATCATGGTGATGGTCACGGCAGGCCGCCCAGCACGGGCGGTGCCACCAAAAATAGTTCTGCGGGTGGGAACAGATTTAGCTGCCACCTTCACACAGTCCACGCATTGAATCCCTACAGCAGCACTGCGCTGACAATCCGGGCATGCCGGCCGTCCGCACCGCTGACAGCTCACATAGGAAACCCTGTCGGGGTGCCGTGGGCAGACGGGGGCGCCAGTGGAGGATTCCGGGACCGGATAGGCAGAACTCATGAAGCGGATCCTAGTTAGAGGTATATAAGGAAGGCTTTGGCTGCCGGATTCCCTAACGGGAAGCGGCAGCCAAAGCCAGAAGGGTTATGCGTGTTTTAGAGCTCTACAACGGTGACAGAGTTAATGACTACGTCTTCGCGAGGCTTGTCGCCCGCACCGGTTGCAACGCCTTCAATAGCGTCAACAACAGCCTTTGAGGCCTCGTCCGTGACGTCACCGAAGATGGTGTGCTTGCCCTGGAGCCAGCTGGTGTTCACGGTGGTGATGAAGAACTGTGAACCGTTAGTGCCGCGGCCGCCCTGCGTGCCGGCGTTAGCCATAGCGAACTTGTAGGGGTCGTTGAAGTTCAGGTCGGGGTTGATTTCATCGTCGAACTGGTAGCCGGGGCCGCCGATGCCGCGGCCCAAGGGATCGCCAGCCTGGATCATGAAGTCTTTGATGATGCGGTGGAAGATGGTGCCGTTGTACAACGGAGCGTTGGTCTTCTCGCCGGTGCCCGGGTGTGTCCATTCGATGGAACCCGTAGCCAGGCCAACGAAGTTAGCCACGGTCTTGGGAGCGTGGTTTCCAAAGAGGTTAACCTCAATGTCGCCCAGGCTCGTGCTGATAGTTGCTTTTGCGGTTGGGATAGCAGTCATTGAGCTAGTCTGTCATGCAAAAATGGGAAATTTCTGTCAAGACATACCATTCCGCGCCGGGCGAACTGTTAGGTGATGGCAAGAGAGGCTCTCTAGACGTAGGCTAAAACATGAAACTGCTGACATCTGGAGGAAACGTGAAGAAAGTCGACCGCTTTACCCAAGGATTGGAAGATTCATTGAACACCAGCGTAGATAGTGCTCGCGATTGGGCAGCTCCACATGTAGAAACAGCCAAGGACTGGACAGCCCCTCGCGTTGAGGCGGCTCTTAACTGGGCTGTTCCCCGCATTGAAAAAGGCATTGAGCAGGCGTCCCCCATCGTTCAGGATGGTTTGCGCAAGGCCGCACAGTACACGGCCGACGGCGTTGCATCCGTGACCCCGAAACTGCAGGAGGGCTTGGAGAAGTTGGCACCCCGGATTTCCAATGCTGTTGACGAAGCTACCCCGCATCTTCAGGACGCTCTGGGAAAGGCCACTCCGGCAATCACCAGCGCCAAGGACAGGGTGGTGGACGATTTCTTCCCGCTCGTTTCGGACAAGCTGGGCGGTGCTGCCCACGCCGTCGAAGTTGCTCTTGAGAAGTCCAAAGTTTCTCATCAGCTCGAGATCGCTGCGGCCAAGCTGACGGGTAACAAGAAGGCTCTGGCGCAGGCTGAAAAGGCTGCTGCTGAGGCCGCCAAGAAGTTCGCCGCGCAGATGAATAAGGCCGCTAAGAAGGACAAGCGCAAGGGCCGTGGCTGGATTGTGATGGGCGTATTGGTAGCTGCCACTGCCGCTGGCGTTGCTGCGTGGAAGGCTTCAAAGCCGGTGGCTGATCCCTGGCAGACTCCTGCTCCCGTGGCCCCTTCTCCTGTTGTTACTCCGGCCCCCGTTGCCACACCTGCTCCGGTGCCTGCGGACGACGGCGCAGCCTCCAAGGCTGCTGATGTCACCGACACTGTGGCGGACAAGGCCAAAGACGTGGTTGAGGAGACTTCCGAGAAAGTCGCCGACACTGTGGACGCAGCAAAGGAGAACTTGGGCGATGCCGCAACAGACGCCAAAGAGGCGGCTGCAAAAGCCAAGGACGCTGCCACAGCTGCCGCGGCTGATGCAGCTCCGAAGCCGAAGGACCCCAAGCACTAAGGAATAAGCACTAAGCACCACAGGAAGGCCGGGAGCATCGCTCCCGGCCTTCCTGCATCTATCAGAGCTAATTAATGCCTCTAGTTTTCCCGCTAGAAGGCCCTGTTCCTTGCTCTTTAGCTTCCCTGGAGACTTATTTCTTGAGTCCGCTGCGGCTCTGGCGCAGGATCACCACAGCTAGGCCAGCCAGAATAAGTGCCAAGCCAGCGTAGGTGCCCGGAGGTAATTGCTGCCCGAGGAAAAAGCCTGCCAGTAGAGCAGCTCCCGGAATTTCGACCAGAATCATCATGGAGACCACTAACGGGGAAATCGTGGCTAAGAGGTAGTTGAAGATGGTGTGGCCAAAGAGTTGAGCGGCCACAGTTACGCCAACAATGCCCCACCAAGCTTCCGGTGGAATGTTGAGTAAAGGTTGGCGAAAGATGAGGCACATGGCTAACAGGATCAGCGAACACACACCGTAGCAAAGACTCGTGTAGACGCTGGTGGAAAGAGTCTTGCGCGCTCTGGAACCGGCCAGGGTGTAAATTGCGGCGAGCACTCCACCCACCACTGCCAAGAGATCACCCACCAGGGCCTCGCGGGAAACTCCCATGTCAAAGCCTGTAATGACCACTACGCCTATCAGGGCGGTTCCTAAGCCCAGCAATACAGGTCTGGCTGGCTTCGATCCCCCGAGCCACTGAAACAGGGCGATCCATGCTGCCTGCAGGCAGACAAGAGCAGTTGCAGCCGCAACACTCGTCAGCTTCACTGCGGTCACAAAGCAGGCGAAATGCAAGGCTAGAGCTGTTGCCGCAATGAGGGTGTACTTGATTTCCAATCGGGTTAGGGACGCAAGAAATCGAGGAGTTGTGATCAGTACGGGTGCACCCAGTACCAATGCGCCGAATACATTGCGCCAGAGCGCAATAGTCAGCGCTGGGGCCAAGGTGGCCGCCATGATGGGGCCGGAAGCTGAAACACCCAAGATGCCCACAACGGCCAGTAAAAATATCACTGCCTAAGCCTAGGCTACGAGAGTTGTGGTGGTGTGCAGATAAAAAAACGACCCCGGTCTAATGACCGGGGTCGTTTCTCATGGTGGAGGCACGGGGACTCGAACCCCGAACCCCCTGCTTGCAAAGCAGGTGCGCTACCAATTGCGCCATGCCCCCATGAGGCTGATTCAGTATATATGAAACCTAGCGAAAAGATTCAATCGAGTGAATCAGTTGCCTTGCTCCATGTTGTCTTCACAACGTTGGATTCCCGCCGTTTCTTGTTGAGGAAAACTGCAGCACCCAAAGCCGTGATCAAGATCAGCAACTTCTTCACTACACACCATCCTTGCCAAGAACCGATTGGTTCCGTGGGCGTACCTGGACTTGAACCAGGGACCTCTTCGTTATCAGCGAAGCGCTCTAACCGCCTGAGCTATACGCCCTTCTTAGCCCTCATCGGGCCGAGATAAAACTTTACCCCACACAATCCCAAAGTCCAAAATCGGCGGGTTTACAGGACTCTTTAGACCCGCCGATTTTGGACTATGGAAGAAAATTTCAGCGATTTCCGCCAAAATCCATGATTTTTAGTGATTAGTCATCCGTCAGGGTGACGCCAATGCCGCCCACCAGGGTGGCTGAGATGTTGTACAGCACCGCTGAAAGCACAGAAAGTGTGGTTAACAGCACAACATTTACCACGGCAACAATTGTGGAGAAGGAAGCTACCTGCCCCAACGAAACAATGGTCAGCAGGTCGAAGGGAACCCCGCCTTCCTTGCCCTGGATCTCATTAACGAAAGCATTGACCGTCTCAAAGAGGCCCATGGTATCCAGCAGCGACCACAGCACGATAGCTGCAACCACAGTGACAATGCCCAGGGCTACTGACAGCAAGAACGCCATCTTCAGGACCGACCAGGGATCCACCTTGCTGATGAGCAAGCGGGCACGGCGGGCCTTGGCCTTAGGCGCCGGCTTAACCAGCGCCGGAGGCGTCTTGGGTGCCGGGCGTTTTGCCGCAGCCGATCCTGCCGCCGGGGCGCTCGTAGGGCGCTGCGCTGGACGCTGCGCGGGGCGGGCAGGGGCACCTACCTTCGGGGCGGAGCCGGGCCGCGGAATCGGGTTGTTGGTGCTCAATCGGTACCTCCAGTTGTTCCGTCTTGACCCGTTAACGGTACTTCATCAATCGGTTGGATTCCCTCGGAATCACGCTCAGAAGCGGTGATCGGGCTTTGCGGAGCTTCAATTTCCGACAATTCATCATCCTCATCAAGGCCTCGCTCGCTGTTGCGCGCAACCTCAATGATCTTGTCGTTCTTGTCAGGTTTAGCGAAAATGACGCCCATGGTATCGCGTCCCTTGGCGGGAACTTCCGAGACATTGGAGCGCACTATCTTTCCGCCGCTCATTACCACCAGAACCTCATCATCTTCTTGGACAATCAAGGCACCAACTAGGTCTCCACGATCTTCCACGAGCTTGGCTACCTTGATACCCAACCCCCCTCGTCCCTGCAAGCGGTACTCTCCAACAGCGGTACGCTTAGCGTAACCACCCTCTGTGACAATAAACACAAATGAACCATCGGTAACAACGTTGGCAGCCAACAGCTCATCAAAGTCACGGAACTTCATGCCAGTGACCCCCGAAGTCGCCCGCCCCATGGGACGAAGTGCCTCATTGGTGGCTGTGAACCTGATCGACTGGCCCCTGCGGGAAACCAGCAACAAGTCATCAGAATCAGAAACCAGCTGCGCTGAGACCAGTTCGTCGCCGTCACGCAGATTGATGGCAATGACACCTGCAGAACGGTTGGTGTCGTAGTCCTCGAGCGAGGTCTTCTTGACCAGTCCGTTCTTAGTGGCCAACACCAAGTACGGAGACTGCTGGTAGTCCTTGAGTTCCATAACCTGGGCGATCTTCTCGTCCGGTTGGAACGCCAACAGGTTCGCGACGTGCTGGCCCTTGGCATCACGGCCGGCCTCAGCAAGCTCATACGCCTTAGCCCGGTAAACGCGGCCCAGGTTAGTGAAGAACAGCAGCCAGTGGTGCGTGGTCGTCACAAAGAAATGCTCGACGACGTCGTCCCCTCGCAATTGTGCGCCCTTAACTCCCTTGCCGCCACGGTGCTGTGTGCGGTAATTGTCGCTGCGGGTGCGCTTGACGTAACCACCGCGGGTGATCGTGACAACCATTTCCTCTTCAGGAATGAGGTCTTCCATGCTCATGTTGGGGTCGTAGCCCATCATGATTTCGGTACGACGGTCATCACCAAAGCGGGCTGTGATCTCGGCCAGTTCCTCGCTGACAATCCCGCGCTGAACTTCAGGATCTGCAAGAATCCGGTTGAATTCGGTGATCATTGTTTGGAGGACGTTGTAGCGGTCTGTGATCTTCTGGTGCTCCAAGGCAGCCAAACGTCGCAACTGCATATCCAAGATGGCCTTAGCCTGGATCTCGTCAATGTCCAGCAGCTCGATCAGTCCGTCACGAGCTTCTTCGGTAGTGCTGGATCGGCGGATCAAAGCAATCACCGCATCCAGGGCATCCAGCGCCTTCAGCAGTGCACGCTGAATGTGAGCTTCCTCCTCAGCCTTCCGCAGACGGAAACGGGTACGCCGAACGATGACGTCCATCTGGTGAGTCACCCAGTGACGAATGAAAGCATCAAGCGGCAACGTGCGGGGCACACCGTCCACAATGGCCAACATGTTGGCACTAAAGTTCTCCTGCAGCTGTGTGTGCTTGTACAAGTTGTTCAAGACAACCTTGGCAACCGCGTCGCGCTTGAGAACAATCACCAACCGCTGGCCTGTACGGCCCGAGGTTTCGTCGCGCATATCCGCGATGCCTGAAATCTTGCCGTCTTTGACCAGATCGGCGATCTTAATGGCCAGGTTGTCGGGGTTCGCTTGGAAAGGCAGCTCGGTTACTACCAAGCAGGTACGACCCTGAATTTCTTCGACGTTGACCACGGCACGCATCGTAATGGAACCGCGGCCTGTGCGGTACGCGTCCTCGATGCCCTTGCGTCCCAAAATTTGCGCACCAGTGGGGAAATCAGGCCCCTTCACCCTCTCAATCAGTGCGTCCAAAAGTTCTTCGCGGCCCACTGTGGGGTTCGCCAGATACCACTGGACACCCTCGGCAACTTCACGCAGGTTATGGGGAGGAATGTTGGTGGCCATACCAACGGCGATACCAGAAGATCCATTGACCAGCAGGTTCGGGAATCGAGATGGCAGGATGGTCGGCTCTTGGTTCTTGCCGTCGTAGTTGTCCTGGAAATCGACGGTTTCCTCGTCAATGTCGCGAACCATTTCCATGGCCAGCGGGGACATCTTTGTTTCTGTGTATCGAGGCGCTGCAGCTCCGTCATTACCTGGAGAACCAAAGTTTCCCTGCCCTAATGCGAGAGGATAACGCATGGTCCAGTCCTGGATGAGGCGCACCAAAGCGTCGTAAATAGAACTGTCACCATGAGGGTGATACTGGCCCATGACTTCACCGACAACGCGTGCACACTTGTTAAAGGAGCGCTCCGGGCGGTAGCCGCCGTCGAACATGGCGTACAGCACCCGGCGGTGGACCGGTTTGAGTCCGTCACGAACGTCAGGTAGCGCACGACCCACAATAACGGCCATGGCATAGTCGAGGTAGGAACGCTTCATCTCCGTTTGGAGATCAATTTGTTCAACCTTGTCGTGCAGGACATTCCCTTCAAGAACGTCATTTCCCGTGGTTTCCACGGTCGTCTCTGAAGGATCCTGTGGTGTCTCGTCACTCATAATCTTTTATATTCCATTCCCAATATATGTCTGTTCAGCTCTATGTCGAGGTAGCCATCTATGGCAAGTCCTAGATATCGAGGAACCTGACGTCCTTGGCGTTTTGCTGAATGAAGTTACGTCGTGATTCAACGTCTTCGCCCATTAGGGTGGAGAAAACTTGGTCAACTTCAGCTGCGTCATCCATGGTGACCTGAAGCAGCGTGCGGTGTTCGGGGTCCATAGTGGTGTCCCACAACTCTGTGTAGTCCATTTCACCCAAACCCTTGTAGCGCTGGATGCCATTGTCTTTAGGGATGCGTCGACCCGAGGCAGCTCCGGCAGCTAGGGCCGCGTCGCGCTGCTTGTCGCTGAACACGTAATCGTGGGGCGCATTGGACCATTTGATCCGGTACAGCGGCGGCTGAGCCAGATACACATAGCCGTTTTCAATCAGCGGCCTCATGTATCGGAACAACAGAGTCAGCAACAAGGTGGTGATGTGCTGACCATCAACATCGGCATCGGCCATCAAGACGATCTTATGGTAACGAGCCTTCTCAACATCGAAGTCCTCACCGATGCCGGCCCCGAAAGCAGTGATCATGGCCTGAACTTCGGCGTTGCCCAAGGCCCGGTCCAAGCGGGCACGTTCAACGTTGAGAATCTTGCCGCGCAAGGGCAAAATGGCTTGGGTCGTTGGGTTCCGTCCGCGCACTGCCGAGCCGCCTGCGGAGTCACCCTCCACAATGTAGATTTCCGAGAGTGCGGGATCCTTGGATTGGCAGTCCTTGAGTTTTCCAGGCATACCACCGGATTCCAATAGCCCCTTGCGGCGCGTGCTTTCACGAGCCTTACGGGCCGCAAGCCTGGCCATGGAGGCCTGGATTGATTTACGAATCACGTCGCGGGCCGGGCCCGGGTTACGCTCAAGCCAATCGCCAAGTCCGTCAGTCACAACGCGCTGAACGAAGCCCTTGACTTCTGAATTACCGAGCTTGGTCTTTGTCTGGCCTTCAAATTGGGGCTCTGAAAGCTTCACAGAAATTACCGCTGTGAGTCCTTCGCGGATGTCATCACCGGTGAGGTTGTCGTCTTTCTCCTTGATGATGCTTTTCTCCCGCGCATAGCGGTTGATCAGCGAGGTCATCGCCGCACGGAAGCCCTCTTCGTGCGTTCCACCTTCGTGTGTGTTGATGGTGTTGGCATAAGTGTGGACACTTTCGGAGAAGGATGTGGTCCACTGCATGGCAATTTCCACAGCCATGCTCCGTCCGGAATCCTCGGTTTCGAAGGCGATGACGTCATCATGGACTGGTTCATGCTTCTTAGAGGTATTCAGGTGCTTGACATAATCGAGCAGACCATCCATGTACTCGTAAACCACAACCCGCTTGCCGGTGGCAAGGTCTTTGCCCTCGGGGATTGCGTCAAGGTCTACGTCTTCGTCGTCGGGGGCTTCAACGGCGCGCTCGTCAGCGAGCGTGATCCTCAATCCCTTGTTGAGGAACGCCATCTGCTGGAAGCGGGCACGAAGTGTTTCAAAGTCAAACTCCACCGATTCAAAGATGGTGGGGTCCGGGTAGAACGTCTGGGTTGTGCCTGTCTCGGTGGTGGTTTCACCCTTGACCAGAGTGCCCTGGGTCTTACCCCCGTCGGCAAAACTCATCCGCCACACAAAACCTTGACGTCGAATCTCAGTATCAACTTTGCGGGACAGCGCGTTGACGACAGAAATACCCACGCCGTGCAAACCACCAGAAACCGCGTAGCCGCCGCCACCGAATTTACCGCCAGCGTGCAAGATGGTCATGACCACTTCAACTGTCGGTTTACCCTCAGTGGGGTGAATATCAACGGGAATGCCACGCCCGTTATCAACCACTTTGACACCGCCCTCAGCTGTCAAGGTGATCTCGATGTGGTCGCAGTAGCCGGCAAGGGCCTCATCCACAGAGTTGTCAACAACTTCGTAGACCAGGTGATGCAATCCACGCAGGCCTGTGGAGCCAATGTACATACCGGGACGTTTACGGACGGCTTCCAAGCCCTCCAACACAGTGATGTCGCTGGCATCGTAGTGGCTAGTATCGGCTGGCGCGGACGGTGTTGCGGTGTTCACTTCCGCGCTTGGCTGCGTGCTATCCAGCTCTGGATTCACGGCACTATCCGAATTGTTCGTCGTCACAGGCGCGTTCGACCCCTTTAATTGTTCAGCTCGATTGCCAACCTCGGGGACGGGCTAACAAGCGTTGCCCGTGCTTTGATCTCGTTGAAGGCAGATAAATACCGCTCTCGACGAAACCTGAGACCTTATCACAGCGCCGCGGAGAGACGGTTACGCTTCGATTCTACCTTGTGGCGTGCCCAGAAGGGTCATCAACGTGCCCTGGAACCGGAGAAAACCGGCTTAGAACGCAATTGTTTGTCCATCTTTGAGGGGCTGTACGACTCTTGGGGTTTGAAACGCCCTACAGCGCCTTGGCTACTCTTCCCATTCCAACTACTCCTACCCGTAGGTGTCTCTGGGACCACGTCCCTTGACATGCCGGAATCCCTTGCGCCAACTGGGTGCAGCCGGCCCCAGAACCATGATTTTAGTGACCACCCCATGTCCTAGTTCCTGATCGAATTTTGCTAAGAGTGAGGATGAGAGAAGCCGCAGCTGGGTTGCCCAACTGGTGGAGTCACATCGAACATGCAATGTGGTAGCTTCAAAACTCTCAGGTCTGCAGTGTCCAGAAATCTCCGGACCTACCAGTGCGTCCCATTGAGCCATGACCGAACCGACAGCTAGCGGGGAACTCCACCCTCGATCGGAAACAAGCCTACTGACCACGTTCCCTAAACCTTGGGGATCCCTGCCTCCACCGTATTTGGCATCCATAAATGGCTTGCGTTTATTCTTCGGTGTTGTCTTTTCTCCCAGTCGGTTCCTTGCAATCCGCAGTTCTCCCCGACTTTTAGCGATGGTTCTCATACGGTTCAAGGCTGCTTGGGCCGCATCCACCTCAGTGGCATGATCCTGTGCGGCGGCCTCACGGCTACCTTTCTTACCGGTTGGATCCTTTGAGGAATTCCCTGCAGCGGGTTCACTCATCGAAAACCACGCCACCGGGAATGACCTGAATGGTAGAGCCAGCCAATTCTTCAGGGATGTCTTCCCCCACAGCAGCTGTCACCAATACCTGCTCAGCAGCTCCGACCATGAGGGCTAACTTGCGGCGGCGCTGGGCATCCAACTCCGCGAAAACGTCGTCGAGAATCAAAATCGGCTGGTTACCTGCCACATGTTTGTCTTCATCCAACACATGGAATGAAGCTAACCGCAGTGACAGAGCAATGGACCAAGATTCACCATGTGAGGCATACGCTCTTGCCGGTGCGTTGTCCAACAGCAGATCAAGTTCGTCCCGGTGGGGCCCAACGAGCGACATGCCGCGTTCCAGTTCTCGGGTTCGGCAGGCCACGAGCTCGGCGCGGTACCGTTCAGCTAGTTCTTCCAGACTGCACAGGGAAAGATCCTCCCCATCAGGGACCTCCTGAAGTACCCCACCACTTGGTTCCCCGAAAGGGCCGGAGGAGACGCCGTCGGACATGTCTTGGTATCCCACGGCCTGCTGCATAGAAGGAACTTCTTGGTCTAAATTGCTGCGGTACAGCGCCCTCAAAACCTTGCTACCGTCGGTGAGCTGGGCATAGGCCTCAGCCATATGGGGACGCAACCGGTTGAGCAGTTCAAGCCGTGCAAGGAGCAGCTGCGCAGCGGCCATAGCCATGTGCTGGTCCCAAACATCCAACGTTGCGAGGTGCGAATCGGATACCCCGGAGCGAGAAAAATGCTGTGCCCGGGCTGATTTCAGTAGGGCGTTGCGCTGTTTCAGCACACGGTCATAGTCGCTGCGCGTACCCGCGTGTTTGGGCATAAGCACCACCAAGAGCTCGTCCAAGAAACGGCGGCGGTTACCAGGATCACCCTTGACTAGCGCCAAATCCTCTGGAGCAAAGAGCACCGTCCGGCACAGGCCCAATATGTCTCGAGCCCGCACCGGATTTGCACGGTTGATACGCGCTCGATTGCTCCGAGTCGCGTTGATTTCGACCTCAACCATGACTTTTCGCTCGCCCCTCACCAGCTGGGCCCGAATGAGAGCCAACTCGGTGCCAAATCGCAGCAGCGGCCCGTCCTGGCTGACCCGGTGAGATGAGAGCGTGGCCAAATAGCCAATCGCTTCCACCAGATTGGTTTTACCCAACCCGTTTGAGCCAACCAGGACAGTCACGCCCGGTGCCAGGGTCAGATCAACCTGAGCATAACTACGAAAATCGGTCAGAGAAAGGTGTTCAAGGTACATGGAAAGCAGTTTTAATCAGAGCTGGGACTGGCTGGTTTTGTTGCGTGTCCACCGAACTGGTGGCGTAGAGCAGAGACCATTTTCATGGCAGGGGAGTTGTCTTCACGCGAGGAGAACCTCGCGAATAGAGCCGCAGTGATGGCCGGAGCCGGTACAGCATTGGCGATCGCTTCCTCCACAGTCCAGCGTCCCTCTCCGGAATCTTCAACGTAATCGTCAATGGATTCCAGTCCAGGATCTTCGTCTAGTGCCTTAACCATCAAATCCAAAAGCCAGGAACGTACTACGGTGCCTTTTTGCCATGCACGGAATGTGCCAGGCAAGTCTGCAATGATGTCTTTTTTGGCAAGTAGTTCGTAGCCTTCTGCATATGCCTGCATGAGACCGTACTCGATGCCGTTGTGCACCATTTTGGCGTAATGGCCGGCACCAACTCCACCGACGTGAACAAAGCTATCGGCCCGCTCACCCTCGGGACGCAGTGCATCCAAGACAGGCAGTGCACGTTCCACATCTTCGGCAGCGCCGCCGGCCATGAGCCCGTAACCGTTCTCTAAGCCCCAAACGCCACCAGAAACACCAACATCCATGAAAGATATGCCCTTGGTGGCAAGCATTTCACCGTGTTTTTGATCCTCGGTAAACCGCGAGTTTCCGCCATCAACAAGCAAATCTCCAGGTTCCAACAGTTCTGAAAACTCTGTGATGACTGCTTCGGTGATGGCTCCCGACGGTACCATCACCCACATGAGCCGAGGTGCTGGAACAGCTGCCACGAGCTCCTGCATGGAAGCCACATCAGTCACCTCTGGATTCCGATCAAATCCAGTGACTTCGATTCCTGCTGCCCGCAGGCGGGCCCTCATGTTGAAGCCCATCTTTCCTAGTCCAACAAGTCCAATATGCACGTCTTTTTCTCTTTTCCGTGGTTTTGCAGTTGAAGGGGGAACGGCAGCTAGGTGACTATTGAGAAGGCAACCTCACGGGCATGACTAAGTAGCGGTACTCGTCACGGCGTTCACCATCAATGTCATCCTGGGCATTGATCATGGCGGGTTTGGGAGCAGACGTGAAAGAGAACCGGACGTACTTGCTATCAAAGGCGCTGAGGCCCTCGCTTAGGTAATGCGGGTTGAAAGCAACAGTAATTTCTTCACCAACGAGTGTTGCCTCGAGGTTTTCTGAAGCCTGGGCGTCCTCGCCGGTACCAGCATCAAGGGTGAGTTGACCATCGGTGAAGATCAAACGAACCGGAGTATTGCGCTCGGCGACAAGCGATACGCGGCGAACTGCTTCTGCCAAGGCATGAGTTTCTACAGTTGCGTAAATCGGCGTGGTGTCTGGGAACAGCGATCGAATCTTGGGGTATTCGCCGTCAACCAGCAATGAGGTGGTGCGGCGACCCCCACTTTCGAAACCAATGAGTTCGCTGTTGTCCGAGAGCGCAATGTTGATATTTCCTGAGCTGCCCAGAGTCTTAGCAACCTCGCTGAGAGTTTTTGCCTTGATCAACGCACCGGCTGAAATGTTAGGGCTGGACGGGTTCCAACGAACTTCACGCAGTGCCAGGCGGTACCTATCGGTAGCCAAAAGGGTGATCAGGTCTCCTTCAATCTCCATTTTCACGCCTGTGAGAACTGGCAAGGTGTCGTCCTTGCTTGAGGCAATGATGACCTGGGAAACAGCCTGAGCAAAGGCTTCTCCGTCAACTGTTCCGCTGATATCAGGTAGAGCAGGTAGTTCTGGATAATCGTTCACAGGCATGGTGGCCAGGTGAAAACGACTGCTACGGCAGGTCAAAGTGACTTTAGTGCCATCGGTTTCAATATCAACCGGAGCAGCAGGAAGGCTGCGGCAAATATCTGCAAGCAAACGTCCAGAGACCAAAATGGTCCCCTCTTCGGTGATATCTGCTGGGATTTGCAGACGTGCCGAGATCTCATAATCAAAACTGGCCAGGCTCAAGGTTCCCGCTTCAGCTTTCAGCAACAGTCCTGAGAGAACCGGAACAGGAGGACGTGGAGACAAGGATCGTGCGGCCCAGCTGACTGCTTCGGTCAGAACATCCCGTTCGACTCGGAACTTCACGGAAGGGTGCCGCCTTTCATGGTGCGAAAAATTTTGATGATGCAATGGGTCGTTTCCTTGGGTAGTTGACCCACGGAGGAAATTACATGCTTGGAGATAGCTTAGCGCCTTGACCAACCCATTTGGGCATTGGTCCTAGCTGTCAGCTGGGTGGATTGGAGCAAAAGGTGAATGTTGTTTGAAACGAAAGATTCTTGTAGTTCGTAGTGTTAATAAGTCCTGTGGATACTGTGGATAAGTGGCTCTGTCCACGTGGTCTAGACGAATTTGGCTGTGCACAGGCTGTGGGGCTAGCCCGCTTATGGCTGTGGGGATCGGTGGAGAACTTTTTCGGCGGTTTTAATGATCCACAGGCGGACGGGGAGTTATCCGCAGGTTAAGGATGGTTGTACCCGAGTAATCCACAGGCTTATCCACACCTGTTAATTTCTCAGATTTTTTCCCGCTCCGCGGGTTATCCCTCACGTTGCTGCTGTTTGATCTTGTTAGTGAGTTCGGTTACCTGGTTGTAGATGGCCCGACGTTCAGCCATCAGTTCCCGGATTTTCCGGTCCGCGTGGATCACTGTTGTGTGGTCCCGGCCACCAAATTCCTGTCCAATCTTGGGCAAGGACATGTCAGTAAGCTCACGGCAGAGGTACATGGCAATCTGGCGGGCGGTCACAAGTGTCCGGGTCCGGGACTTGCTACACAGCTCTTCCAAAGAAATATTGAAGTACGCAGCTGTCTGACCGAGGATTGCCGTGGAAGTGATCTCTTGGGCGCCGTCATCAGTGATGAGGTCTTTGAGAACAAGCTCTGCCAGGCCAACATCCACCGGCTGCCGATTCAAGCTAGCAAAGGCCGTGACCCGAATGAGGGCCCCTTCTAGTTCGCGGATGTTCGTAGAGATCTTTGAGGCTATGTATTCCAGAGCGTCGTCGGGAGCAGAGAGTCCCTCGCCAATGGCCTTCTTGCGCAAAATGGCGATGCGCGTTTCCAACTCGGGCGGCTGGACATCGGTGAGCAAACCCCACTCAAATCGCGAACGCATACGTTCCTCAAAGCCTTGAAGACGTTTGGGAGGTAGGTCAGAGGTGATGACTACTTGCTTGTTGTGATTGTGCAGGGCATTGAAGGTGTGGAAGAACTCTTCCTGTGTAGCGTCCTTATTGGCCAAGAACTGAATGTCGTCAATCAGGAGGATGTCCACGTTGCGGTACAGCTGCTTGAAGCTGGCACCTTCATCGTCACGGATGGAGTTGATGAAGTCATTGGTGAACTCCTCAGAGTTCACATAGCGCACCCGGATACCCGTATAGAGACGGCGGGCATAGTGGCCTATGGCATGCAACAGGTGGGTTTTCCCAAGACCAGAATCTCCGTAGATAAACAACGGGTTGTAGGCCTTTGCCGGAGCTTCAGCTACCGCGACGGCGGCTGCGTGAGCAAAACGATTGGAGGCACCAATCACGAAGGAATCAAAAACATACTTCGGGTTTAGACGGCCAAATTCCTGAGAAGTGCTGGGCAGCATCGGTGAAGGCTTTGAAATGTGCTCTGTGGGTTCCGGAACACGGGCCGTGTTTTCGCTACGCACCGGAGTTGAGGCCGGGGCCGGCTCCTCTTCTTTAGCAGGAGGTACTAAGTCTGCATTGACACTGAAAGCGCAGCTGATCTCTTCCGAGAAGACCTGGGCTAAGGCGTTGCTCAGAGCTGTGTGTAGCTGGTTTTGAAGAACCTCGCGGGTGAGCTCGTTGGGAACTGCTACCAACAAGGTGTTGCCAATCAGTCCCTGAGGCTGGGTGAGAACCACAAAACCACGTTGACGGGGTGAAACCCGGTCGTCCTGTTCAAGAATCCGAATGACTCGCCGCCAGGAACTGCCTACGTCGTTGATGTCCTCAGTGCTCATTGACCTTTCCATCCTTACTGCCAGCCGTTGGGCCAGAAATCTCTTAATTCACACACACTTTGAGCGTGACGTCTGTTACACACAAAAAATTACAATTTTGATGTGCGCAGATGCTCCAAAACGAAGTAATCCACAGAGTTATGCACATCAGTGGATAACTTGCCACGGGCTTAGCCTAGAGGATGGATACGCTAGAAGATAGCGGAGGAAAGTGCTTGTGGATAAATATCACAGCGGTGTACTCTTCAGTGCCTCATCCACAGAATTTGTCCACTTAGTTATGCACAGCTGTGGATGACCACTCATCGGGTGCTTGTGGAGGCTTTTGAGGGTCTAAAGATGGACCGCTGGGTAGATTTTGCAGGCTGATGATCTTGCCCCAGCTTGACTGGCGGGTGTTGGGTGACCTAACGTTGTGAAGTCCCATGTGTCTGTTTCGCGCCTCGGCGTGCGCACCTCTTTATCGAGGAGTGAATCGAGCAGGCATCCATTTACTTAGCGTCGACCCCTTTCTTACCTGTTAGCTACGGGCAAGGCGCATCTTTGATTGTCTTGGAGTAACTACCGTGAGCAAGCGGACTTTTCAGCCGAACAACCGCCGTCGTGCCAAGAAGCACGGCTTCCGCCTTCGTATGCGCACCCGCGCCGGCCGCGCCATTCTGGCCGCCCGCCGTGGCAAGGGTCGCGTAGAGCTGTCGGCCTAAACAATAACTGCTTGACGATTCGTCAAGCCTTAGTGAAGTAGTGGTCGATCGCAGGTGCTAGCCACCAAGAATAGAATGCGGACTTCCGCCAACTTCTCACATACTGTACGTTCCGGTGTCCGAAATGGGCGCCGGAACGTAGTGTTGTATATGGTGTCCACTTCGTTTGATGTACCCAGCCAAGTTGGGTTCATCGTCGCGAAGACTGTTGGGAACGCTGTGACCCGTAATCTCGTTAAAAGGAGACTAAGGGAGATTGTTGTTGAGACAATTAGGCAGCATCCATATGGAGTCAATGTAGTTGTTCGGGCCTTGCCCGTTTCTGCTCAGGCTTCCTTCAGTGATCTAGTCATGGACTACCGAAAAGCATTTTCCGTTGCCTCCACGCGCTTGTGGGCGAAGTCAGCGGGCTCTTCGGCATTACTTTCAACACCAACAGTTGACAAGGCACACGAGTCTAAAGGAGAAGATGTTTTGTGACCCGTTCACAAACTCAAAGCCGTGCACCTAGGTGGGCTACCGCCGTCGTGCGTTTCTTGTGGCATCTTCCTCGCAATATTCTTATAATAGTTTTGAAATTATACCGGCGCGCCATCTCACCCATTTATGGGCAGGTGTGCCGGTTTTTTCCGTCATGTTCGGCTTATGCTCTTGAGGCCGTGACTGTTCACGGCGCCGTCAAGGGCACATGGTTTTCACTACTGCGAGTTCTTAGGTGTCATCCTTGGAGTGCCGGCGGTTTGGATCCGGTTCCTTCGCCGGCCGTTGTGGATTGGGATGACCCGTCCACAGTGCCCTTGATTGTCCAGCTGAACCATCCGGATGTATTTCTGGCCAAGCAACAGGAAACGCAAAGTCGCAAAGCGGCTTGAGGAGATAGATAGAGAATTATGGGCTTCTTCGATACAATTCTGTTCCCCTTCAAATGGGTCGTTTCATGGATCATGGTGCAGTTCCATGACGGTTTGACCTTCTTGGGATTGGATGGCGCCTCCGGCGTTACTTGGACCTTGGCCATCATCGGTCTGGTGTTGGTGATCCGTGCAGCTTTGATTCCTGTCTTTGTAAAGCAGATCAAGGCTCAGCGTGGCATGCAGGCATTGCAGCCGGATATGAAGAAGCTGCAGGCCAAGTACAAGGGCAAGACTGACCAGCTATCCCGCCAGGCCATGGGCCAGGAACAGATGGCGCTGTACAAGGAGCATGGGACCAACCCCTTCTCTGCATGCTTGCCCATGCTGATCCAGATGCCGTTCTTCTTCTCGCTGTTCCAGGTGCTTTCCGGCGTGGCCAAGGCCAACTCCGAAAGCAAGGGTATTGGTGCACTGACCCACTCTGAGGTGGTGCAGTTTGACGAGGCCACCATCTTTGGTGCTCGACTTTCTGATGCGCTGCTACCCTCCTTCCAGGGAGGCAACCTGACGCCTGCCATTGCATTGCTCTCGATCGTGATGATTCTGGCCATGATCGCCTCACAGTTCATTACGCAGAAGCAGATCATGTCCAAGAACATGTCTGAAGAAGCTATGCAGGGCCCGTTCATGAAGCAGCAGAAGATGATGCTTTATGTACTACCGCTCGTCTTCGGCATTGGTGGAATTAACTTCCCCATCGGTGTCCTGATCTACTGGACCACTACTAACTTGTGGACCATGGGACAGCAGTTCTTCGTTATTCGCAAGATGCCGACCCCAGGGTCGCCTGCTTACAAGGAATACCAGAAGCGTCGAGAGGCCAAGGGTCTGCCGCTGCTGGGTGCCTCTAAAAAGAAGGTCGAGGAAGAAGTCATTGAAGAGACTCCCGACCTCAAGGGCCAGCGGATCCAGCCACAACGCAAGAACAGGAAGAAGAAATAATGCCTGAGGAATCGCAGCTTGTCCCTGATGAAGTAACCGAAACAGCAGAGGTAATCGCCCCGGCGGAAACCGGTGCCAGCCGGCTGGAAGAGGAAGGCGACATTGCAGCCGACTACCTCGAAGAACTTCTTGACATCGCCGATATCGATGGAGATATTGACATTGAAATCCGCAATGGGCGGACCTATATTTCGATCGTCGCCGATGAAGAAACAGATTCACTCCAGAGTCTTGTTGGTCAGGACGGCGAGGTTCTCGATGCCCTGCAAGAACTGACACGTTTGAGTGTCCTCTCAGCTACGGAAAACCGCTCCAGATTGGTACTGGATATTTCCGGCTACCGTGACCGGCGTAACGTTGAACTGGCCAAGATTGCTCAGACAGCGGCCGATCAGATTAACAATGGTGAGGGATCTGTGGCATTGGAACCAATGGGAGCTTACGAACGCAAGATCGTGCACGACGCGATTGCCGAGTTGGGCCTGGAATCAGAATCTGAGGGCGAAGGCGCCCGCCGCCACATCGTGGTGAGTGCTGCGCACTAAGTCGCAGTTTTTCAAGAGTTAGCAAACGGTCCCGGCCGCTGCCTCAGGGGAGCGACCGGGACCTGAACTTTATAAGGACACAAATAGTGGTGGAACTTACTGCAGAAGAAACGGTTGCAGCCGAACGTATTTTTGGCGATCGACTTGAACTGGCCAAGCGCTATGTTGAGCACTTGGCAACGTCAGGCATCGAACGCGGGCTGATTGGCCCCAGAGAAGTACCACGTTTGTGGAGCCGGCACGTCCTAAACTGTGCCGTCGTAGCTGAACTGATTGACGACGGCGCCAAGGTCGCCGATGTGGGCAGTGGGGCGGGCCTCCCTGGTCTGTGTCTTGCCATTGCCCGCCCTGACCTGTACCTGACGCTGATTGAGCCACTTGAACGCCGTGTTATTTGGCTTGAAGAGGTGGTTATGGATCTCGGGCTGAACAATGTAGAAATTATCCGTTCGCGCGCTGAAGCTGCGATCGGCAAGGTCGAATGTTCAGTGGTCACTGCCCGCGCGGTATCGGCTCTGAATACCTTGGCGCCGCTGACCATCCCGCTACTTGGCGGTGAGGGGGTGCTCCTGGCTATCAAGGGACGCACTGCAGAGGAAGAAATTTCCAAGGCCGGTAAGGTCCTTAAAAAGTTGGGTGGGGTCAAGACTGAGGTGTTGATTGCCGGTCAGGACATCTTGGAGGAGCCCACAACTGTGGTCCGTGTTCAGGTGAAGCGGCGCTGATTCCCACGACTGTGTGAATCAAACGATAGGCTAGAGGTTGGCAACCATCGCCACAGGAAAGTGAGAGTGTCAGCGTGACCAGTAGCGAAGCAGCTTCGCAACGGATCCCTCCGTTCATGACATTGGGGTCGGCACGTTCAAATGCCTCAAATCAACCTTATTCGATTGATAGAAACCAGCGTAGTTCGGTTACCGTTGTTTCACGTGAAACAAAGGTGGACACCTTGAGTTCATTGGATGACGCTTTTGATGACAGCAGCCCCATTGCTAGTCAACTGGTAAGTGAAACGAAGCGGCGTGAACGACTACTGGGGAGGAAGCTTCCCCGCCCTTCCAAGACCCGAATTCTGACTGTTGCCAATCAAAAAGGTGGCGTTGGAAAGACCACAACTACGGTGAATATTGCGGCAGCCTTGGCCTCGGCCGGGTTGCAAGTGCTCGTCATTGACAATGATCCGCAGGGCAATGCCTCCACAGCCTTGGGTGTGCCTCATCATGCAGACGTAGACAGCATCTACGACGTCCTGATCAATGACGTACCCATGGCAGAGGTAATAGCTGAATGCCCTGATATTGCAAATTTGTACTGCGCTCCTGCGACTATACACTTGGCCGGTGCTGAGATTGAGCTGGTCTCATTGGTTGCCCGTGAACAGAGGCTTCGGCGAGCGATTGATGAGTATGTAAAGTTTCGTGAGAAGAACGGGCAAGAGCGCCTTGACTTCATTTTCATTGACTGCCCACCAAGCCTCGGGCTCCTGACGGTTAACGCGTTCTGCGCGGCTAACGAGGTTATGATTCCTATTCAGTGTGAGTACTACGCTCTAGAGGGTTTGAGTCAGCTTCTGAAGAATATTGAGATGATTCAGAAACACTTGAATTCTGATCTGGTGGTATCCACGATCTTGCTGACCATGTATGACGGACGCACTAACTTGGCAGCTCATGTGGCAGCTGACGTGCGGGAGCATTTTCCGCAGCAGGTTTTGAAGGCTATGATTCCACGGTCTGTCCGAATCTCCGAGGCACCCAGCTACCAGCAGACGGTCATGACCTATGATCCTTCCTCAACAGGGGCGCTTTCTTATCTTGAGGCCGCTGCCGAATTGGCTGAGCGGTCTACGAACTAATGCAGTTAGTCAGCTAGAATCGTTGCAAATCACTATGAATTTCATCAGAACCCGCACTATTCGGGATTTATTCAACGGAGGATGTCTCAATGACTGACAAGCGCAGGGGTCTCGGTCGCGGTTTGGGTGCCTTGATCCCGAACTCTTCAGGAGATGAGACAGGCACTTCACAGCCGACACGTCCCGTGGATTTGTTCTTCCCTGAACCAAAGGGACGCAAACCGGCCACAACGCCTACAAGGGCTGCGAGGAAGCCGGCAAGCGCTGAACCTGCTGAACTCGTTGAAGTTCCCGGCGCTACGTTTATGGAATTGCCGGTTGGGGAAATTCATCCCAACCGTAAACAACCACGTACTGTCTTCAATGAAGAAGACATGGCCGAACTGGTTCATTCAGTACGTGAAATTGGCGTTTTACAGCCCATTGTTGTCCGTAAATCATCGGAAAAGGGCGACAAACCATATGAGCTAGTCATGGGTGAGCGCCGTTGGCGTGCTAGCCAGGCCGCAGGATTGGCTACAATTCCCGTCATTGTCCGGGATACCTCCGATGACAATCTCCTGCGTGATGCTCTGCTTGAAAACCTCCACCGCAGCCAACTCAACCCGCTTGAAGAGGCTGCTGCATATCAGCAGTTGCTGGAAGATTTTGGCACCACCCACGAGCAATTAGCAGACCGAATTGGCCGTTCAAGGCCACAAGTGTCCAATACTCTCCGTTTACTGAAGCTTCCGCCTGTTGTCCAGCGGCGCGTTGCGGCAGGAATATTGTCGGCTGGGCACGCGCGTGCGTTGCTGGCATTGCCCGATTCAGAAGCTATGGAGAACCTGGCCCAGAAGATTGTGGCCGAAGGTATGTCGGTCCGGGCTACGGAAGAAGCGGTCCAGTTATACCAGGCACCACTTGATGGAAAGAAGCCTGCGTCAAAGACGCCCAGCCCACGTCACGAACGGCTGGACTTCTTAGCTACTTCGCTGGCTGACAGGCTTGATACCAATGTCAAGATCTCTTTGGGTGCCCGAAAGGGAAAAGTCAGCATCGAATTTGCATCTGTTGCAGACCTCAACCGGATCATGGACGTTTTGAGCCCGGGCGGAAATTAACTCTCCTGGATAGTGGGGGGTAGGTGTTGCTCCGGAACCACACATCCCCCCCCCCCCCACCAATTCCCCCAAAAAAACCCGCCAGAATCGTTT
>NZ_JBTNDB010000024.1:0-50113 GCF_054511175.1 Arthrobacter sp. Sr24 | reverse complement strand
CCCTCTCGTTCGACGACCCGGCCAGTCGCCCTCCCCTCTCAGACCCCCCCTCGCCCCCCCGCCGTCGTACTCCAGCAGGTGCCGTTTCTGGCAAGCTCGAAGCGGGAGCCTCGCCGGGGTGGGCCCAGGGAATATCAGATCCACATGGCGGGGTCAATGTACTCCGCGGGATCTACTGCCGGGGCCATTTCCTTGCGGGCGTCGCGGTGCCGGATGGTGGCAGGGATGCCGGTCAGAATGGACGCTGCAGGAGCATCCTTGACCACCACGGAATTGGCGCCGACGGCAGAATCGTCGCCGATGGTGATGGGGCCCAGGACCTTGGCGCCAGCACCAATGGTGACTCGGTTGCCGATGGTGGGGTGGCGCTTGGTTTTTTCAAGCGAGCGCCCACCCAGGGTCACGCCGTGGTAGATCATGACGTCGTCGCCAATTTCACTGGTTTCGCCAATGACCACACCCATGCCGTGGTCAATAAAGAATCGCCGGCCCACCGTGGCGCCGGGGTGGATCTCAATGCCGGTGGCGGAGCGGGTGAGCTGAGAGAGGACCCGGGCCGGGAAACGCAGGACCGGAACGGCCCACATTTTGTGTGTCAGCCGGTGCACCCAGATGGCATGCAGGCCGGAATAGACAAACAAGTTCTCCATGGAGCCCCGGGCCGCCGGGTCATGTGACCGGGCCGATTCTAGGTCTTCACGCATTCTGCCGAAAAATCCCACAGACTTCCTTCAGTTTATTGCCGTCACCTGGTGTCGGCGGAGTTTGCCATGCATTTGGGGCCACAGACCAGAAGACCCGCATTACTGACATAGCGTCAGTAATGCGGGAAAAATTCCAGTAACCACAATGTGGACTTCTGGGCCCACGCGCGGTGGATGTGCCCCGCGCGCGAAGCCCCCCTAGGTTCAGGTCACTTGCGCCCGTGAACCATCCGCCCGTGAACCTTCGGGGATTTGGTGCTTAGCCCCGGATGTCATCGTAGAGCACAGTTGAAATGTAGCGTTCGCCGAAGTCGGGAACCACGGCAACGATGAGCTTGCCGGCGTTTTCTTCACGCTTTGCCAATTCGATGGCAGCCCATATTGCGGCACCAGCGGAAATACCGCCCAGGATGCCTTCTTGGTTTCCGAGTGCTCGGGAGAACGCCACGGAATCTTCAAGGGTGGCGTCCAGTACCTCGTCGTAGATGTCCTGGTCTAGGATCTCGGGGATGAAGTTCGCGCCCAAGCCTTGGATCTTGTGCGGACCGGGTGTGCCGCCGTTGAGGATGGCTGAATCGATGGGCTCAACCGCCACAACCTTCAGACCCGGCTTGCGTGATTTCAGGTACTGGCCAGCACCTGTGATGGTGCCGCCGGTGCCGATGCCAGCAACGAAAATGTCCACGGCGCCGTCGGTGTCGTCCCAGATTTCCACACCCGTGGTGGTGCGGTGAATGTCGACGTTGGCCTGGTTGGCGAACTGCTGGGCCCAGATAGCGTTCTCGGTGGTGGCGACGATTTCCTTCGCCTTCTCCACAGCGCCACGCATGCCCTCAGACCCCGGGGTCAGTACGATATCGGCACCATAGGCGCGCAGCATGACGCGGCGCTCGGTGGACATGGTCTCCGGCATGGTCAAGATGACCTTGTAACCGCGTGCGGCGCCCACCATGGCCAAAGCAATTCCGGTGTTGCCGGAGGTGCCTTCAACAATGGTTCCACCGGGCTTGAGCACACCAGCGGCTTCGGCGGCGTCAACAATGGCGACACCGATCCGGTCCTTGACGCTGTTGGCCGGGTTGTAGAATTCCAGCTTCACAGCGACCGTGGCGTTAAGGCCCTCGGTCAGGCGGTTCAGGCGCACCAACGGTGTGCCGCCAACCAGCTGGGTGACATTGTCATAAATACGTGCCATGAGTGGTCCTTAATAAGTCTGTGAAGCGGAGGAGTGCGTGAGTTCGCGCGGGAACTAGTGACGCTGTACTTAGTCGTCAGCGTATCCAGTACCTTAGTTTGGTTCTAGGCAGTGAGCCACTTCGCGTAATGTTTTCTAACTTTAGAGATTTTTGGGTTGATAATGACCTGGCAATAGCCAACCTCTGGGCGCCGAGCGTAAAAGTCCTGGTGATCCTCGGTGGCTTCATAGACCACACCGAGCCGGGACACCTCGGTCACGATCGGATCCGACCACAGCGGCTGGTTACGTTCGATCGCTGCCCGGAACTCTGCTTCCTCGGCCTCATCGCGGTAGTACAGGACTGAGCGGTACTGAGTGCCGACGTCGTACCCTTGGCGGTTCAAAGTGGTGGGGTCATGCTGGATGAAAAACATGTCCAAAATGACCTCCGCCGGAATGATGGTCTCGTCGAAAGTCACGGAAACAATCTCGGCGTGCCCGGTCATTCCTGTGCAAATTTGGTCATAACTCGGGTTGGGAAGGGCTCCGCCGGTGTAGCCGGACACCACCGATTCCACGCCGCGGGTCATCTGATATACGGCATCTAGGCACCAAAAGCAGCCGCCGCCCATTACAAAAGTCTTCATGGTCATTTATAAGTCATTAACGGCTCTCAAGATTCCCGTGCGGCACCGATGTGTCCTGTACCTCCTGCCCGCCAGTAAGCTAGAAGTATGAGCAAGGAACCAACTTTTCCCACGTCCGACGACGGAAGTGATGCAGGTGCCCACCTCGCCGTCACTCCGGAACTGTCGGTAGTTGGCGCGGACGCCACTTTTTCTGGCGCGGAAACTTCTGATGAGCCCGCCGCTGCCGACTTGATCGGTGACGACGAAGGCGGCACCGACATGCTGGAATCGGAAGAAGACGTCTCGGAGGATTCTTTCGGCTCTGGCCTCGAACCTGTGCAGGGCACTGAGCTTGTGGCTCCTCTACAAACCCCTGTTCTTTCCGATGTCCTCCTCGCTGCAGAAGAACTGTGGCCGGAATCGCTCGCAGAGGATTGGGACCGCGTGGGCCTGGTGGTGGGGCGTCTGGAAGCCAGGGTAGAGCGGATCATGTTTGCCGTGGACCCCACACTTGAGGTCATTGAAGAAGCGTTGGAGTGGGGAGCCCAGCTGCTCATCACCCACCACCCGCTGCTACTCAAGGGCGTTAATTCAGTGGCCGCCACCACCGGCAAGGGCCGGGCCATTCATAGCCTGATTGAGGGCGGTTGCGCTTTGTTGACGGTGCACACCAACGGCGACAGTGCTGTGGGTGGTGTCTCTGATGTTCTGGCTGACATCTTGAAGCTGGATGAGGTCCTGCCACTGATGCCCGCGCCCAATGGTTTGGCTGAAGAGGGGATTGGCCGGGTGGGGTTCTTGCCCGCTCCTGAAAAGCTCGGTGACCTAGCCGCCAAAGTGTTTTTGACTCTGCCCGCCGTGGCCGGGGGAGTGCGGGTTTCTGGAGATAAGGATGCGCTAGTTCGCAAAGTTGCTGTGTGTGGCGGTGCTGGGGACAGCCTCTTCGATGCGGTGCGAGCCAGCGACGCTGATGTTTTTGTCACCGCCGATCTGCGCCACCACCCGGCCTCCGAGGCTCGAGAAGCGCGCCTTGATGGCAGGCCCTACCTTATTGATCTTTCACACTTTGCCAGCGAATGGTTGTGGCTACCTAACGCCATGGTTGCTCTTGGCAACGTCCTCGGTGACCAAGGCTTTGAGGCAGAACTGGCGCTGAGCCAGACCAACACGGACCCCTGGGACTTTATTCTGACTCCCGGGAACTAGGCTTGAACTAAAGCAGACAGCGCATCACCTTGATGCAACAGGATTTGATGCAACTGGAGGATTTACATGGCTAAGGCAGCACCGGCCGAACAAATGCGTTTACTCGAGGTCCAAGTACTGGATGGAAAGTTACGCGCACTCGATGTCCAGGCAAAAGCGTTGAAGGAAGATCCCAGACTCCCGGATCTGCATGCTGGCGTCACCGTGGCCAAGAGCGATTTAGTGGTCCTGGACACGGCTGTCAGCGACGCTCAGCGGGCGCTGACCAAGTCCGAAGACGATGTGGCCGCCGTGGTGGCCCGGATTGAGCGCGATGAGGCCAGGCTGAACAGTGGCACTGGCCTGTCCAAGGATCTAATGGCGCTGCAGAGCGAAATCGAGTCCCTGACACGGCGCCGCAGTGAACTTGAAGACACTGAGCTCGAGGCCATGGAAGCTTTTGAGGAAGCCACCGCTAAAGCTACGGCCGAACGTGATCTGGTCACCCAGATGCAAAGTGTCCTCGATGAGGTGCTCGATGAGGTCCGCAGCAAGCTTGGCGGACTGAAGATGGAACGAGATGCCATTCTGGCAGAACGGGCCGAGCTGGCAGCTACCTTTGATCCCGCACTCATGGCGATCTACGAGCGTTCCCTGGCTAAGTACGGTGTGGGCGCAGCGCGCTTGTTCCACGGCAAGTCCGAAGGCTCCGGCATGCACATTAGCGCCGGCGACTTGGCTGAGATTAAGAAGGCCAGCCCGGAAACAATCGTGATGTGCCCGGATTCCGGTGCCATCCTGGTCCGCTCGGAGGAGTGGAGCTAAAACCGGCACGGACTCAGCGGTAGCTCACCCCGGCCCGGTGTTGTTGCACAAATGCCGCCGTTTGGGACAAATCCCATGGATCAAACCATGGCATTTGTCCCAAACGGCGGCATTTTCATTGAGTCTGGGATTGGTGTTCTGTTCTCCGCCCCAGGCTGTGGCCCAATCCACGGCTTAGCCACTGAGGATGATATTCGGCGACGTGGGTCCGGACACCACCCGGCCTGCCTGGAAAATGCCGACATGCTCGAGATAGAACTCGTGACGCCCTAACCTGCACATGGACGACAGTATCTAAAAAGTAGCCGAACACCCGTTTTTCAGCCTCCACAGTGGGGACCCAGGTCTCTAGTCCGCTGGCCGCGCAGTCCGTAGCGTTGCTGCCATGAGTGAAAACATTTCGCCGAATGACCGGCGATTTAAGAGTCGGGGAAAGATCATCGCAGCGATTGTCGCGGTGGTGCTGTCGGGCGTCTGCGCTGCCGTGGGCGTCAACGCTGCGATGACAGGGGCATCAGAGCACAAGGCGGGCGCCCCGATGGTGGATCTGAGACCGCCCGCGACCGCCGAGCAGGCCTCCGCCCTAACCCTGCCGGTGCTCGATTCCTGGCTTGAAGAAGACTTCGAAAACTCATGGATCGTTGTCGCGAACACGCTCGAGCATGTTGCACACGCGCTCGATCAAGCGGCGGAGGACCCAGAACAATACGCCAATTGGGTGCCTCGGTTCGAGCAAGTCATCACACTCGCAGATGCGGTGTCGGGAGGTGACCAGGCGGGTGCGAAGGCCGCCTTTGATCCACTATTGGCAGCAGAACCCGGCCCCTACGACGACGCAGTCGTCGATGCCGCCATGTCAGAGGATCCATACGCCGACGCCGAGGCGTATCTGCTGGAGCTCGACGCGGCAATTGCCGCAAAGGATCGTGGCGCCACCCGGAAAGCTGTGGCCAACACGGCTGTATCGCTCTCCGAAGTTGTGCTCATGACGCAGCTGGACCTGTCCGCCGACGACGCACCGGAAGCGCTTGAACGGCTGCTGCCGGCATTCCACGCGATTGATGACGTCCAAGACGTCGTACTGCATGGCCACGCGAGCGATGCAGCGGCTGCAGCGACCACGCTGCACACCGAGCTGGCTGCCTTCCGTAGCTGGCAGCTGAGCCTGGCTTCTTAGGCAACTGCTCCATCCGCTTGGCACTTGCCCCTCTTTGACAATATCTAGGAACCCTCCCATGAGTGAAGCGAACACCATCCGATCACGCAGCCGCCGGTGCGCCGCTGCCTTTAGTGCCCTGGCTGTAGCGGCCGTGTTCCTCGTTGGCAGCCCCAACGCGGCGTGGGCCGTGGACGCCGTGGAAACGCCAACGCCGGCGCCCTCCATTGCCGTGCCGGCTACGAGTGAGCCTGCGCCGGCTCCAGCCTCGAGTGAGCCTGCGCCGGCTCCTGCGGCAGAAGACACCGCCGACGGGATCCCCGAAACACCTAAGGTACTGCCGCGCGCGGTGCAGACCATTGAACGCAAGGCGGTGCAGACGCAAGCGAACGGTGTCCACCTGCGGTACACCTTTGGATCCGACGTCTACCCCTATCATCCCCAGATCAACTACGACGGAACCGGCGGCGTCGGTCCTGTCCAGGACGTAAATGAATGGGTAGACGGGGAAGGACGCCACCTGCAGTGGAACTACCCCATGCCGACGGCCGAAGGACACCACACGGTTGTCCTCACGGTGCAACTGAACGACACCGGCACATTAACCGATTATTCGGCGCAGTACACCTCCGTGGTGAGCCGCACCGGAGGGTCACTTGCGGTAGACACTGAATGCGCCGTCCTCTACAAGGGGTCCGTGATCGACATCGATGATGATTCGCCCTTCGGCTGTGAAGGCAGTTCTGTTTCAGGCCAATCCGGGGTACTGGTGGCCGGTGGTGAGGTCGGAATTTATTCCTGGGCTGACATCACCGGAACCATCCGTGTCAGCAATGTTGACGACAGTGCTCCGAAGTTGTCCCTGGACAAGGGAATCTTCGGAACGGCGAACCAGGATCACCGCATCGTCATGAACGGCACAGAGTGGTACCCCTTCGACGGCGCTGGGATACCGGTGAGGGACGCGAAATATGCCACCATTTCCAGTGGGGAGTCCCTAACATGGACGGCATCGGCGCTGAACTCGCCGCACAAGCATGCAGAGCCGCTTACGCACGCACAGGCTTATTTTGTTTATGAGATCTTGCTAGACGGCGCTTCGAGCGGCTACTGGGTGAAAGGTTTCGCCGAGAATTACAAGTCGCATGTGAGGTGGTTTCCGAGTGCGGACTGTGAGATCTACTCCGGAGATCCCAACAATGCAGGAACTCTGGTGGCCGGTGACACTCCGTTCACCTGCGAACCGACCGCGATGACCAAGCCAAATATCAAGTGGAATGACGATACAACGTTTGTTGTGCAGATGGCTGCGGTGGATACGTTGAACGGCCAGGTGGAGGCGGTGCAGCGCGGAATCATAGAGGCTTGCGGTTCCGCTGACGGCCAATGCGTTCTCACCCAGGGCGGAGTGGAACACATCACCGCAGAACCTGCTGTTCCGAACCCGAGCAAGGGAAGTATGCTCTACGCCAACGGGTCCGGTACTAGCGGTAAGCAGGACTTCGATTTCACCTTTTCGAGGGAGGTAACCAACAACTTTGAGCAAATGTTCGGCGTCAAGGTTGGGTATGAGCAAGAGGCCGATGAGATAGTTGGCAAGTCCAAGACCAGCATCGAGGTCAGCTCGGAAACAACATTTGGTTATGAGCTCACCAACAAATTTGACGTGAGTCAAGGTGGCGAGGCAGAAGTGCCATTCTGGTCTGTGGGAGCCTTCTACTACACCGACAAAATGGACCGCTATTCCTCGGATGTGTACTTCTTGGGCGAAGGGGACAACTGGTATCGGGCTACCGGCGGCAAAATCACGGTCCCCATCAAAGCTGACGACACACCAAAATCTCCACCAGGAGCGCTCGCCGAGCCTGCTGCTGCGGGAACAGCTGTCGGCGCCGTCACCTACTGGTGTACCTGGATGGAGGACTCCGCGGACAAGATCGTCGGAAAAGTCATCGCAGATTATGATGCTGCACACCAAGTTCAAGTAGGAGATCGAACGGTCAGTAACTATGCCGAAGAACTGCAAATCTGCAAAGTGCCCAGCGAATGGGGCAAGCTGACCGAGTCGGCGTTCAAGGGGGCGGAGCGCAAGCTGAAATGGGAGGTCTTGCAGGAGTATCTCGGGAGCTAGGCACCGGAATTCCCTCAGCAAGTGAGCACGGCAGCTCATCCAGAGCTGGTTATCAAGGCGGGGTGTTCCGATGGTCACGAGACAGCGGCGCACCCCGCAGCATGGACCTAGGTCTATGGTTGAGCGGTCGATGAACGGAAAGAATGGTTCTGGGCACTGCGTTGCCCGGAATGGAGTGCCCCATGAAAGTCCGATCCCGGCTCACCCTCGCACCTGCTACGGCCGGGCTAATGGTTCTGTTGGCTGCCTGCGGTGGTGCGCCGCCAGCCGCATCTGACCCATCGACATCGACCACATCTGCCCAGGCAGGAACTGTCAGCTGCGTGGCTGACCCGGGAGCCGTCGTCGCACGTCACACTGGAGCATCTGCCACGCAGCCGCTCAGTGCCGCGAAGGCGCAGGCCCTTGATGCTGCTGCAGCCCGGGGCTTCACCGATGCCGCGAGCGAGGGTGCCGTTGTGGCGGTGCGCAGTCCGGAAGGCACCTGGCAAAAGGCCTATGGACTCTCGGACCCGGATGCCAAGGCTCCCATGACCACCGGGGTGCATCAGCGCATTGGATCTGTCACCAAGACTTTCACGGGCACCGTGGTCCAGCAGTTGGCACAGGATGGGCGGCTGAAACTTGATGATCCGATCGCTAATTTTGTACCCGAGGTGCCCAACGGGGAAGCCATCACCGTGCGCATGCTCTTGAACATGACCAGTGGAATTGCCAGCTACACCGTGGATGAAGGCTTCATGGTGTCGCTGTTTAACGATCCAACCCAGACGTGGACACCGGAAAGTCTGCTTGCCATGGGCCTCGCCCTGCCACCGCTGTTCGCACCGGGGGAGCAGTTCAATTACTCCAATACGAACTTCATTTTGCTGGGCAAAGTGGTGGAAAAGGTGACGAGCAAGCCCTTTGATCAGGTGTTGGAAGAGATGATCCTGACACCGCTTGAATTGAATGCCACATCCATGCCCGGCGGCGGCGATCCCTACCCGGATCCGCATGCTCAGGGATTCACGTTGCAGGGCACCGCCGAAGGCGTCGCAACACCGGTCAACAGCAGCGAGTGGAACCCCACTTGGGCGTGGACCGCCGGACAGATGGTCTCAACTGTTCAGGACTTGCTGGTCTACGGGCGGGCCTTGGGCACGGGTCAAGGTTTGCTGGAGCCTGTGGCACAGATTGAGCGCCTAACCTCCTTCCCTGACGGAGACGGCTATGGATTGGCCTTCGGCTGCATCGACGGCTGGGTGGGACACACAGGGGAGCTTCCCGGCTACAACACCTCAGTTTTCTACGACACAGACACTGACACCACCGTAGTGGTGGCGGCCAATAGTGACATCCCCTCCGGAGCATGCGCAGAGTCGAAAACGCTACCGGATACCCCACAGTCGCTGCCTTGCATGGACCCAGCCACCCGCATATTTGAAGCCGTTTCGGTGGCCCTTGGCCATGAATTCTCACCGGTACCTAAACAATGATCTCCAGAGACACCGCGGCCAGCTGGCGTCCTACGTTCATACCGCCGTTGGCCGGCCGGTAGATTGGGTTCCATGGCCCAGAAGGCACCGCGTTTAAAGCTCGCCAGATCCCTTGACCGTTCTCTCGTTGTCATCTTTGTGGCCGGTTTTTCCTTGGCTGCCATGCAATGGTTCCTGCTGCCCGTAGCTGGTCCGATGGGCCATGTGATGGTGCTCTTTCCTGTTGTTACGGTGGTCTATCTGCTGGCCGGATTGCGGGCGTGGCACCGGCGCCCGGGAAACCGGCTGGGTGCCCTGATCCTGTTTGGTGGATTTGCTGTCTTCTTGAACGGGATGAGCAACAGCGACATACCGGTCTTCGTGGCCGCGTCCACGATCGGTTCCACCCTCATCCTGGCTGTCATTGTCCACATGCTGCACGCCTTTCCTTCCGGCCGACTTAAAGGCTGGCTGTCAAAGGTCACCGTGCTCGCCGCCTATACAAACTCGCTCCTGCTTCAGGTTCCGAGCTATGTCTTCCGTACCAACATCGATGTGCCCTTCCTGGTCCTTGCCGAGAGCCCTCTCATGGTGGGTATTGCGCGGTGGCTGCAGGTATGGGCTGGGGCTGTGGTCATGTTGGCCACGGCTGTGGTCCTCATGAGGCGTCTGGTTGAGGCAGACGCTGGACAACGCCGGGTCCTGCTGCCCTTGTTCGCCTATGGCACCTTTGCCGTGATCTTTGTTCCACTGGTCGCCCAAGTGCTGAGTCCGCTGCTGGGCCTGAGCACGGATGTAAGGGCAGCGCTGCAGCTGATAGTCATTGGTGGAATCCCGCTTGCCTTCGGGCACGGAATTCTCCGGGGTGGATTCGCCAAGACTGGTGAGCTGGAGGAATTGGGATCTTGGCTGGGCGCCTCCGGGGGAGCCCGGTCCGCCTTGGCCGCGGCTCTGGTGCGTGCGCTGGGTGACCCTTCTGCCACCCTGTCCTTTTGGGTGCCCAAACGCGAAGTGTTTGTCAACGAGGATGGTTCACCAGCTCCCCTGGTGGCGCAAAGCACCAACCGGGGCCAGGTGGAGATTGTGCTGGGCGACAGGACAGTGGGAGCCATCACCTACGACTCCTCGCTCATTGAAGAGCCGGCGCTGGTCCGTGCCGCCGGGCAGGTGGTGGCCATCGCAGTAGACCGGGAACGGTTGACCGTGGAGTTGCGGGAAAGCCACGGCGCACTGCAACGATCCAGGGAGCGGTTGGTGGAAGCTGCGGACCGTGAACGCCGCAGGATTGCCCGGGATCTGCACGACGGTCTCCAAATGCAGCTTGTCCTGTTGGCGCTGGAGGCCCAGCAACTGGCCAAATCACACGGATCGGATGCCGCCGCTGCTGAGCGGGCCACGCACCTGAGGCAGGGCATAGATTCTTTGCGGCGGAGCTGCGAGCGCTGGTGCACGCGGTGATGCCCGCAGCCCTCATTGAGCGGGGCCTGGCTGAAGCGGCGGAGGACCTGGCCGACAGGATGCCCATCCCCACCATGCTGGAACTGGAGCTCGACGGCGGCACTCTCACCTCCGCCGTCGAACGTACCGCCTACTTTGTCCTGGCCGAAGCGCTCAGCAATGCCTTGAAGCATTCGCAGGCCACGAAGATTCACGTTGGGCTGATGGTCCAGGAGGGGTGGCTGCATCTGGAAGTGCGCGACGACGGCACAGGTGGAGCAGACCTCCATGCTGGCACTGGATTGCGCGGCATGGGTGACCGGGTGGACGTCCTGGGCGGCCTCTTTTACCTAGTCAGCCCAGCAGGGGAGGGCACCCGGATCAAGGTGGAGCTGCCATGCGCGGAGTCATTGCTGAGGATGAGGCGCTGCTCCGGCACGGACTGCAGCTGGTGTTGGAAGTGGGTGGATTTGAGGTGGTGGCTGCAGTCGGCGACGCTGTGGAATTGGAAAGTGCCGTTAGTTTGCACCTTCCGGAGTTGGTCATTACCGACATCCGCATGCCGCCGACCCACAGCGATGAGGGTCTGCGGGCGGCACTGCGCCTGCGGACAAAGCACCCGGAGATAGCAGTGGTGGTCCTGTCCCAACATATGCAACGGCGATACGCCAACGAGCTCCTGCGGTCCTCCGGCGGCAAGGTGGGCTACCTGCTCAAGCAGCGCATCGCCGACGTTGACACCTTTCTGGGCCAGCTGCGGGAGGTTGCCGCGGGCGGCATGGCTCTCGACCAGGATGTTGTAGCGCTCATGGTGGCGCGCGCCCAACGCTCCAATGGAGCAATTCGTGCACTGACCCCGCGGCAGCAAGAAGTTCTGGCATTGATGGCCGAAGGTCGCAGTAATTCCCGGATTGCTGCGGAGCTGTTCCTCAGTGAAAAAGCCGTTGTGCAGCACACCTCTCGCATTTATGACTCGCTCAACCTGGCTCTGGACGGGGAATCGCACCGGAGAGTGCTGGCGGTCATGCACTACCTCAGCGATAACTAACGCCGCGGCCAGCGCCGGTCCGCTGGAGGCTCCCAGATGGCTCCCAAGTGGCTCCCAAGAGGCGACCTGGGTCCATTCCGTACCCGATACCGCGGCACTAGCATCGTTGCAGGGCAGCTTCCCCGTGGCCCGAATAGGGTCAGGGAAGTTGCGCTATCCCCACGATGAAAACAGGAGTCACATGAGTGCGCTTAAACAGGCCAAGAGCGGCCTGATCTACGGCATGGTGGCGGTGCCTGCGCTCGCAGGCTGTTCTCTGCAGCCAGCAGAATCAACTGCATCAACTGCGTCGTCCTTGCCTGCCGCGGCATCTGCCGACCCAAAGCTGGCCGAGCAGGTGCGGGCCATCGTCGCAGAAGAGATGGACGCGCGAAATCTGCGGTCGGTGATCTTGCGTGTCACGGTCGCAGGCGAGCCTGTACTAACAGAAGCATTTGGCGAATCCATGCCGGGAGTGCCGGCAAACACCGATATGCATTTTCGCAACGGTGCCGTTGCGATCTCGTATATGGCAACGGCCTTGTTGCAGTTAGTAGATGAGAAGAAGGTTTCCCTGACGGATAAGCTGTCCAACTGGCTGCCAGAGGTGCCTCATAGTGACCAAGTGACCTTGGGGCAGCTGGTTCAGATGACGTCTGGTTATGAAGACTATGTGCCGGATCCGGCATTCCAAGAGGAGTTATACGCCGATCCGTTCCGGGCGTGGACCCCGGAAGAGTTGTATGCCTTTGGTACCTCCAAGCCGCTGATCTACGCACCGGGGACCAACTGGAACTACGCACACACCAATTACGTTTTGTTGGGGCTGGCCCTTGAGAAAATCGCTGAGATGCCGTTGGAGAAACTGCTGCAGCAAAAAATTCTGACACCGCTGGGACTGACCGGGACACGAAGCTCGAACACACCCTATATACCGGAACCGGTGCTGCATGCCTATACGGGTGAGCGCAAGGAAGCCCTGGGTCTGCCCGCCGCGACACGGTTCATGGAAGACAGCAGCTTCTGGAACCCGTCATGGACCTTGGCCCGCGGCGCAATTCAAACCACAACTATCACCGATATGACCACGTCAGCTGACGCGATTGGTTCCGGGTCACTTCTCTCGGCAGAGTCCCATGCGGCCCAGATTGACACGAACCTCCGGGGCAAGACCACCAAGGTACCCGGGTGCATCAACTGTACGGAAATGGGGAATGGCTTTAGCTACGGGCTGGGCGTGGTGCTCAGTGGCAACTGGGTGCTGCAAAATCCCATGTTCGGTGGCTACTCAGCGGTTGAAGCCTCGCTGCCGTCAGAGAAGATTGCCATTGCGGTTGCCGTGACCTACACCGAAGCCGCCTTCGATGATCCCGACGGCGTACCCAACCAGGCGTTGGAATTGTTCAAGATCATTGGTGCCGTGGCAGCCCCAGCCGACGCGCCGCCCATGAGTAGGTAAGCGAATCGGAGATGCGCTGGATGGGTGGGTATCAGTCCGTCAGAATGATGTTCAAAGCGTGGGCCTTGCGTGCCGTGCCGGGCACAAGTTCCACCACCCACTTTTCCGCGGCCGCCTTGGCCAGCGCCGCGGGTGTCTCCGGCGCCTTGCCGCCTCGGGTCAACAAATGCCGGGCCAATTCGCCGCGAGTATGTTTGGCGAAGTGCGAGACCACTTTGCGGACGCCGTCGCGCTCGGTGAAGACATTCACTGCCACGGTGTGAACCGGATCCGGAACCCAAGCCGCCGCATAGGTACTCGAGCGGCAATCAACCAGCAGATGCCCCTCCGCGTGGCCTGCAACAGCAGCGGCAAGTTTCGGTTTCCAATAACTGGCCAATTTGCCCAGACCTGGCAGGCCCACTGACATGGACAGCCGGTAGGCGGGAATCCTGTCGGCAAAGCCCACCGCACCCCACAGCCCCGAGACAACGACGACGGCGGCATCGGCCTTGCGCTGTTGCGTTGCGCTCATGCTCGCATAACCCAGGGCGTCGAACAGCACGCCCGTGTAGATGCTGTGCGCCGGTGCGGCAGGCTCGTGGGCCAACCGGGTATTGCGGCTGACTTCTTGAACCAAGGTGGCACCAACACCCAGCTGCTTCAGGGCGTCGTCCTGCCCTGAAACGGCGGCCAGCGCCTGCGCAACGTCCTGCCGGGCGATGGTGAGTTCGGGAAAACTCAGCTCGGCCAGATCAACGGGAGCTCCGGCGTCGGGCGGGGTTTTACCTTCAGAAGGGGGAAGCAAAATTAGCACCGTTTGAGCCTACCGGTTGGCGGGCCCAGCATTTGCGTTCCACCCCTCTCGCCGCGGTAGCTTCAGCCATCACTGGGGGAGGCGCTGCTGGCACATAGACCGGTCTAGTGAGTACGCTCACTGAACTCGCCGGTACTATGCGCATCCTGAGACACTGAGGATGGCTTAAACCAAGGGTGTTTTGAGCTAGAAGAGGGTAACTACAGTGGTGCAAGAACTCGTGGCTAACAACTCCGACGTCGTCCTGGATTCCTGGATCGGACGCGAAACCATGGCCGAGGCCATGATTCCGCTCATCGGGAAGCTGTACCGGGAAAACAATGTCCTGACTAACATTCACGGCCGTTCATTGATCAACCAATCGGTGATTAGTCTGTTGAAGGCTCACCGCTTTGCCCGCCAGATCGACGAAGTTGAACTTCCGCTGGAGGAAACTCTGCCGCTCCTGCGGGCCCTTGTGACGCTGCAACTTGGCGCCGCATCGCTGGATTTGGCCCGCCTCAACGCCGGTTTCAAAGCGTCGGGAGAAGCTGATCTCGAAGCCTTCCTGCGTACCGAGCTGGCGGACATTGTTGACCGTTTCGGCGCCGACGAACGCACCAGCACCGATGTTGTTCTGTACGGCTTTGGCCGCATTGGCCGTCTCTTGGCCCGCATCCTCATTGAACACTCCGGCGGTGGCCACGGCCTGCGACTGCGCGCCATTGTGGTCCGCAACGGCGGCGAGATGGACCTGACCAAGCGTGCCAGCTTGCTGCGCCGCGACTCCGTCCACGGACCGTTCAACGGCACCATCACGGTGGACCACGAGAACAACATCATCCAGGCCAACGGCACCGCCATCCAGGTCATTTACTCGGACAGCCCGGCCACCATTGACTACACCAGCTTCGGCATCAACAACGCGCTGATCGTGGACAACACGGGCCGCTGGCGCGATGAAGAAGGCCTGTCCCAGCACCTGGCGAGCACGGGTGTGGCCCGAGTCTTGCTCACCGCTCCGGGCAAGGGAACGCTGAAGAACGTGGTGCACGGCATCAACCACGGCACCATCACCGCCGAGGACAAGATTGTCACCGCAGCTTCTTGCACCACCAACGCCATCACCCCGGTGCTGAAGGTCCTCAACGACAAGTACGGCATTGTGCACGGCCATGTGGAGACGGTTCACTCCTTCACCAATGACCAGAACTTGACGGATAACTTCCACAAGGGCGATCGCCGTGGCCGCTCAGCAGCGTTGAACATGGTCCTGACTGAAACCGGCGCCGCCAAGGCCGTGGCCAAGGCGTTGCCCGAGCTCGAGGGCAAGCTGACCGGTAACTCCATCCGCGTCCCCACCCCCAACGTGTCCATGGCGATCCTGAACCTGACGCTAGAAAACGCCACCACCAAGGATGAGGTCAACACTTACCTGCGTGAGATTTCACTGCATTCGGGTCTGCGCAAGCAGATCGATTACATAGATTCCCCCGAGGTGGTGTCAAGCGACTTCGTGGGCTCACGCCGCGCCGGCATCGTGGATGGATTGGCCACCATCAGCACCAACAAAAACCTTGTCCTCTACGTCTGGTATGACAACGAGTTCGGCTACAGCTGCCAGGTAGTACGCGTCATGGAGGAAATGGCCGGGGTCCACCCGCGCGCATTCCCCACCCTGGACGCGTCCGCAGAGCTAGCCACAGCGCAGGCCTAGCCAGGGCACCTGCCCCCGGCGCCGGCGTCGGACGTAAATCTTCGACGCCGGAGCGCGAACGCCCAAACTCGCGATGGAGAAATTCCGTCTAGTGACAGCGGACCAATCGACTAGTATTGACAGTTGGATAGGGCAGCTAGGCAACCGCGCGTCACGCAAGTGGCTCGAGGAACGTCCGGGCTCCACAGAACAGGGTGGTGGGTAACGCCCACTCGGGGTAACCCGCAGGACAGTGCCACAGAGAATAGACCGCCCGCACGGTTCGTAAGGACCGGCGCGGGTAAGGGTGAAACGGTGGTGTAAGAGACCACCAGTTCCCTAGGTGACTAGGGAAGCTAGGTAAACCCCACCCGGAGCAAGGCCAGACAGGGCATGATTGAGGGCTGTTCGCCTGAGTGTCTGGGTAGGCTGCTAGAGGGCGTCGGCAACGGCGTTCGTAGATGGATGGTTGCCTCTCTGCCGCGGGTAACTGCGGCGGATGACAAAACCCGGCGTAACGGCTGCCCTATCCACTTTTTGGTGTGTTGTTCCCGTGTTTTCGCGGGGATGTGCACCATTTTTTGTTGAGTTTTTCGGGTCGGCGGCGTGGCTTGTGGGGTTTCGTGTGGCTTGTGTGGCCGGTGTGGCCGTTCCGTGTCAGCGGCATCCTCGAGACCTCAGATCTGGCCCCCTAAATCGCTTTTAGGGGGCCACATCTGAGGTCTCGTGGTGGGGGAGATAGAGGCTAGCTGCTAGCGGATCGATTTAGTGTTTTGTGCCACAATATCGGCGCTGTGTCGCGCAGCGCCGTGCCGTGTCAGGCTGTGCTGGGGCCAGACCTTGCAGCGCCTTGCCGTGCTGGGCGGTTGCGGCCGCCGTCGCGCATTGACCCGTGAGGAAAGGTCGTTTAGAAAGGGCAAAACGACCATTCCTCACGGGTGAAGTATCAAAGATGCTTCCGAGCGGCTTCAGGACGCCGAAAATTCATACCCCGCTAATTCACGCCCCCGAGATACTTCACGTCCGAGTACCTGCCGCTGCGCCGGAGCTCCTCGATTTGGTGTTCGTCTATCCACTGCGTACTATTGCCGGGTGCATCGTAATTTGATGCTGAGACTAATACCTTCATCCGAACGGAGAAAAGACATGGGTTTCATTGGTTGGATTATTTTGGGTCTGATCGCCGGCGCAATCGCGAAAGCGATTAAGCCAGGCAATCAGGGTGGCGGCTGGCTCGCGACTCTGGTGCTTGGTGTGGTGGGCGCAATTTTGGGCGGCTGGATTGGAAGCGCAATTTTCGATGTTGGTATCAACTCGTTCTGGTCTCTCTCAACGTGGCTGCTCGCTATTGGTGGTTCATTGATCGTCCTGATTATTTGGGGACTGTTGACGCGCAAGAAGGCTTAATAGCTGCACATGGGGGAGGTTCCGGTTCGCAAGAATCGGGGCCTTCCTTTTTCTTGCCCAACCGGGCCTGTGGATAACCGGACGCACGTTTTCGGGTAGCTCCCTAGACTTAAACTCATCACGATTCACCGAGTCCTGCGAAACCTCGGGTGGGTCTAAAACGTCGGTGGGTCAGGGCGGGGTGGTCGATGTCACGACATGCGCAACCGCTCCCGATGCGCCAACGGCCCGCAGCGCGCCCGCCCCTCACTGCTGCGGCGGTGCTACTTGTTCTCGTCGCAGTAATCCTGGCTGGCTGGCTGCACACCTCTGGCCGCTGGCCCTTCACACCCGACGCCGGCCCACCGCCTGCCGTGGGCAGCTCACCTCCCGGTTTGGGCAAGCCGGTGGCCGTGGTGGGCCCAGGAACTGCGCTGGCCTTGCTGGAAACGCTTCTGGTGAAGGGTAAATCGCCGCGCAACAACTATGAGCGCAGCGCTTTCGGTGAGGCGTGGCTGGATGCAGATGCCAACGGCTGCGACACCCGCAATGACATCCTGCGCAGGGACATGCAGGGCCTCACTTTCACGGATGGCTCCCTGTGTCTGGTGGCCTCGGGGGAACTGTCGGAGCCCTACACGGGGCATGAGGTGTCTTTTCAACGGGGCAAGGACAGCAGCAAGGAGGTGCAAATTGATCATGTGGTTGCGCTGGGCAACACGTGGCAGACCGGAGCCGGGGAGCTGACGGACGTACAGCGGCAGAGCTTGGCCAATGATCCGCTGAACTTGCTGGCGGTGGATGGTCAGGCGAATCAAGACAAGTCCGACGCCGATGCCGCAACTTGGTTGCCACCGTCCAAGAAGTTTCGTTGCCACTATGTGGCTCGCCAGATTTCGGTCAAGGCCGCCTACCAGTTGTGGGTCACCCCGGCCGAAAAGACGGCCATGCAACGCGTTCTGGGGCTGTGCCCGAAACAGCAGAGCCTGCCCTCCGGCTACCTCCTGTGAAGGACGTGGCTGGAAGACAGGCTCACCAACAACAGAGCCGAAGCGCTGCTACATTTTGGTGCCAATCTCGGTCAATGGTAGATCCGGGTGGTTCTTTTCCACGCGGCGCATGGCCCAAATGTCATTGAACAGGGCCAGGAATTCACCGTCACTGCGCTCAAGTACCTCAGCGCCATGGACATTGGCGAGCACGGCTGTTGCGTCCGGCGTCGTTAGCCGCGCGAGTGAATAGTTGAGGCGCTCCAGACGCATGGGGGCGTTGAAATCGTGGTGCATCCTGTCATCCACCACCTCGAACTGCATAGGTCCGACGGCGGCCAGCACCGGCGCCTGATCACCGCGCAGATCCGAGCGCAACACCTGGATGACGCCTTCGTGTTCGAGCTGTTCGATCCCGCGGCGGAACTGCTTGTACTTGCTGGGGTCCTTGGACCGGGCCACTTGGAAGTGCTCGGGTGCGAACAGCGGGATGGCCGGGTATTCCACCGGCTCCTCGACGAACAGCGAATCGCCAACGCGCAGGGCCGAGGCGTTGACGAGTCCCACCACGTCGCCCGGGAAAGCGGTGTCGATGACCTCGCGGTCGCGACCAAAGACCTGCTGAGCGTATTTGGTGGCGAAGGACTTGCCGGTGCGGGTCTGGGTGACCACCATGCCACGCTCAAACATCCCCGAGCACACGCGCACAAAGGCAACGTGATCGCGGTGGGCCTGGTTCATGCCGGCCTGGACCTTGAACACGAAGCCGGAGAACGGGGCGTCAATGGCGCGGCTGCTGCCATCAACATCGGGGCGGGGTGCCGCCGGCGGAGCGAAGTCCACCAGCGTGTCCAGAATCTGCTTGACGCCGAAGTTCAAGGCTGCCGAGGAGAACAGCAGGGGAGTGGCCTTGCCAGCGTAGAACGCCTCCAAGTCCAGAGGTGCGTCCTCGTCAATGACCAGGCTGGCCTCGTCGATGGAATCGCTCCAGGCGACACCTTCAGAGGCGGCAGCTTCCTCGAGGGTCATGATCTCGGTCAGGGCAATCTGGGCGCCGGAGCTGTTACGGGCGAACTTGGCGAATTCATTGCGGCGAACATCCCACACACCACGGAAATCGCCAGCAATGCCGATAGCCCACGTGAGCGGCATGGGGGTCAAGCCAGTGCGCTCGGTGATCTCATCCATCAGTTCCAGCGGATCAAGGCCTGGACGGTCCCACTTGTTGATCACGGTGATGATGGGGAGGTTGCGCTGACGGCACACCTCGAAGAGTTTCATGGTCTGCGTTTCCAGACCCTTACCGGCGTCCACCAGCATGACGGCGCAATCCACGGCGGCCAGCACGCGGTACGTATCTTCAGAGAAGTCGGCGTGGCCGGGGGTATCGAGCAAGTTGATGACGGTGTCGCGGTAGGAGAACTGTAGCGCTGCCGAACTGATCGAGATACCGCGATCCTTTTCCATCTGCTGCCAGTCAGAAACCGTGTCCTTACGGTTGGACTTGCCGTTCGTGGCACCGGCCGTACCGATCACCTTGGCGTGCAGCGCCAGTGCTTCGGTCAGCGTGGACTTACCGGCATCGGGGTGAGAGATGACGGCGAAGGTACGGCGACGCTCCGCCTGGCCGGAAATTTCGGTGGCGCGGGCGGGGGACTGGGCCGGAGAGGACACAAGACTACTTTCTAGCGATAAAGAATTTGTTCAAGCAACGTAAAGAGGGCGCAATGATCTAGTTTACCGCAGCCCGCGGCCCTCTTGGGTGGCACGCACGACGGCGGTATCCCTGGCTTGCGTGCGCGTGCACGGGCCCAGCACAGGCTGGTCGCAGTTCAGGCGATGCTCAAGTGCGGGCTAAACAGGGAGTTTGAGGCTGCCGAAGCCTAGCTGCCAAGCACCTCCGGCATCGATGCGGTTCAGGACAATCTGTTGCAACGCCGTCGTCCGCGGGAGGGCTCCCAAACTCTCCATGCTGCGGGTGCGGAAGGTGAAGTACACGGCGTCGGTGGGTTCGGTGCGGGGTTCGCCGTAGGGGGTGAAGAGCGCGGCGAATATTGCGATGTTGGAGGCGGGGGCCAAATGGGCGCTCAGGTAGGGATCCAACAGCCAGGACTCGCAATTGGCATAGCGGACTGGTTTTTCGGGAAAGTGCTTGGCAAAGAAGGGGGCGGCCAACGCCAAGCTGTGGGCCACCGCGTCTTGTGGCAGGCCGCCGTCTTCGGGTATGTGAATGCCCAGAATCCACTCATCGGAGCCAACGCCTGGGATCTGCGCTGCGGGTTGGTGGATGAGGTATTGCAGACGGCCCAGCTGGTAGATGCGGCCGGAGAAGACATGGTTGAGCCACTTGTAAGTGTCCATGCCGAAGCGCTGGTGCACGCGGCGGTTGATGGCCATGTTGCGGCCGAAATCAGCCAGCGTTTCCCGCGAGGTGGTCTCGGGAATACCGCGTTCGCGATGCCAAGCCACGATCTCGGGGACAAAGTGCAACATGGCACTCAGCCAGTCAGATTCCGTGACAGGAGCTTCCTGGCTGCCTAACTCAGGAAAGGAGTCATCGGAGCTGCCCAGACGTGCTGCCAAATGAGCCAGCACCGCCTCCACTGCCGGAGTTACCGGCTTCTGCAGCAGTGCCAAAGCGTCGGGGCGATCCTCCGGAGCAATGTTTAGGTACTCAAGTGTCTGTTCTGGGCTCATGGCAGTGCGCAAGGTCATTGGGACAGTTTAGCGACCCTCAACCGGGGGCATTGCTGCGACTGGCGACTCAGTGTCAAGCGACCTAATGTCTACCAACTTCGCACCCGGTGACTTTGCGTCTGCGCGTGGTTAAACCCTAACGGAGCGCCACTCAATGAGTGGCGCTCCGTTAGGACGTAACCGTACGCAGCTTCAGACTGTGTGCAGCATAGGGAATGCCGAATGCGGAATGCGTGCGGAGTGCCGAATGGTCCAGCTGAGGTCAGGACTGCTTGGCAGCCATGGGCTTCTTATCGAACAGGGTTTCAGCCTGCTCCAGCGACATGCCGTTGGTTTCTGGGATCTTGAACATCACGAAGAAGAAGGACGCCACGGCGAACAGTGCGTACATGCCATAGGTCAGCGGCAGTGATGCGGCGGCCATGGACGGGAACGTCAGCGTGATGGCGAAGTTGGCGATCCACTGGGCCGCTGCGGCCAAACCGAGGGCGCGGGCGCGGATACGTGAAGGGAAGATTTCGCCCAATAGCACCCAGACCAGCGGGCCCCATGAGGCGCCGAAGCTGACCACGAACACGTTCGCGGCAACCAAGGCTACCGGGCCCCACGCACCGGAGAGGGAGACGTCGGAGCCGCTACCTGTAGCGGTGGAGAAAGCCAAAGCCATGGTACCCAGAGACAGTGCCATGCCGACCGAACCGACGAGCAGGATTGGGCGGCGGCCGATCTTGTCCACCAAAGCAATGGCGACCAAGGTGACCAGAATGTTCACAATGGCGGTCACAACGGAAATAGTCAGCGAGTCCTTTTCCTGGAAGCCCACGGCCTTCCACAAGGTAGTGGAGTAGTAGAAGATCACATTGATGCCAACGAACTGCTGGAGCATGGAGAGGATAATACCGATCCACACAACGGGCATCAGGCCAAAGCGCTTGCCGCGCAGGGTTCCCTTGCGGGCGGCCAGCAGATCGGCCTGCACAGCATCCTGAATCTCCCTGATGCTCTTCTGTGCGTCTTCTTCGGGGGCAATGGTCTTGAAGACCTTGGCAGCTTCTTCTTCCTTGCCGTGGAGAACCAAAAAGCGCGGGGATTCCGGCAGGATCATGGCAATGATGAAGTAGACAACGGCCGGCACAGCTGCGGCGAGGAACATCCAGCGCCAAGCTGGCAGACCTAGCCATAGCTCCTGAGCGGCTCCGCCGGCGGCATTGGCGAATAACGCATCAGAGAGTAGTGCCGCGAAGATACCTACCGTGATGGCCAGCTGCTGCAAGGACGCTAAACGGCCGCGGTGCTTGGCTGGTGAGATTTCCGAAATGTAGGCCGGGGCAATGACGGAGGCTAGGCCAATGCCCAAACCGCCCACGAAGCGCCAGAAAACCAAGTCGTAGACACTGAAAGCAAAACCAGTTCCCAAGGCGCTGATCAAGAAGAGGATGCCACCAATTTTCATGGCTGGAATGCGGCCCTTGGCGTCGGCGATACGGCCTGCAGCATAGGCACCTACGGCACAACCCAAGAGTGCGATGGCCACCGCGAAGCCGGTGAGAGCGTCACCGAGCACGTAATGGGCTTGCATGGCGTCAACGGCTCCGTTGACTACCGATGAATCAAAGCCAAAGAGGAATCCTCCCACCGCACCGGCGATGGCCAATCCGGCAACTTTTCGAGGAATCCTCGTTGCTGACTGTTTTGGCATAGTTGTCCCGGACATGGTTCCCCTTTGAAGCCGCCACGCTGCTAAGCGCGGCCCGTTTGAAAAAATTGCTTAGTAATTCCAAATGGTAAAGCTACTCCTAGTGGAGAGTTTCTGGCTTCCAGAATGGGTTATCTGAGCCGTGAGATATGCCTCATAGGTAATAGCTCACCTGGGGTAGTGATATAGGACTCAAGGGCTAAACTCAGTGGCCGAAGGGGTCCGGATCTACACCGGGCATCCAGGTTAGCCCAGGTACTCCCCAGCCATTGTTCTTGGCCGCCCGCTTGGACTTCTTGGAGTAGCGCGCATTGAGCCTGTCCACGTAGAGCTTGCCGTCGAGGTGATCGTATTCGTGCTGCATGCAGCGGGCAAACCATCCGGTTGCTTCAAAGTCGAGAGGGTTGCCGTCTACATCGAAGCCACGCACACGGACCCACTCTGCGCGCTTGAGCGGGTAGTCGATGCCGGGAACGGACAGGCAACCCTCCACCTCATCGTCCACGCTGGGTGGGTTGCCGGAGATCTTACCAACGGTGAGCGTAGGGTTCACAACAACGCCCCGCTCAGGAACGTCGTCGTCGTTGTCCATTTGGTAGGTGAAAAGCCGCAAGCCAACACCAATCTGCGGGGCAGCCAAGCCTACGCCGTGAGCGGCATCCATGGTCTCGTACATGTCGGTGACAAGGGCCTTGAGGTCCTCATCGAAAGCCAAAACCTCTTCGGCGCGGCGGTGGAGTACAGGTTCACCCAAAATGGTCACGGGGCGGATGGTCATGACGGATTCCTTTCCAGGCTCGAAAACATTTTCAAGTTCTAGCGCATTCAGGCAATGAAAAACACCCCGATCAAATGACCGGGGTGTCTTCGTGATTCGTAGTGAACCACATAAGGGGTGAGATACGGGGTTTGAACCCGCGACCTCCTGGACCACAACCAGGCGCTCTGCCAACTGAGCTAATCCCACCATGTCCGCCGCAACCTCTTGGAGCATCTTGCGATGTCCGCCTTGCTTGTGGCAACGACAAATAGTCTACCCGAAATAAAAGGTGGTCAAGACCAAAGTTGTGCCCTTTGTCGTATTTGTGATGTAAGTCCCAATCAGGCGGTGGAGGAGGGGCGAGAAGACGCGGAATTTATCCCGAGAATTGTGCCGAAATCTTCTTGGCTGTTTTGGTATCCGGGCCCGGAGCCGACACAAAGACCGCCTCACGGTAGTACTTGAGCTCGTTGATGCTGTCGATAATGTCCCCGAGTGCACGGTGATTTCCGGTTTTTGCGGGCGACTGGAAGTAAGCGCGCGGGAACCAGCGGCGTGAGAGCTCCTTGATGGTTGAGACATCAACAACACGGTAATGCAGGTGCTCCACCAGTTCTGGCATGTCTCGGGCGAGGAACACCTTGTCGGTGCCGATGGAGTTCCCAGCCAACGGAGCCTTGTTAGCCACGGGAACATGTTCGCGAATGTAAGCCAGTACCTGTGCTTGCGCGTCCTCCATGGTGGTGCCGCCGGCCAGTTCGTCGAGCAGTTTTGAGGTGGTGTGCATGGTGCGCACAAAGTCGCCCATCTGCGCCAGGGCCTCGTCACTGGGCTTGATGACGACATCAACGCCCTCGCCCAAAATGTTCAATTCGGAGTCTGTGACAAGTGCCGCGACCTCGATCAGGGCGTCATTGACGGCATCCAAGCCGGTCATCTCACAGTCAATCCATACAATGCGTTCATTAGTTATAGCCACCTGTCCAATGTACCGTGAACCCGTCCCCTGCCGCCTTGTGCGCTAAAATTGAGGCTTCAGGGTTGCTGTTCCGCCCACATGAGACGAAACTACTTTTTTGATGGCCGGAGGCTTGGGATGAGTTCCTCAGCGTCAGCGGCTACCCCGGCTTCCCCTGTGAAAAGTGCCGTGCGGGGGCCTTGGTTCGCGTGGCTGCAGTTATTAGAGGGCTTTATTGGTTCCTTGATGATCCTTGTCGGATCAGTGGGCGTGGGCTGGATTGCCAATGGCTCACCCATGATCCGCAACCAGCTGGTGATAGGGATGCGTACCGAGGGCGCAGGGGTCATCACCTCCACCATCCTTCTAACATTGGGCGCCATTGTTCTTCTGCGCTCCTGGTTGCGGCTGGGACAGCGCCTTCGCGCATGGCACCCAGACTCGCTGCAGCCAGGCTCGCTGCGCACAGTGGTAACAGCAGTGGTGCTCTGGGGTGCCCCGCTGTTCGCCGCGGTTCCGATCTTTTCCCGTGACGTGTACGCCTATACGGGCCAAGGCCGTCTCATGGCTGCGGGCCAGGACCCGTACACCACAGGAATTTCGGCACTGAATAATTGGTTCATGCTCGGCACCGACCCCTCCTGGGCTGAAAACCGAACCCCCTATGGGCCCGTTTTTTTGTGGCTCTCCCGAGGGGTGGTGGCCTTGACCGGCGGTCAGCCGGACACCTCGGTGTTGCTGTTCCGGGCACTGGCGTGTGTAGGTGTGGCGCTGTGTGTCATCTATGTCCCGAAGCTGGCCGCTCTCCATGGTGTTGACGGTGCCAGGGCGTTGTGGATCGCCGTGGCGAATCCCTTGTTCTTAATTTCCTTCGTGGCCAGTGCCCACAATGACGCATTGATGGTGGGATTGGCCGTTGCCGGGACCTATTTCGCGGCAACCCGGCGTGGCGTGCTGGGTGTGTTGTTAGTGACGCTGTCCATTGCAGTCAAGCCCATTACTATTGTGCTGCTGCCGTTCATCGGCTTGCTGTGGGCTGGGCACCAGGCCGGGTGGGGGAGGCGCTTCCTGTTCTGGGCAGGAACGGGAACTCTGAGCCTGTTTATTCTTTGGATCCTAGGCCTGCCGGGAAATCTAGGCTTCGGCTGGACGTGGGCGCTGCTGGATACGACCCCTGGCTACACCGGATACTCACCTTCGGGCTTTGGCGGACAAATGGTAGGGGAGCTCGGCAGGCTGCTGGGCTTAGATGGGGCGGCCATCGAAAACGGCTTCCGGACGCTGCTCAGTGTGCTCAGTGTGGGCCTGGTCCTCTGGCTCATGTTCCGAGGGAACCCGCAGCAGGTGGTGCGTCGAATGGGGTTGGCGTTTGCCGCCGTCGTACTAATGGCGCCGATTATCCAGCCCTGGTACGTGCTGTGGTTCCTGCCGTTCTTAGCGGTCACGGGTCTCCGCAACAACTGGCAGATCAAAATTTGCTACGTAGTGATTGCCTTCTTCGTGGTGTTTGGGGCCCAAGACCAGTTGTTTGTGTGGGGCTTTGTGGAACTGCCGGTGGGAACAGCATCGCTGTCCATGGCGGTGGCCCTAGCCGGGGTCTTCTACTTGCTGGTGGTGGATGTGTACACACGAAAACTGCTGCTGAGCCGCGAATCCTCCCACGGCATCAAAAGCTCCAAAGGCACCTAGAATTCAGAGCACCACCGCCAAGAACTAGGCCGGACTGGCTAGTTGGCGGCGGGCCGCGTAGCGCTGCGGCCCAGTTCCACGGTGCGGCGCACAGCCCAGATCAGTAGTGTCACCAGGAGCACGTTGCGGCTGGTGAGTACGGCCGCCATGATCGGGTTCGCATGGATCAGGGGGGTGTAGAACAACGGGTAAATGATGAAGGTCGTGAAAGCGATCCCCATCAGCAGCGTGGCCGGAATTTTCCACCGTTCCCAGTGGTGCACCAGGCCCGCAACTACCACCGGCAACAGCCAGATGATGAACTGCGGAGAGCCGACTTTGTTGAAGACGATGAAGGCCGTGACCATCAGCAGTGAACCTTCAAGGAGTAGCTCTTGGCGTTCGGCTCCGCGGCGCAAAGCCCAGATCATCAGCACCGCTCCGGCCACGGCGGCCACAATTAGCAGTGGCTGCATCAAGAACGCGGCCACCTCGGCACCCGGACCGTACACTTCGGTGGAGTTGATGGCGACGTTGTCGGCGATCTTGGAACCTCCAACGTTGAACACGCTGAGCCAGACCCAGGGGGTGGAGAAGGTAGCTTCAAGCTGCATGCCGCGATCGCCTTGGTTGATGGCAAAGTCCAACAGGTGCGAGCCCGCGCCGGTCAGCACTGCAAAGGCGGCAACAGCTACGCTCACAGCCATTCCGGTGAGGAAAATCTGGACGCGCTTGGCGCTGGCAATCAGCAAGGGTGCAATAACTGCTGCTGGCCAGACCTTGATCCAGGTAGCCACCGAGAGAAGCAGAGCAGCCACCACAGGCCGCTCCACCGCGTAAAGCAGTGCAATCAACACCAAGGAGGTGGTGATGCCCTCTACCCGGGCAAAGCTGAGAAAGCCCATGAACATGGTGAAGAAGAGCCAAAACCATGCCGGGGCAATGCCACTTACCGAGCGTTTTCCTCGGGTCAAGAATGCGAGTCCCAGAGCATTGAGGGCGGTGATGATCAGCGTCCAGCCCAGCAGATAGAGCGAGGGGCCGAAAATGTTGGCAGCAAAAATAGGTATTTGCGCCAGCAACGGATAAACCCAGGGGCTGATGGCATCGCCCAACGAGGAGGGGTTGTAACCCAGCAATGCCCATTGCCGGTACTGCTCGGTGTCACTGAACGTGTCCCCGTGGACAAAGAAGCTGAACATCCAGGCCAAGAAAAAGGCGTGCACGGCAGCAAATCCCCACCAGACGCTGGCTGGAGTGCGGAACCAGGCAATTACCGAAGGTGGCAGGAAGCGGCGACGCACGGCAACCGCCCGTTCAAGGACGCGATCAAACAACGGGGCAGAAATCTTAGTGGTCCTTGTTTAGTGGATTGCTCGAAGGATTGTTCACGGAATTCTCCACAGGAGAATCGCTGGCGGGAGAATCGCCGACGGGAGTTTCGCTGGTGAGCGTGTCACCGGTGGTGGCGTTCGCTGAGCTGGCCAGAGCGGCAGCTTCGGGAACTGCGGGGGAGGATCCGGCGTCGTGCCTGGGAATAGCCAGGGGATTGCGGCCCATGATCAAGAGCTGACGTACGCTCCAAACAAAGAGGACAATCAGCAGCAGATTCCGCATGGTCAGCACGCCGGCCATGATGGCGTTGTTGTGCGCAAGAGCGTCGTAGAACAGCGGATAGACCACAAACGTCAGCATCGCTATGGCAATGAGCAAGGTCGCCGGAATGCGCCAAGCCTTCCACTGGTGGGTCAGGCCGACGGCGACCGCGGGGGCCAGCCACACCATGAACTGGGGTGAGCCCACCTTGTTGAACACAATGAAAGCGGTGACCAGGGCGAGGGAACCGAACAGAAGCAGGGCGGTGCGGTCGGCGCCACCATTACGTTTTCCGGTGTGCAGTGCCCAGAAGATCAGGCCCGCGACCAGTAGCGCTGCGGCAATCAAAAGCGGCTGCATGAGGAAGCTCATGACGTCGGAGCCGGGACCATCCACTTGCATGGAGTTGATGTCCTGGTTCATGTACATGCGGGCACCGCCAATGCCGAGCACGCTCATCCATAGCCAAGGCGTGGTGAAGGCGGCTTCGAGTTGCATGCCGCGGTCGCCCTGTTCGAGGAGGAAGTTGAACAGTAACGGCAGGGCGTTCATGGCCATGGCCAGAGCTACCGCAAATGCGGTGACCAACATGCCTGCCAGCACCACCTGCACGCGTTGCTTCACGACGGTGAAAAGGGCCAAGATGATGGCGGCCGGCCACACCTTGGTCCAGGTGGCCACACTGAGAATGAAGGAAGTCAGGAACGGGCTCGCGACGCCGAAGCACAACGCGATCAGCACCACAGGGGCCGTGAGCCCGTCCACACGGGCAAAGCCAAGCCAAGCCATCAAGGTGGTGAAGGAGATCCACCACAGGGCTGCCGGAATGGCCTTGCGGTTGCGGCCCCAACTGGTGAGCTTGCCCACGGCCAAGGCGTTCAGTGCGGCGATCATCAGGACCCAAATGAACAAGAACGGGCCGAGGCCGAAGATGTAGGCCACGGCCATGGGAACCAAAGCCAGAATGGGGTAGACCCACGGGCTGGGGCCATCCACACGGGAGCCGTCAAAGTCCACGTAAGCCCAGAGCCGGTAGAAGCTGGTGTCGCTAAACGCTTCGCCGTGGAGGGACAAAAGGCCCGCCAAAGTGAGGAAGATGAGGTGGATGGCAGCAAAGAAAATCCACATACCACGGGGGGTCTTGAGCCAAGACTGGGCCCCTGGGGGCAGTACTGCGTCCCGGGATCGGGTGAGGGTGGCAAAGAATTTGTCCGTAGACATGGTCCGGTCCTTCTCAAGTGTGGGGCGCCTGGGCCGGGCCCGGGGCGGTCAAGATGCACCGTGTTGCGTGGCGTCTTTCCAGCGGTCCGTCCTGCTGGAGTGGGTAGAATGCCAAGAACGGTGTCCGCGGCTGCTTATATATTAGCGCAGCGGCCCTGTGTAGCTCGGGAGTCGCTCGGGTGTTGCCCGGGCCGGTCCGTCTCGCCACAGGCTAGCCATTGCCGTCACGATCGGCGGAACAAGTTCAGGAGATTGTTGTTGACAAGCACGCGCAGTGTCCAGTCGGAGGTGAACGCCAAGGTGTCAAAAAAGCTGCTGTTCCGCGCCGGAACAGCTAATTCGGCCGTGTGGCAGGGTTTCGCAGGTTCTCTGATGCTGCTGGTGGGCTCACTCGGAGTGGGCTGGTTGGCTGGCAGTTCGGTGCTGATCCGGAACCCGTTGTTCATTCTGGCCCGAACCACACCTGTGGCCGTTGTCACCGCTACTGTGCTGTTGTGCTTGGGCGCGGCGCTGATGCTGCGAGCCTGGTTGCGGCTGCGCCAGCACCTATCCGGATGGGATGAAACCAGCGCACCTGTCCTGAAGAAGGCACTGATTCTGTGGGTGACGCCGATGATGCTGACGCTGCCTCTCTTTAGCCGAGATTCGTACGCGTATATTGGCCAGGGCCGGCTCATGCAAGAAGGGCTGAATCCGTACACGGACGGCATCTCAGCCCTCAACAACTACTTTTTGCTAGGCCCGGACACGCTCTGGACCGAGGCGCCCACTCCCTACGGGCCTTTATGGCTGTGGCTGGAGCACTTCGCGGTCACGCTGCCATCCAGCACCCCCGAAATTGCGTTGATCCCATTTAGAATCGCCTGCCTGGCGGGCGTAATTTTGTTGGCCTTCTACGTGCCAAAACTGGCCGCCCGCCACGGCTTCAACCCGCACCGTTCGCTGTGGTTGGTGGTCCTGAACCCAGTGCTACTGATCAACTTTATTGCCAGCGTCCACAACGATTCGCTCATGCTCGGTCTGGTGGTGGCTGGCCTCTACTACGCCTCCGTGAAGCGTCCAGTGTTGGGCATCTTGCTGGTCACTGCCTCCATCGCCATCAAGCCGATCACCTTGATTGCGCTGCCGTTTGTTGGTCTGCTCTGGGCCGGTTCGCAGGCTGGCTGGGTGCGAAAATTTGGCCTCTGGGCGGCCACGTTGGGCATTTCAACCTCCGTCATGGCGATCATGGGAGCCATCAACGGATTGGGTTTTGGCTGGTTGGCGGCCCTTCAAACGCCCGGAACCGTGTGGATTTGGTACGCGCCGGTGGGGCTCTTCTCCAACACGGTGGGTTTTGTAGTCATGCTCCTGGGCGGAGCCGGCGCAGTTGTCACCGACGTCATTCAGAACATGGGGCAGGTGGCCTCAATTTTGATCGTCATGGCCCTCGCATTCCTCCCTGTCAAGGCGCGCAGACTTCCCATGTCTGGAGTTCCCCTCTCCAAAAAGTACGAAGCCGGCACTCCTGTTCTGGACGAAACGCAGCTTTACAGCCTGGCCGTCATGCGACGCATGGCGTGGGCTTTTGCTGCCGTGGTCCTCATGGCGTCGATGATCCAGCCTTGGTACATGCTCTGGCTATTGGCGTTCTTTGCGGTGACCGGAATTGACGAAGGCTGGCAGACACGCACAGTGCTGTACTTGACGGCGTTCTTCACAGTGATCGCCCTGACCGACCAGCTGAGCGTTTTTCCCTGGATTCCGGTGGTCATGGTAAGGGCTGTGGCCATCGTGGTGGGCTTCGCAGCGGTGCTGCACGTCATGTATGGAGATAAGAGGACGCGGGTGCTATTTGTTCGCCAGCGCGAGCATCCAGATACCCAGGGGGCTGCGCCTCTGGCGTCCTAGGTGTGTTTGCGCTCGCTGGCTGGCTTGGGCTCGCGGTTCAGAGGTGTTTGAGTGCCTCGCGCCGGGACAACGGGCTGAGTTGCTCCTCATGGACGGCAACGTACTGACTCACCCAGCCGGGATCGGTCCGTGCATGCTGACGCAGTGCCCAACCTATGGCCTTGCGGATGAAGAATTCGCGGTCTGCCAGATTTGGGGCGATCACCTCGCTCAGCAATTGCGTATCCGTGGCTGATTTTCCCGCCAGCTGGGAAATGATGGCGGCCCTGCGAAACCAGAAATTGGGGTGAATGCTCCACTCCCTAAGCACCGGTTCCATGACTGCCCTGTGCTGTTGCAGAAGTTCGCACAGGCGAGGAGCAATGGAATCCACATAATCCCACCATTGGCCAGTCCCAATAACGACGGCGTAAAACGGCAGGAGCGCGGGTTCACCACGCCCTAGTGTGGAATCGGTGAGCATGATCGCGGCGTAGCGTTCTTCGCGATATGCTGCCGCAGTCCAAAGATGGGTCACGGTGGCATGAAGTTCCTGCGCGCTGGTGAAGGGGTGCTCTTTGGCCAACGCACGCACAGTCCTGCGGACCGCGGGGGAGGGGACGCCCTTGAAGGGCATGGTCGATTTCATATAGCTGGCCATGCCGAGAGCCTTTTCGGGGACACTGCCTGCGTCTAGGGCAGGACCCAATGCCTGCAAGAATGCTGCGTTGAAACTCAGCTGCTCGGGGGAGTCAGGCGCGGATATCATCTCCCCAGCGTAGCTCTGACGGGACTTAGCTGTGAGCGTCCTCGCTGCCATCTCGGATTGCGCGAAGACGTGGTCCTTCTCATCGCGCGAGCATGTATTCATGAGGGACCAATCGCATTGGTGGGCCACCAACCTGAAGCCCACCCGCCGGCGGATTGTGGGCTTGGCTGATTTTATGGTCTGCGCGCTTGGCGTCCACAGTAGAATTTCTGCAGAAGCACCCCCAGTGGCTTTGCCGGGGTGCGGGTAAGACTGTACGCACAACATGGCTTCGTCTAAAAACGAGATATAAAACGGGCCATTATCACGTGAAGCTAGGATCTAGCTATGACTCTTTTTCCCGCCACCCTGCCCGTGCCCGCCGAGCCGGATCCGGCCAGTGCCCCACCGCTGCGATGGGGAATCTTGGGACCGGGGGCCATCGCCGCGGATTTCACTGCGGCCCTGCTGGAACACACTCAGCAGCGGGTGGTTGCAGTGGCGTCCCGCAGCGAGGAGCGGGCCCAAACGTTTGCTCAACGCTTCGGGACGGCGCGGGCGTACGGAAGCTACGAGCAGTTGCTAGCGGACCCGGAGGTTGACGCGGTCTATATCGCGACCCCGATGAGCGAACATTTTGCACAGACGCTGCTATGTATCGAGGCCGGCAAGCATGTGCTGGTAGAGAAATCCTTCATGCGCACCGCGGCGGAGGCCGTCGCTGTGCGGGAGCGGGCGGCCGGTTCCGGGGTCTTTGTGATGGAGGCGATGAAAACCCGGTACGTCCCGCAGATGCAAATCATTGATACATTGCTTGCCGATGGCGTGCTCGGGAACCTGGACAGCGTGTGCGCCGGATTCAGTTCCTTCGTGCCGTACCAGGCGGACAACCGACTCTTTGATCCGGCACTTGGCGGCGGGGTTTTGCTGGACATCGGCGTATACCCACTTTCCTTTGCCTATGCCGTGCTGGGACCGTTCGCTACTGTTCAGGCCGCTGGGACGCTGGCGGAATCGGGAGTGGACGACTCGGTGTCCGCAGTGTTGACGACGGGTTCCGGTGGAAGGGCGCTTCTCAACACCAGCTGGCGGGGCAATGCTCCTGTGCGGGCGGAAATTAACGGCAGCCTAGCCAGGATCGAGGTGGGTGAACCGTTCCACAATGCAGCTCCGCTCGCCCTGATTTCCGCAGATGGCCGCCGGCTCGCCTTCGATGATCAGCGGATACCGGGCCGACAAGGCCTCTGCTTTCAAGCCGCCGCGATGGCCCGGTACATCAACGAGGGACGGGTCGAGTCACCTGTGCATTCTCTGGCGGACAGCGTGGCGGTGATGACCCTGCTGGATGAGCTGCGCCGACAGGTAGGGGCGCGCTTCAAAGATGAGCTGTCATAGAACTGAACGCCCTTAGCCCAGATTGTCGTCACGGGTTTACCTAACGGCAATGCCGGCCACTTCCGTCGATTACCGGTGCTCTCGAAGCGCCAGTAGAGGTTGTTGGGTGCTGAGTTCACAGAGTGGACGGCACAGAGCTAGTTTCCAATAGATGGTGGTGTTCGCGGCATTGATAGGTGTCTATGAGACCAAGACGCCGCGAGGGCCATTCCCCTGTAATGAATTTTAGCCGAGAGCACTATTTAGGTGCGCTCACTGCCTTGCGACGAGACACATGCATCTGAGCGCGTCCGTAGATTGCATGGATTCCCAACCAGTTTTGCCAATAGCAAAGGGCTGCAGTCGACAGCGAACACGGGTCGGAAGGAAACTCGCTCTTTCATAGCTGGCGCTGATGCGGGAAACTTGAGGGAGAGCCCGCATACCGTGGTGGGCCCGGACTGAACGGTACCGCCATGAAACCTCGATTTAGCCAAGGAGCCGTAATTGTAGGACTACTGCCGGAGCAGGATCCCGCCGTGCTGAATCAAGCCGCCGCCTTGGCAGCTGCTCTGGGTGCTGAATTGATTGGCGCCTACGTTGACCCCGGCAGCTACCTAATTGAATGGGATCCCAGCGGAAATGTGAGGGGCCAGTCTCTGGAGCGGGCTCTGGATCCGGACGACGAAGCCGCCAGTGCAGTGAGGGAGCTGGGACCTCTCCTAGAGCAAGCGGCGTCACTCTATGGACTGAAGCACAGCTTTCGTGTCCTAGGCGGAGAACCCGGGATGGCACTAGGACGTCTGGCGGCGGCTTCCGAGGCTGCCGCTATTGTTGTCGGGGCCCGCCGTCCGGGGCTACTGGCTGGCGTCAATGAGGTCCTTACCGGGTCCGTAGTCCGCAAGTTGTTGGCCACTCAGTCCACCCCGGTGCTGGCCATTCCGCGTGTTGATGCACGCTCGCCGCTGCACGGCTGAACCGCTGCACGGCTGAACACAGCATGTAAGCCACATCAGAGATCACGCTGCAGCCGGGTTAGCGCCCGCGGGCCACGACGGCAGCTAGTTGAGCCAGCCCCTTTTCGAAATCGCCGCCCACCATCTTGTCCATGTTCATGAACAGCGCGAACACTCTCCCCACGCCTTTGCTTTCCCCTGTCATGGTCCAGGTAACCGTGGTCCCATGGCCTTCAGAGACAAAATCAAAGGTGGTGGGGTTCAGCGCCTTCATGGGTTTGGTAAATTCAAGGCGGAGATGGATGCGTGAGTATTCCACCGCTTCGAGTATTTCCATGGTCCCGGCTCCAGCCTTACCGTTGCCTTTCCATGCGTACTTGGCTCCCACACCCTCCAGCGGGCCGGAAAAACTGCGTTGCATGGACGGGTCGATTCCCTCCCATGGCGACCAGTGCAGCCACTCCCTGAAGTTGATGACATAGGGGAAGATTTCATGCGCCGGGGCGGGGATGAAGGCGCTGCGGGAGACGCTAAAAGTGGACATGGGGACAGCTTATGCCCTCGGCTACCTCGGTGTCGGTATTCTCAGGCATGGCATGGCATGGCATGGCATGGCGAGCGAGCTGTCAGCAGTCAACGGCCACCGCGTGTGGCTCTCCCGTGATGAAAGGGACAGACTGGGAACATGGACAACATCTTCAACAGCACGGTGGGCCGTTGGCGCAAGGAGTTGCGTGGGACCTTCAGCAACAATTCACCCACCGTCCCGCAGTGGGAACTTGACTTAGAAAAGGGCGACGACGGCGGCTACTTTGGCCCCGAAACGGCCATTTGGGCGGTGCACGGCTCTATGACGACGCTCGTGGCCGGGATCCAGTCATTGTTGATCCAAGCGCTTCACCCGGGTGCGCTCGCAGGAGTTCATGACCATTCCAGCTACCGCAGCGACCCCCTCGGACGGCTTGCCGGCACCATCCAGTGGATTTTTACCGTCAGCTATGGCGACACAGTGGCGGCCCGGACCGCATCCAATAAGGTGCTGCACATTCACGAATATATACGCGGCATTTACACCGCAAACTCCGGGGAAGAGCGGCCCTACACAGCCAACGATCCCGATCTTCTCCGCTGGGTCCATCTCGTCTTCACCCAAGCATTTCTGGGCACACATCAGGCCTATGGCACCACCATCCCCGGTGGCGCCGACGCCTACGTTGCCGACTGGGCCGTAGCCGGGGCGCTGATGCGAGTGGAGAACCCGCCCACCACCGCGGCAGAGTTGGCAACGCAGTTGGCCGCCTTCACCCCAGAACTGCGTTACGACGAACGCGTCGCCGAAACGGTAGCTTTCATCAAAGATCCGCCGCTGCCGCGCTCACAGCAGGCGGGATACAAGGTCCTATTTGCGGCGGCCGTGGCATCATTGCCGCACGGCTACAGGGAACTATTGCACTTGAAAAATCCTACTCTGGGTCCACTGCCGCTGCCGGTGACGGCGCCCACTAAAGCCGTGCTCGCCGTCGTGCATTGGAGTTTGGGCGATACCGGGCCCAGTGAAGCGGCTGCACGTGCTCGCCGGAAACGCTTGGGCCTGTGAGCAGACTCCCAGAAAGCCCCGCTAAACTAGCGATGGCACATTTGCCGGACTTTTCCAACGAACCAAGGACTGAATTCAGCCCATGACGCCCCGCACTTTTTACCGCACCATTGCCATCGCTGAAGCAGTTACCTGGACACTGTTGATTGCCGGAATGATTATGAAGTATGCGCTGAAGGTGGGGGACTGGCCTGTTACTGTGGGCGGTTTTGCGCACGGATTGGTATTCATCGCCTACGTGACCACCGCTGTTCTGGTTGGCCTGAACCAGCGCTGGCCCAAGCGGCTGATCGTGGGAGCGGCCGCCACTGCCTTTGTGCCGTACCTGACCATCCCCTTCGATAAGTGGTTGGAGAAGAACAACAAGCTCGACGGCGGATGGCGCACCTCGGTCACCGACCACCCGCGCGACAATCATTGGGTCAACGTGGTGCTGCGCTGGATGCTCAACCGGCCGGTGCTATTGAGCGTGGTGTTCGTTGTATTTGTTGGCGGGGTTATGGCCACCATGATGTTCGTTGGCCCGCCCGGCGGCCGCGCGTAGCTTGATCTATGGTGGGGCTATGAAAATTGCTGAAGTCGATGGGCTAGACATCACCTGGGAGCAGCACGATTCCATCTTTCGGGTCTACTTCGCCAAGGGTGCTGATCGTTTGGTCACCACGGTTGACGTTTCCGAGGCCACCTTCAGCGAAGTCCGCGCGTGGGCGCGCGAAAATGCTGGCGATGACACTCTCGTGGCTATCGCCCTTGTGGGTCGGGACGCCCGGGGGCTAAAGGGTTTGACTTGGTTGTTGGGGATGGATCCCGAGGATTCCCCTGCAACTGATATCGAAGTGCGAATGTTTGCCGAAATGGTCACTGACCCGCGGTGCGGTTGAGCGTCTGCAGCAGGTGCTTGAATTTTTTCACGCCTTCCGGGGTTAGCCGGACGAGCGTATGACCGTAGCGGTTCTTGCGTTCTTTAGTGACCGCAACCAGCCCCCGCTCTTCAAGATCCCGGATGATCTTGGACAGGTCAATGGTGGTGAGACCTGTTGATTCTTGGAGGGCAGGGTAATCGGCCTGCTCCACCTGATTCAGGTGCGCGAGCGTGACAAAGCGTTTGGGCGCCAGCAAATGGGGGTCAAGTTCTTGATAGCTCATGATGGGCCTTAGAGGTACTCAGCGTCGGATCAGCAGGATCAAGTAGAAGATCAACCAAACAGCCGGTGCGAGTCCGGCCAGAATCAGCGACTCCGGGAACGGTGCCATGTCGCCGCGAGTGATGCCTCGCCAGATCGGCAAAATCAGCAAGGTGTTAAACACGGTGGTTGGAACCATCATCGCTGTGAACCGAGGTTCATTGGCTTGTGCCCGCCGGCCCGTCAACCAAAAGACCGAGATGCTCAGCGCTCCCAATGCGGGGAGAATAGCCCACCAGGGTGCCCCGGCGAGGGCAATGACGCCCGAGAGTAGAGACAAAATGATGGTGCTGAGGGCACATAGATGATCCCGCACTCCGAGTCTACGCTTAGGTCGGTTCGGCAGTGAGGCGAGAAGCTCCCGTGCGAGCTGGGGCGTAATCTGGCCGTTTCCGGAGTTCTGATCATCCATCGCTATAGTTTTGCAACTAGTTACTAAATTTGCAAGTAGTAATTTTTTCTGAGCCCTCTCCAACGAAGTTATTCGTTGGCTGCGTAAGGATTTACCGGGCTGTCCCCAAAGGGGATGAACCAGGCGGACACGTCGAGGTCAGCCATTCCCAGGGATGCTAAAGCCGGGTCATGGCTGATGCCGTCCAATTCCGGGTCGTAGAGCAGCTCATGATCCAGATCCTCGAAGAGCGAATCCAGTAGGAGCTCTTGCCAGCCTTCGGGTAGCTCTAGAGATGGGAGGGCATCCGGCAGGATCTTGATTCTATCAATGACTAGGCGAAGGGCTAGCTCCTGGGCCACACAAGTTGGAGTCTGAAATGAGGATGCCAACGCCGGTCCAAGGTCCAGGGCCACCGCTAGGAATCGCTGTGCGAACAGTGGTCCGTAGTGGGCTCGGTAAAGGGGTGGAAGGTTGCATATTTGCAAGGTCTCGTCGACGGTGTTGGGGTTTTGTCGGAGTATTGAAATATCGTCAAAAAGTTCATCGATGAATGACTCATAGGCCCAATGAATGGATCCTCGAAGCACCGTTGCATTCTGCAGGGAACGGGCTCGAGCATCGGGATCACGCTCGTCGGGGTTGTATCCCAATGTTTGCAGATCCAGCCCCGGCAGCCTTGCGGCGTCGGAGAGGATCTTGTTCACCCACTCTTCTTCACTCTCTATTTCATCCTCGGTGATAACGCCGTCGCCTGCCGACGCCGCCTCTTCGGGCCAGTTATCCGGTGCATCATCGGATTCACCAGCCCACATGGCTGCGCCTAGAATCTCTGTGCCGGGGATCTCGCCCAGCAGGTCCTCAGGATCCATCATCATTATCAACGCGGACTCGGTGCCTTCGGCGGCCTGATCGAGCATGAGGGCAAGTGCTTGCTGGTCGTCACCGGCTTGTTCCCTTGCCCACGAGCGTGCATGGTGTTGCACCGCTGTGGGATCAGTAATTTCGATGTCGAGTTCAAGGTGAAGTTTGAGTGCACGGGAGTCTTCCATGCCAGAAAGCCTACCGGCGAAAGCGTGCCCGCCAGCCGCAATGACAACTGCTGGGTTCATATCCGCCGGGGCTTCATGAGACCAAGCATGAGGCCAGGCCGGAGAGGGAGGATTTCATGGTGCCGTAGGTGTTGCTGGAAGCACTGACCTGAAGGGTCGTTTTCCTGACTGCGAAAAAATATAAGAAATAATTGAAATTATTACACTGCAGACTGGATTTATGTTGAGATTCTGCTGTAGTTTATTTACTAGTCCCCGACGAGTTGTCCGGGATGTACGCGTGCAACTGAAGGGAGGTCATGATGTTTACAAATACCAAGTCCGGAATTGACGGATCACATCATACCTTTACCGGCACGCCCGCTAATCGCTGGAATATCTAACACAGATACAGCGTAGGGCCGTCGCCGCAAGGTGTTCGGCCAGTGCTGCTTTCGGGTAGCCAACTCCGGACCGATGATTCTGGTCATTCACCGTATTCATAGCTAGTAACGTGCTGATCAATGCATGCGTTGCCGGGCTGAAAATGCTGCTATTACGGTGTTCCATAATGTCCTGGTCCAATCAATCCGTACAAAACAAATCGCGCAATTTTGTACTCTCATACTGCCAATTTTCATTTATTCGATAAATGGAATAGGGCTTTATTTGCCGCGCCCCAATATGTCCGCCTATTCATGATCAATCCCGAAAGGAGGTGCCAAAAATGAACCCCAAGCCCACGAAGTCATCCATCAAAAGGATCTTCTTCACGCCCGTGGATCAGCAAAAGTTCAACGAGCTTCGCGAACGTCAGTATCGCGAGATCGTTCGAGTTGACCTCTTCAATATCCGGTAGTCTCCGCTGCCCTGAAGCGGTGCCAGCCACGGCACCTCACTCGCACGGCACCTCACTGAAAGGAGGCGACGAAATGACCATTACGCATTTCGACCACCTCATCCTCCGTCTTGGCAATCACTGCCTGGACACAGAGCATGATGTCTCTGGTAGCCACCGTGAACAGCCCGTGCTGACAAGCACGGGCTGTTTCGTTTAAGGGTGTTTCCTGCAAGGTGCGTCCGCGGATGTGGGAACTAAGGTGAGGTTCCCGCCGTCGTAGTTCTCACAACTTCTCGCCCTAATAGTTGAAGCTACAAGTAAAGGGTGTATCTTTAGAACATAGACCCAGTGCCGTAGCTGGCCACTACCCAAGGAGTTCCAATGTTCACCACCCTGCGCGATGTGCGATCACCCGACTGGAACGCAGCTGATGCTCCTGAGGCGATGGCCCTTTTCCTGCATGGCTTCGGGTCCAACGAGCACGATCTCACGCAGTTGGCACCTGCCTTAGAGCTGGCGCTGCCGTGGGCTTCCTTACGGGCGCCGCTGGAAGTGGGCAATGGGGGAGCGGCATGGTTCTCCATTACCACGCCCGGAAATCCCGACGCCGCCCCGGTTGAAGACGCCACTGAGGCGATTTGGGCGTGGATTGATGAAAACGTGAATCCGGGAACCCGCATCGTTCCCATCGGGTTCTCGCAGGGCGGGCTCATGGCAAGTCAACTTTTGCGCACCCGGCCAGAGCGCGTGGTTGCGCCAGTGGTGTTGGGTGGATTTGTTGTGGGTGCCCGGCAACCGGGGGATACTCAACTGCTTGAACAGCGCCCGGCTCTGTTCTGGGGACGCGGAGCGCAGGATCGGGTTATTGCCCCGATCGCCATCACGCGCAGTAGCGAGTTTTTGCCGCAGCACACCTCACTGGTAGAGCATGTTTATCCAGGGTTGGCTCATGGGATCAATGCAGCGGAACTCAGTGATGTCCGTGACTTTCTGGTGCGTGAAGTTGGTGCCCACGTGGTGGCTTCGGCATGAGCTCCGCCAAAGAATTTGAGATTGGCATTTTCACTTTTGGTGAGCTGACGCGCGATGCCCACGGCCAGCCCATTGACGCCATGACGCGAACGCGTGACATTCTTCAGTGGGCTCGCGTTGCCGATGAAGCTGGGCTGGATGTGTTCGGAGTGGGCGAACATCACCGAGAGGATTTTGCGGTGTCTTCACCGGCCGTGGTGTTGGCGGCTGCCGCAGCACAAACCAAGGACATCCGGCTCACCAGTACCGTCACGGTACTCTCCAGCGCTGACCCCGTTCGTGTTTTTGAAGACTTTGCAACGCTGGATCTGATTAGTGGTGGACGTGCCGAGATCACCGCAGGCCGGGGCGCCTATGTGGAATCGTTTCCACTGTTTGGTCAGAAGCTGGAGCGTTATGACGAGTACTTTGAGGACCGGCTCGATCTGCTGCTGCGCATTCGCGATGAAAACCCTATCACCTGGAATGGCACCACGCGCGCCCCGTTGACGGACGCTGGCGTCTGGCCCAGGCCTGTCCAGACCCACTTGCCCATCTGGGCTGCCGTGGGCGGCACGCCGTCTTCCGTTGAGCGGGCCGGTCGGCTGGGGATGCCTCTGTACTTGGCGATCTTGGGTGCCCCTGAACGTTTTGGTGCCTTGGCGCAGTTGTACCGGCGCGCTGCGCAAGACGCTGGCCGGGAGCCGGGGCAGATCGGTGTCACCTCCCACTTCTACGTGGAGGAAACCTCCCAAGGTGCCAAAGACACGTTCTTCCCGCACTACTCCTCTTATATAGAGCAGAATATGCCGCGTGCTGGCAGGCTGGATCGGCCCAGTTTTGACGCATGGGCTGGGCCTCGTGGGGCGCTGTTCGCAGGCAGCCCCGCCGAAATTGTGGACAAGATCCTGTGGGAGCACGAGGTTTTGGGCCATTCCCGATTCCTCGCTCAGGTGGGCTTGGGTGGTTTGCCACAAGCTGCCACCCTGCGCTCCATTGAACTTCTGGCCACCGAGGTACTTCCCGCCGTGCGCGCCGCGCTGAAACACTAGGGCTCTGACTATGTGAAGTTCGACGGCGTTCCTCTCACCTGAGGTGGGCCGAACGCCGTCGAGCATTGCTGTGGTTAGTAGGGTGAGACGTCACGGCGAGGGAGGAATCTCGCTGCTAGGACCCAGCTGACAAAAGGTGGTTTGGGAGCCGGTTTCCGGGTGCCCGGCCACGGATTTCAAGGAGATCCTTGGCATGGGCGTGCAGGCGCTTGTCCTCCTCGGACACGGGAATCCACGGGGGCACCGGAACCGAATTTCCGGCGTGATCACGGGTGACCATCACGCTGAGGCAGTACGTGGTCAAGTTCATCTCACGAGCCTTGGGATCTCCGGATCGGACGTGGATGGCGATGTGCATGCCCTTGCTTCCGGTGTAAATCAGCCTGGCCTCGACCTCAACCACGTGGCCGATCAGCAGTGGCCGGTAGAAGCGGATGCCGCCGGAAAAGACGGCCACGGTGTCAGCGCCGCAAAAACGGGTGGCGCACAGGTAGGCGGCCTCGTCAATCCACTTCATGACGATCCCACCGTGAACCTTGCCGCCCCAGTTCACATCCGTGGGGGCAGCCAGAAAACGCAGGACCACGCGTTCGGCCGTCCCCGCGTCGGTGTATTCTTGGACTTTCATGGCTTCCACAATCTCTTCGCGGACGCCAATCCGGTCCAAGGCGTCATCGCGGTGATGGATCTGCTGGGCTGTGACAGGCTCAAATGGCGTCACGGGGATGGGCTTGCCGTCTTTGCCCACGGCCACGAAGATGACCATGCACTGACTGCGCATGGTCGGGCTCCCGCCACGAGGATCACCCGAAGAAACCACAGTCCTAATGTGCATTGAGGACCTCCCGGTATAGACCACCGTGGCTTCCACTTCCACCATGTCCCCGCTGTTGACGGGGTCCGCGAAGTGAATGTTACCCACATAAGCTGTCACGCAATAGGACTTGGCCCAGCCCACTGCGGTGGCATAGGCGGCCTTATCCACCCACTCCAGAACGGTGCCGGCGTCGACGGATCCGCTGTGACCGACGTCGGTAGGGGCAGCAAGGAAACGAAGGGTTACGGAATTCGCGGGGGACTCGGTCATAGTGAGACTCTATTGAACCAGCCTTGAACCGGCCAAGCGGTCTCGAGATGGGCTGTCTCATTGCCCCCTGCACTCGTCATAATCGTGGGCTGTTTGGGTTCTCTCGATAAAGCTGAGCCCTTGGACTACGCTGATCTGACCGTTGCTTTTACGAGAAAGAGGCGTCATGCGTGCTGTAGTTTTCGAAGAGTTCAAGACATTTCCAGCCCTCCGGGATGGGAAAAACCTGTTACGAAACCAGGCGAGGTCTTATTGAAAGTGGCTGGCGCCGGAGCCTGTCATTCAGACGTCGGCATTTACCACGATTTCGATCATGACACCCCGGGGGGCCATCAAGCCCGGATTCATTTTGGGGCATGAAATTTCCGGTTGGATCGAAGAAGTTGGCGCCGGCGTCGAGGGCTTTAAAGTTGGTGATGCCTACCTGGTGTACGGTCCCATTGGCTGTGGCCGATGCATGGCGTGCTCGCGCGGCCAGGACACGTACTGTGAAAACGCCGCGACGAACCCTTACCTGGCTGTGGGGTTGGGGCGCGACGGCGGCATGGCCGAATACGTCACCGTCCCGGCACGGAATCTGGTGCCCTTGGGTGACGCGGATCCGATTGCCGCTGCTCCCTTATCGGACGCTGGGCTGACCCCGTATCACGCCATTAAGAACTCACTTCCCAATCTTGCCGGTGGTGGACGGTACGCGTTGGTGGTGGGTCTGGGAGGGCTGGGCCAGATTGCCGTGCAGATCCTGAAGGCACTCACTGGTGCCACCGTGATTGCCACTGACATGAAGCAGGATGCAATGGACAGGGCTGAAGCGGCCGGCGCCATTGTGGTCCCCGGTGGTGAAGGCCAAGTGGAGCGTATCCGCGAGATCACAGGCGGCCGTGGCGTGGATGCCGCGTTCGACTTTGTTGGTGTGTCGCCCACTATTAAGACCGCTGCCGCGTCGATGGCAATTGGTTCTCGGCTCACCGTGGTGGGGATTGCCAACGGCAGCTATGAATGGTCGTTCTTCGGCACGCCTTACGAATCCACCATCACCAACACCTACTGGGGCACCATTGAGGAACTCCATGAGGTGGTAGCGATGTACCGTGCAGGCCAGATCACGCCAGATGTGGAGCGCTTCGAAATGGAAGAGGCACTGGAGGCTTACCGCAAACTGCAGGCTGGCGAGCTCTCCGGACGCGCCGTAGTGGTTCCGCACGCATCGTAAATATCCCTGAGTCGTCCTACCGGTGAGCCGCCGCCCCATTATTTGCGCAATGGGCGGCGGCCACCTCTGTTAGGGCTTGGTTCTATGGACCCTGACGAACGCGTCACAACCCGGCAAAGCTGTGGCCCTTCCACCCAGTACTTCCGTTACTTCCGTTACTTCCATTACTTCGGGGCTGCTAGGTTGCTAGGCTTGACTAGTGCATATCCGGCCGCTCGATCTCGTGGATATCTTCGTGTACCTAGTGGTGCTCGGCGTTTTCACCCAGCTGTTTCCTCAGGTCATTTCCGAATCATTTCTGCTGGCGCTGCTGACAGCAATCCTGCTCAAGGCTGTCCTTGACATCGTGTTATGGGTTAAGAAAAGCATTGTTGGCAGGATCAAGACCACTGAACGCGTGGTGGTGCGGGTCGCCAATGTTGCGGCTCTGCTGTTGGTGCTGCCGGGGAGTAAGCTCTTGGTTCTGGAATTAGTTGCGCTGACGTTTGGCGATGCAGTTCAACTCGGTGGCTTCTTCCAAGTGACGGCTCTGATCGTTGTGCTCATGCTTGCCCGAGGCGGTATGAGGCGCGTGTTTGGCTACTCCGAAACCTAACTCCGGTTCCCAGCCGGTTTTTAGCTTGCGACATGCCGGCGAGATGCCGGGAGCGTGCTATTCAGATGCGGACCAAGAGGGCGGCGAATACAGCGAGGCAGTGGGTTGCGCCGATCGCCAAGGGCATGAGTGGGTCGGTCATGAAGTAACCGCGCCAGCTACTTGAACAAATTACTTGCGTACTTTTGAAATCTGTTGAATGGGTCAAATTCGCCCCGAACCTTCTCTCCCGTGCGGCACAGTGTCGTGGGGATGGTGGACCTGCAGAGACGTCTGCCACGCCGCCGGCGCTAACTCCGGTCGGTGGAGAGCGTCATCGATGGAAGCTACAGGTGCGGCTATGTTACGCATTGGGTCGATGGAATTTGAGTGCTCCGTCACAGTGAGTGCCTTTGGGAGCATTAGTCGCATAGCCTCAAAGAGCTATCTCAATGACGAGGTGGCCGGAAAAGTCAAAGAAAGCAATGGCGCATGAACTTTGAATTGAACACCCTGACCCTGAAAATTTGGGACCCATCAACTATCGATCACACTTTGGAAGCGGCGATTACACACGTTTCCACCAAGGCCAACGCACCGAGAGACCGAATTCAGGTCACTCGAAGTGGTCCTAACCTATTCACCGTCAACGTGACCGGCGGAACTCCCGGTGACTCAGTGGCGAACCTCAGCTAGGCCCTTGATCCACACAAATACCGCTCCAACGCTATGTTGGGGCGGTATTTTTGACTGTGGAATCAGCCGTGTGTGAGCTTGTTTCGACCACATAGATCCCCTGACTTTCATTTCTCGCTTAGCGGGACAGCGTCAAACGGCCTCCAATGACGCGCCGATCGCTCCCGAGGCTGGGTACAGTTCCAACTAACTAAATAAATCCTTACCTTAGGGGAGCCGCATGACTAATCTTTCAGACCCGCTCGTTCTGCGACATGGGCGCCCATTGCCCAATCGTCTGGTCCTTGCGCCCTTGACGAATCAGCAGAGCAATCCCGACGGCACCCTGTCCGACGATGAGCTCACCTGGCTTCTCGCCCGGGCTGAAGGCGGTTTTGGACTCTTGCAGACCGCGGCCGCTTATGTGAACCCGGCAGGGCAAGTGTGGCCTGGCCAGTTGGGTATCTCGTCCGATGATCATCTACCTGGTTTGGAGCGTCTTGCCGCCGCAGTCTCCGCTGCTGGTGCACGGCCCTCGGTGCAACTCCATCACGGTGGAGTTCGTGCAGAGAAGTCACTGACGGGCCTAGATGTCGTGGGTCCGTGGGACGATGCGCAGACGGGGGTTAGGGCCATGACCACAGAAGAGGTGCATCTGGCCGTCGAGGATTTCGTCGCGGCCGCGGCCCGGGCTGAGAAGGCCGGAATTGACGGCATCGAGGTACACGGCGGTCATGGCTACTTGGTTGGCCAGTTCCTGGACGCTTCGAACAACCTTCGGCAGGATGGGTACGGCAGTGACCCCGCTGGCCGAAGCCGTTTTGTGAAAGAGGTGGTGCGGGCGATCCGGGAACGTACCGGACCGAACTTTCATGTGGGGCTCCGGCTCTCTGCGGAACGTTACGGAGTGGTCTTGGCAGACACTGTTGAGCTTGTCCGTGAGCTTTTCGCCAGCGGCAACATCGATGTCCTTGACCTATCCTTATGGGACGTTGAGAAGCTTCCTGCCAACGCGCCCGACGGCGGCCGGACCCTCCTTGAGCACTTCCTGGACTTACCACGCCACGGTACGGCGCTTGGTGTAGCTGGGCACATGTCAGACTCCGCCGCAGTTCAGCGGGTACTCGATCAAGGAGTTGACCTTGCCTACATTGGCAAGGCTGCTATCGCAGACCATGCCTTCGCTCGTCGGGCAATAGCCGAGCCCGACTATCGCGGCCCATCATTCCCTGTGACGCGGGAACATCTCCGTGCACAGAAGCTAGGGGAACCGTTCGTGAGCTACTTCGCGAGCAACTGGCCTCATCTAGTGGAAGGCTGACAGTTGGCGACTGCGTCCCTCTGTGAAGCAGTGGCCTCGTATAGGTAGTGATTGCGCGACCGTCCTTCCAAGCAACGGTGGGGACCGTGCTTGAAACTGAGTAGGGCCATGCAGGGTGGCACTCTCTAGCGGTTCGCCCGGCAGTGCGATCAAGAGCTTCCAGACGCTGAACTTGAGGACCTCTTCGGACCCCATTCCTCGGTAACTTGCAGACTTCATCGCCTCCAACCTCAATTATGAAGTGGGAATAATCTGCAACGGGCCACCACATCACGGCACCCTGTTCGCCGCCTCGTGCGAGAGCTCGCTTGAGATCCAAGAATCAGGCATCGTTAACCTGGGCGCCGTCACCGCCAGATTTGAAACCGCTCCGTAGGCACGGGCAGCCATTCACCCTGATCCTCGAAAACCCCTGAGAAGTTATTCCTCCCGTGGCACGAGGATCCCTATCGATCCATAGGGCGCCTGGAGTTGGAAACTTGCAACCGGGACTGGCTCAGGAAGAGGCGAGGACAACGACGTGCTTCCCTGGCTGACGGTCAGAAGCAAGCGCGCGTTGGGCTTCCGCTAGGTTCGCGGCAGTTCCGCTGTAGCTTGTGAGCCGGGTGCCGTTTGGAATGCTGAATGGGGAGAAATCCGCAATGGTCCATTCGCCCGCGACGGAGCCGGTGAAGCAGGCGGTACCGCCAGTTCGAACGTGGCGAAGCATTTTCCTCAGTGGTGGGGCGTTGACCAGCTCCAGCACGGCGTCGAGGCCTTCCGGAGCAAGCTCGTCTATTTTGTCCGTGAGGGCGACATCGTCGAGCGCGGCATGATCGGCGCCGGCCTCTTTCAGTCACTCGAAGCGGGCCGGGTTACGGGTGGTAGCGATGAGCGTCGCTCCGATGTTGTGGGCCACGGCGATCGCTGTCAGGCCCACCGTCGAGGTCAACATTGTCGCCGACGACGTCGATTACACCGACCGCTTCGATGCCGAGGCTCCGGGGGAAGGAGAGGCCGACGTCGGACTCACCAGCCAAGCTGGTGGCTTCCGATTCGTTGACCCCGAACGCCCTCACCTTGATACGGACCCACCCGGGTCTCACCTCGGGGATCAGCACGTCGCTGACGATGAGCCCCTCGGTATCGACGGCTCCGGTGAGGCGAATAACACGCATCGTGTCAGGCATGATCCTGCTCCTTCATGGGGAATGGGTGATCCCCAGACGGTAGCCCGAGGAGGGCTTCGTAGGCCCGGCGTACCGTATTTTCATCGAGGGTGCTGTCTGGGTGGATCACGCGGTGACTCCACCAGCCCCATAAGAGGGCATTGACGGCAAGAGCCGTTCCATCTGGGAGCACTCTGTGGAGCATCGCGAGTGATTCCGCCTCGACGAGTCGCAGGACATCTTCGACCTTTTGGTTACGGGCCCCGAAGTGTCGTATTTCCTCGTAGAGCCGAATGTCGACAAGGCTCGGGCTCGTCGCACCGATCGTGGCGTCAACGAGTACATCGACGACGTCGGCGATGGTTCGAGCTTCACGTAAAGGTGCCGCATAGCGGGGTTCAAGTTCACCTCGGGTCGAGTCGATGGCGCTCACGATCAGGCCCTCGAGGCTGGGGAAATAGTAAGTCATCGACCCCAATGGGACTCCGGCATGGGAAGCGATGCGACGATACGACGCAGCGTACACCCCCTCGGCCCTGATCACCTCAAGAGTCGCTTGCAGAATGCGTGACCTTCTTCCCGGGTCATTCGGTTTCCCTCGGCGCAATTTTTCCCCATTGTCAATCAGAGTGCGTACACTGGTACATATTATATTTCAGTCTAGTCCAAGATGAAGGGGGTCTCGTGATCGGTGAGGAACTACAGCAGCGCGCAAGGGCACGAGTTGAGGAGCTTCCCGGTGCGAGTCTGGAGTACCCATTCGGACCCGACTGGGATGTCTTCAAGGTCCGTGGCAAGGTCTTTATGCTGATGACTGATGTCACCGGTGAGCCGATCGTGATTCTGAAGACCGATCCAGAGGACGGAATGGCCCTTCAGGAGCAACATGATGACATCACTCCGGGCTATCACATGAACAAGAAACACTGGATCACCTTGAATCCAGGTGGAGACCTGGAAATGGTTCTCGTCGATGACCTCGTCACCGAGTCCTACCTCCTCGTCGTCGAGAAGCTTCCTCGCGCGACACGGCCCGTTGATCCCGAACTCTTCGGCGATCGGAGGGGCCAGTGACCCTCTCGAGCGAGCAGTTGCAGAAGCACGCCAGAGACATTGCGGCGTCGCTGGAGGATGTCACTCACGGATACCCGTTTACGGCGCAACTGGGAGTGTGGAAGGTGAACGGCAAGGTCTTCCTCATCGTCACCGAGGATGATCCGGAGCTGGCTATCATCACACTGAAAGCAGACCCGCACAGGGGGGATGCGCTCCGCCGCGACTTCGGCACGATCACGATCGGACGCTACCTGAACAAGCAACACTGGATTTCCATCGGACCCGGCACCGGGATCACGAAGCAACTGATCTCTGACTTGGTCCATGATTCCTACGACCTCGCCAACAATTCGCACCCTAAGCAGCAGCCATGAGTGAGACACCGTCCCTGTTCGACGTCGATGACACCTCGCGGCCGCTGGCTGACCGGCTCCGTCCACGCACCCTGCAGGAGGTCCTCGGCCAAGACCACCTCCTCGCCAAGGAGGCACCCATTTGACGAATGGTTGACTCCCAGCGGCTGGTATCGATGGTGTTATGGGGACCGCCGGGTTGCGGAAAGACAACCATCGCCAGGCTCCTCGCCCAACGAACCGACCTCGCCTTCGAGCCGCTCTCGGCCACTTTCTCCGGCGTCGCTGACCTCCGCAAGGTGTTCAGCGCTGCTGCGAGTCGGCGCGAGATCGGGCAGGGAACGCTGCTTTTCGTCGACGAGATCCACCGCTTCAACCGGGCCCAGCAGGACTCCTTCCTGCCCTATGTCGAAGACGGCACCATCATCCTTGTCGGCGCAACCACAGAGAACCCCAGCTTTGAACTCAATGGCGCGCTCCTGTCTCGCAGCCAGGTCTTCGTCCTGAAGCGCCTCGGTGATTCAGCGCTCAGCGCTCTCATCACCCGCGCCGAAGCACTGATCGGGGGTCCGCTGCCACTGACTAATGAAGCCCGGCAGGCACTGATAGCGATGGCCGACGGGGACGGCCGGTACCTGCTGAACATGATTGAGCAGGTTCAGGCACTGCCCGCTCCCGTAGACCCGGGCGCTCTTGCCGCCGCCGTTCAGAAACGGGCGCCGCTCTACGACAAGGCCCAAGAAGGCCACTACAACCTCATCTCCGCTCTCCACAAGTCCATGCGCGGCTCTGACCCGGATGCAGCTCTGTATTGGTTGGCACGGATGCTCGACGGCGGCGAAGACCCCCTCTTCATCGCCCGCCGCATTACCCGCTTCGCCACCGAAGACATTGGTATGGCCGACCCAGGCGCCCTCCAGCAGGCACTCGCAGCCTGGGACGTCTACGAACGCCTGGGCTCACCAGAGGGCGAACTCGCCATCGCCCAAGCGGTCATTTACCTGGCGACCGCACCGAAATCGATCGGCGTGTACCGCGGGTTCAACAAGGCGAATGCTGCGGCGAAACGCACCGGCTCGCTCATGCCCCCCGCCCACATCCTCAACGCCCCGACCCGACTCATGAAGGACCTCGGCTACGGCGACGGATACCAATACGACCCCGACACTGATACCGGGTTCTCCGGCGCCAACTATTTCCCCGAGAACATGCCCAGAGAAAAGTTCTACGAACCCACCAGCGGCGGCTACGAACGAGCCATCACCGAGCGACTCCGGCACTGGGCACAATTGCGCAGCGAGCAAAGCGATTCCGCAGCGACACAGCCAAAAGATAAATGACCGCCCTTGAACACAACGGACCACACCTCGAAAGGCTCACACCATGTCCGAACCGCACTCCGTCCGTTCCTGGCTCGGCATTCCCTACGCCACCGCCGAACGCTTCCGCAGCCCCATCCTCGTGCCCTTCAACCCGGGACTGCAGTACAACGAGATGGGGCCCGCACCTTTCCAAGCCGGTGATACCACGTGGTTGGAAGCTGACAACGGGATTAGAGAGGACTGCCTAAACCTCAACGTCTGGGCACCCCAAAACGCCGGAGACGAGCCGTTGCCAGTAGTTGTCTATATATTCGGCGGCGGCTGGGTGCTCGGTGCGAACACGCAGACCACCTCAAACGCGTCAGGCCTCGCCGCGACCGGGCGGGTCATCGGGGTGTCCCTGAATTACCGGCTCGGCCCATTTGGGTGGCTGTCCCTCTCGCACTACGGTGGGGCACTCGCGGAGGCGACGAACCTCGGCCTGCAGGACATCATCACAGCGCTGAAGTGGGTGAGGCAGAACATCGCCCGGTTCGGCGGAGATCCGAACAATGTCACAGTCACCGGTCACCAGGACTCCGGTCATGGTCGGGGACAGGCATTGAAGTTCGTTGATTTTCAGGGGTTTTGAGTGGCTGAAGGGCTGTTAATTTCGCCCAAGATACGATAAAATAGAGTTAG
>NZ_JBTNDB010000023.1:0-60441 GCF_054511175.1 Arthrobacter sp. Sr24 | reverse complement strand
TGTGGCGGCTGTTACCGGCCCGAATCCTTTCTCATCAAGCAGTGGCGCCGCGTCACTGATGGTGACCAAGGACTGCAGTTGCTTCTCATTGTTTTTTAGCTGCTGGTCCAGTCCCAAAATGCTGTTTGCCAGTCGTACTGCCTCTGCTCGGGCAATCGAGAGGGAGAGCTCTTCATCCCGCTCACGCCACCGGCTGATCTCACCGATTTGGATGGGGGTGAGCTTGCTTCGGGCATCAATTCCCAGGTCGTTGCTGCGCACCAGGGCGTTGAGGGCGTTGACTGAGCGGGTACGGTCTTGGGCCATGGAACTTCGGGCTGTGGTTAGGATTCGCAGGCCTTGCCTGGCTCCCTCGTTCAAGCGGGGACGACGCAATTTCTCCACCTCCAGCGGAAGAACTGCCATGGCGATGCGGTGGGCATCGAGGGCATCAGATTTTCCGACCCCATGGTTCTTCTTCATATCCATGCGCGGTGCTTCAGCGACCGGGTACCCAGCAGCAGCTACGGTGCCTGCCAGGATGGCCCCGTAAGAGGCGGCACCTTCTATGACCCACAGGGTGTCGGCGTCGGCTTCGGTACGGCGGGCAACCCAGGCGATGGAGCGGTTAATGCCGGCCGGGCTGGTAGGGAAAGACTGCGTATCCAGCAACGCACCGTTGGTGGCGTCGAGGATAGCGAAGACGTGATTACGGGCGTGCGTGTCAACGCCTACGACAAATGAGTGAAAATCCGCGACGATAGTCAAGATGGTCACCGTACTTCCAGTTGTGATGGACATGGCTGGTGGCCGTCACCGGCCGGTACCAGTCCGGGTAAGGGTCACAACGGAACAGCACTGTGATGGGTCACGCTTGCAAGGGCGGACAATCTTCTAATCAAGCTACCGAGGTGGGCCGGACAAGTACCGGCCGGCCCGCCTTACTGAATGGACATATCGGATCAAAGGCACACTGAGGGCCAGTGAGCTTTAGAGTCACATCCAGGGGCGGAACGGCCAATACCATCCTGCCAGCCAGTCCCAGACCAGCTACAAACAAGTCTCACAGTGAGCTTTGGTCGTTTAGAGCGGGCGTAAACGACCAAAGCTCACGGATGAAATCGACGGAACCCTGGGTTCTACTCGCTAAGCCTGCTGGAGCCCGGTGGAGCATGGGTGGAGCCAGAAGCGCAGGGAAACCCATCCTGCGTCGTGCATTAGCCCGTGCATGAAGGGTCGCGCATGAATGTATGTAGCGGTGCGGATAAGCGGCCGTGGATGCGCGGATTTTGCGGGTGTTTTGCCCCGATTGTGCATCTGGGAACTTTTGCCCGTAGACTGTTGCGGGCACTACGGGGCGTAGCGTAGTGGCTAGCGCGCCTGCTTTGGGAGCAGGAGACCGCAGGTTCGAGTCCTGTCGCCCCGACTTCAGCATTATCCGGTTCACTTTTGGTCAGTGGCTGCCCATGTGCTGGCCTAATTATCCATCAACAGACCATCAGGAGTACCACGCTGTGAAGAGCGCTGTCGAAACCCTCACACCCACTCGTGTAAAGCTCGATGTTGAGGTTTCCTTTGAGGAATTGAAGCCCAGCATCACCGAGGCTTACAAGACCATTGGTACCCAGGTCCAGGTACCCGGCTTCCGTAAGGGCAAAGTCCCGAACACGTTGATCGACCAGCGCGTTGGCCGTGGCTACGTTTTGGAGACCGCTATCAACTCCGGCCTCAACGGCTGGTACCAGGAAGCTGTCATCGAGAACAAGTTGGTTCCGTTGAGCCGTCCCGAGGTTGAAATCACCGAGGTTCCGGATCCCACAGCCACCGATGGCGTAGTCAAGTTCCACGTTGAATTGGACATCCGCCCCGAGATCGAACTGCCGAACTACGAAGGCATCGAGGTTGAGGTTGCTGCTGTAGAGGCTGCTGACGAGGACACCGAGAAGGCTCTCGATGACCTGCGCGCACGCTTCGGCACGCTGAAGGTCGAAGACCGTCCGGCTGCTGATGGTGACTTCCTCACCATCAACATCGCCGCCAAGATCGACGACGTCGAGGTTGACTCAGCAACGGATCTCTCCTACCAGATCGGTGCAGGCAACATGCTTGACGGCCTGGACGAAGCTGCAACCGGCCTCTCCGCTGGTGAAGAAGCTATCTTCAGCACCAAGCTTGCCGGTGGCGAGCATGCAGGCGAAGAAGCGCAGGTTACCCTCAAGGTCACCTCCGTCAAGGTCCGCGAACTGCCCGAGGCAAACGACGACTTCGCACAGCTGGCTTCCGAGTTCGACACCATCGCAGAACTCAAGGAAGACTTGGCCAAGCAGGCTGCAGAATCCAAGACCGTAGAGCAGGGTGTTGAAGCCCGCGACAAGGTTCTTGAGAAGCTCGTTGCACTGGTTGAGGTTCCCGTTCCGGACTCCGTGATCGAAGAGCAGCTCGAGCAGCACTTCAAGCCGGAGAACTCACACGGTGCCGAAGAGCACGACACCGAGGAGCACCGCGCCGAAGTCAAGGAAAACACTGAGAAGGCTTTCCGCAACGAGATCATCCTTGATGCCATTGCTGAAAAGGAAGAAATCAGCGTCAGCCAGGCTGAACTGATTGACTACATCGTTTCCTCCGCCAGCCAGTACGGCATGGAACCGAACCAGTTCGCTCAGATGCTTGACTCCTCAGGCCAGGTCAACATGATCGTTGGCGAAGTTCGCCGCCGCAAGGCTCTCGCCGCTGTTCTGGGCAAGGCCACTGTAACCGACTCCGAAGGTGCCGCAGTAGATCTGACCGACTTCGTTTCAGTCGCCTCCGAGGAAGAAGAAGTCACTTCCGAAGATGAGGTCATCGAGCCCACCGCCGTCTCCGATCCGGGCGAAGCCCGCATCTAAGACATTGCCCTCACGGGTTAGCAGATTTACCAGCCGTTGCCGGTTCCCTCTGGGAGCCGGCAACGGCTTTTTGTGCCCACAGACAAGCCTGTAGGTGGGCGCATTTATTCCCCTACGCGCAGGGCGAACGGCGATCGTGCGCCGACAGCGAACAGCGTCCAGATGGGCCACAAAGCAAGCCAGAAAAGGGCTACTGTCCAAGTAGTGAACATAAGTGTTGGTTCCGCTGGGCACGCCTAGCAGGCCACACGAAGGAGAGGTAAACCACCATGGCACAGCACACCACCCCCACGATGGCCAGCGCGGACCCGTCCGGATCGGATGCGTACATCTACAACCGCCTGCTGAAGGAACGCATCATTTGGCTGGGCTCGGAAGTTCGTGATGACAACGCGAACCTGATCTGCTCGCAGCTGTTGCTGCTCTCGGCTGAGGACCCCGAGAAGGACATCTTCCTCTACATCAACTCACCCGGTGGCTCAGTCACTGCCGGTATGGCCATCTACGACACCATGGAGTTCATCCCGAACGACGTCGTCACTGTCGCCACCGGGCTGGCCGCCTCGATGGGGCAGTTCCTGCTCTCCTCAGGCACCAAGGGCAAGCGCTACGCGACGCCCAACGCACGCATCCTCATGCACCAGCCTTCAGGCGGTATTGGAGGAACGGCGTCGGACATCAAGATCCAGGCCGAACTGATCCTGCACATGAAGAAGGTCATGGCCCAGCTGACTGCAGAGCAGACCGGCCAGACCATTGAGAAGATCCTCGTCGACAACGACCGCGACAAGTGGTTCACGGCCGAAGAAGGTCTGGAATACGGCTTCTTCGATAAGATCGCCCGTCACGCAGGAACCGTTGCCGGTGGCGGCGGAACCAACGCCAACTAAGCAAGCCGAAGAACAGATTTCAGGAGCAAGTAGACATGACTTATAACTTTGGCAGCACAGCGTTTGGCAAAACCGCCGGCAACCTGCCCACCAGCCGTTACGTACTTCCGCAGTTCGAGGAGCGCACGCCCTACGGCTTCAAGCGCCAGGATCCGTACACCAAGCTTTTCGAAGACCGGATTATTTTCCTAGGTGTTCAGGTTGATGACGCATCGGCCGATGACGTCATGGCCCAGCTGCTCGTGCTGGAAGCCGACGATACCGACCGCGACATCACCCTGTACATCAACTCTCCCGGCGGATCGTTCACGGCCATGACGGCCATTTACGACACCATGCAGTTCATTCGCCCCGAGATTCAAACTGTCTGCCTGGGCCAGGCAGCTTCGGCAGCAGCTGTGCTCTTGGCAGCCGGTGCACCCGGCAAGCGTTTGGCTCTGCCGAACGCTCGCGTACTGATCCACCAGCCGGCACTCTCCGGTGGCCAGGGCGGCCAGGCCTCTGACTTGGAAATCCAGGCCAATGAGGTCATGCGCATGCGTGAATGGTTGGAGAACACCCTGGCTGATCTTTCCGGCCGCACGCCGGAGCAGGTCAGCAATGATATTGAGCGCGATAACATCCTCACCGCCGCTCAGGCTAAGGACTATGGCCTGATCGATGAAGTGCTGGCACCGCGCAAGATGAAGCCTGCCGCCATCGCGCGTTAGGCAAGCAGAAGTATCTGCCGGAACAAGGGAATTAGTCCCTTGTTCCGGCGTTTGCATTCCGCCCAATGTCACACCCGTGGCTTAGAGTGGAAGGTAATTCGAAGGACGTTTTGCGGCACCTGCTGTGGAATGAAGATGTAGTAGAGGTAACACCGCTACCGGCGGGTTATTCGTGGAAGGACACGCCAATGGCCAGGATGGGCGAAAGCACCGATCTGCTGAAGTGTTCCTTCTGTGGAAAGAGCCAGAAGCAGGTCCGTAAGCTCATTGCCGGACCCGGTGTTTACATCTGTGATGAGTGCATTGAACTGTGCAACGAAATCATCGATGAAGAACTCTCTGAGGTGGCGGACCTAGACGCTTTTGAACTGCCCAAGCCGCGGGAAATCTTCGACTTCCTGCAGGAATACGTCATTGGTCAAGAGCCCGCTAAGCGCTCCCTCGCTGTCGCCGTTTACAACCACTACAAGCGCATCCAGTCCGGGCACGCCGTCAAGAGCACCACCATTTCTGGCGGTGTCCACGACGAAGTAGAAATTGCCAAGTCCAACATCTTGCTTGTCGGGCCTACCGGGTGCGGCAAGACGTACTTGGCGCAGACCCTTGCCCGTCGTCTCAACGTCCCGTTTGCCGTGGCCGATGCCACCGCCCTAACCGAAGCTGGCTACGTGGGCGAGGACGTGGAAAACATTCTGCTCAAGCTCATCCAGGCCGCTGACTTCGACATTAAAAAGGCCGAACAGGGCATCATTTACATTGACGAGATTGACAAGATCTCGCGCAAGTCCGAGAACCCTTCCATCACCCGCGACGTCTCCGGCGAAGGAGTACAGCAGGCGCTGTTGAAAATTCTCGAAGGAACAGTTGCCTCAGTTCCCCCGCAGGGTGGGCGCAAGCATCCGCACCAGGAATTCATTCAGATTGACACCACCAATGTGCTCTTCATTGTGGCGGGCGCATTTGCTGGCCTTGAAGAAATTATCGGCTCCCGTGCGGGTAAGAAGGGCATCGGCTTTGGCGCTCCGCTCAGCGCCTTGAAGAAGAACGAGGCAAGCTACGCCGATGTCATGCCCGAGGACCTCCTGAAGTTCGGGCTGATCCCCGAGTTCATTGGCCGCCTGCCCGTCATCACCACCGTCACCCAGCTAGACCGTACTGCGCTGATCCAGATACTCACCGAGCCTAAGAATGCGCTCGTGAAGCAGTACCAAAAGATGTTCACGCTCGACGGCGTTGACCTTGAGTTTGATGACGAGGCGATGACTGCCATAGCCGAGCTCGCTTTGGACCGAGGAACCGGTGCCCGCGGACTGCGCGCCATCTTGGAAGAAGTGCTCCAACCCGTCATGTTCGATCTGCCCAGCCGCGAAGACATTGCCACCGTAGTGATCACCGCAGACGTAGTGGCCAAGAAGGCCGAACCAACGTTGATCCCACACGAGGTTGTTGCCAAACGCAGGAACAAGTCAGCGTAACTGCGGCTTCTGAACCCACTTCGGCTTCCGGCCCGGATTCCACCTCTGATACCTGCCCGGAATAGTTTGTAGATCCCCGCGGTTGAAAAGAGCGATGGGCTTTGGCCCGGTTTCTAGCTGGAATCCATGTTCTACCAAGGAGATTTTTCGTGTCTGAAAGCACTTTGACTACACCCGAAACAGCCGATTTCTGGTTTGACCCCACCTGCCCCTTTGCTTGGGTCACCTCGCGGTGGATCGGTGAAGTAGAGCAGGTCCGCAATATCTCGGTCAACTGGCATGTCATGAGCCTCTCGGTGCTCAATGAGAATAACCAGGATCTTCCCGATCAGTACAAGAACCTCATGGCCAAGGCCTGGGGCCCGGTACGCGTCATCACGGCTGCAGCTGCAGCCCACGGCAACGAAGTCATCAAGCCCCTCTATGACGCCATGGGCACGCAGATCCATAACAATGGCAACAAGGACATTGCCGATGTCATAGCCAAGGCTTTGGCTGAGACTGGTTTGCCGTCCGATCTGGCAGCCGCAGCGACCACAGATGCCCACGATGTCGCTTTGCGTGCCAGCCACGCTGAAGGCATCAGCAAGGTTGGCCAGGACGTGGGCACACCGATCGTGGCCTTCAACGGCACTGCCTTCTTTGGTCCGGTCATCACTCGCATCCCGCGCGGAGAGGAAGCTGGCAAGCTCTGGGACGCCACAGTGACATTGGCCAGCTTCCCGTACTTCTTCGAGATCAAGCGCAGCCGCACCGAGGATCCGCAGTTCGACTAAACTGCGGCCCGCTCTGCAGTTATTGTGTGTCGGAGGGCAGGTGGGAAAGTTTGTAAAAAAACTTTCCCACCTGCCCTTGTCTGTACCCGGGGACAGGCGCATACTTGTTCTTACCCAATCCGCCAAGGAAAGGGCTGATAGATACTAAAAAATTCAGTGACTGAACCTATGATCATTGAGCACTGCTTCGGCGGGACGCTCGTAAAGGTTCTTAGCACCGGTGACGCGGTGACTGTCCTGAAAATCATTAGCATCGATCAGACCGCGAACGTCACACGCGGTATGAAAGTCGAAGCCCCACCGACGGCAATTAGCCGATGGGGCTTCCCCTTTGCCCAAAATCAGGTGCAACGGCCAAAGCGGGCCCTGGGCGAGTCAGTGGCTTTTTCCGGAGCCCATCCTGGTGCCTTTTGCTATTGATGCCATTGGGCGCCCCTCTAAACGCTAGATGTTCTCGGATTGTTGCACTGCAACTCTCACCTTGGCGGGCCACCCCGTAGTCGAGACTGCAGCTGATGCGATCTGGGGATTCCACAGTGCAGCTGATGCGGAAAATCCGGGGGTTTTACCGCATCAGCTGCGATCTGGAATCCGGGCTTGCGCAGAAATCGCATCAGCTGCCGTTTCAATCTCGCCGAGGCGGCATTTCCGTACGCACCGATTCTCGATAGCTGAATCCAAAGGCTTCAGTTCATCTGCTCTTCACCGTGATGTTCCTGCAACAGCCCGTGGCGGCAACCTCAACGTGTCACGGTTAGAACGTGAAGATCGCCATCATAGCTGAGTCATTCTTGCCGGAAATGAACGGGGTCACCCATTCACTCCTGAAAATCCTCCAGTACCTCGACGCCCGCGGTGACGAAGTTCTGGTCATTGCCCCGTCGACCTTACAAGATGCACCCCGTGTGGTTGAAGGGGCAACGGTGCGGCGGCTTCCGGCCATTGCGCTCACGGGATACCGGAATATCAGGATAGCCGTGGGCGGTGTCAGGAGGGTGAAGCTCCTTCTTGCTGAGTTCAACCCGGACGTGGTCCACCTCGCCTCACCCTTCGTGCTTGGCTGGCGGGCAGTTCGCGCCGCAGCTGCCCTAGGGATTCCCACCGTAGCCATTTATCAGACGGATGTGCCAGGCTACGCGGGGAAATACGGGCTGACGTACCTGGAAAACTGGGCGTGGCAGCGAGTAGAGCGCATCCACACAGCGGCCACCACAACACTGGCGCCTTCCACTGATTCGGTGCATAAACTTCGTGGCCACGGAATTCCTCGGGTGCAGCTCTGGCGCCGTGGCGTAGACACCGAACGTTTCCACCCCAACAAACGCAGCGCAGAGTTCCGGGCAGAGGTTGCCCCCGGCTGTACCAAGATCATTGGATATGTGGGACGGCTGGCGTTGGAGAAGCAAGTGCAGGACTTGGCCGTGCTGGCGGATATCCCAGATTGTCAACTGGTCATTGTAGGGGACGGACCGCAGCGGGCTGCCCTGGAAGATGCCCTGCCGCACGCACATTTCACGGGTTTTCTCGGGGGAGAGGACTTGGCTGTGGCCATGGCTTCCTTTGATCTCTTTGTGCATCCGGGCGAGTTGGAGACCTTCTGCCAGACCATCCAGGAAGCCATGGCCTCCGGTGTGCCCGTAGTGGCCACAGGACGCGGCGGGCCCGTGGACCTTGTGGATTCTTCCCGCACAGGTTGGCTCTACACTCCCGGCAATTTGCACGAATTGCGCACTTACGCCGTTGACCTGATGGGCGACGACGCCAAACGCGCCGCCTTTGCCGCCGCAGCCTTCCAGCAAGTCCAGGGCCGTAGCTGGGCCGTCGTGGGAGACCAACTGATGGACCATTACGTTCACGCCATAGCAGCGGGTTCAGTCTTGCCTGCCGAACTGAGCCGAACAAAATGAAGATTCCAGTCATTGGAGCCGGCTACTTCTGCACCGTTCATGCAGCCACGCTGGCCGCCATGGGCCATCAGGTCATCGGATTGGACACTGATGCCGACAGAATTGAGCAGCTGGCTGCGGGGTTGGCGCCGTTCCCTGAGCCTGGCCTGGTGGAGCTCTTGGAAGAAGGGCACGACGGCGGCCGCCTCACCTTCACCACCGACCCGGCATTGCTGCAGAACCTGCATCCTGGTGTGGTGGTGGGCAAATCGAGCGTTCCAGTGGGCACCGCTGCTCAGATTCAAGAGATGCGCCTCGGGACGGGGGCAGTACTGGCTTGGAAACCTGAGTTCCTGCGCCAAGGTACGGCTGTGGAAGATTCCTTGGTTCCGGATCGGCTGGTCTACGGCGCCCAAGATGGCGATGCCGGAGCCTTGGGGGCCGAGGCTCAGGATGCCGTCTATGCTCCACTGCTGGAACGGGGAACCCCGCGCATCATGACTAACTTCGCCACAGCGGAACTGATCAAGGCCTGCGCCAACGCGTTATTGGCTTTGAAACTTTCCTACATCAACACAGTCGGTGAGTTTTGCGAAGAAGCCGGGGCCGACGTCGTGCAATTAGCGCAGGCATGGGGGCACGATGAGCGCATCGGGGGCAAGTACTTTCAGGCTGGAGTGGGCTTTGGTGGTGGTTGTCTGCCCAAGGATCTACGATCGTTCAGGACACAGGCGCAAGCACACGGTGTGGAATCGCTCGATGCGATGTTCTCCTTAGTTGATGGCGTGAATGCCGACGCGCGGTATCTAGTGGCCGAGACTGCCGTTCGCTTGTTGGGTGGAACGGTCAAGGGACGGACCATTACGGTTCTGGGAGCCTCGTTCAAGCCTCATACCGATGATATTCGGGATTCACCTGCCTTGGATGTGGCCTGTCAGCTGGCAAACAAAGGAGCCAAGGTAGCAGTGACTGATCCGCAGGCAGTGGAAGCGGCGTGGCTGCAATATTCTCAGCTGACGTTTGAAAGTCAGATTGAGACGGCATTGGCGGGGGCCGAGTTGGTATTGTTCTTGACGCCATGGCCAGAGTTGGTGGCCATGGATCCAGCACGCACAGCCGCACTGGTACAGCGCCGCGTCATGCTAGATGGCCGCAATCCTTTGGATGGTGCGCGATGGGCCGATGCCGGGTGGGAGTATCACGGCGGGGGCCGGGTCCGGGTCGCAGGATTAACGCAGGCTAGCACGTCCCGCCCGCAGGCTGCGTTCTAGCGGGCCGTGATACTGAGAAATCCGGGCCGCTATGTGGCGTTGGGTGACTCCTTCACTGAAGGAGTCGGTGATACCAGCAAGCACCTGCCTAACGGTGTCAGAGGCTGGGCAGATCGGGTGGCAGAGGCGCTAGCCCACGATACGCCTGGCTGGGAGTACGCCAACCTGGCCATCCGTAGCAAACGGTTACGCCACATTATTGCCGAGCAGATCGAGCCAGCCCTGGCCCTGGAGCCGACGCTGATCACCCTCTACGCCGGCGGTAATGACGTCATGGATGTGGGTACCTCAATCACCGTGATCCTTGAGCAGTACGAATTCCTGGTGGCGCGGTTAGTCAGCTCTGGGGCTACCTTGCTGCTGTTCACCGGATATGACGTTGAGGTCTCGCCACTTCTGGCGCCGTTGCGACGCAAGAATCACGCCTACAACTGCGGCATCAAGGCGATCGCGGCCAAGTATGGGGCCACCGTGGTGGATTACGCAGCTCTTGACGCCTACGCAAACCCGCGCATGTGGTGCTCAGACCGGTTGCACATGTCCAAACGAGGGCACAAGTACTTGGCCGCCCACGTGTTGGAGATCCTGGAGGTTTCTCATGGCATCATGCTCAAGGAGAAAAAGCTCCCACCCGCACCCACCTGGAAACAGCGAGGACACGGGCACTATGTGTGGGTGGCGCAGTGGGTGGTGCCGCTCATTGGGCGCAAAATCCGGCGCACCACCTTGGGCGATTCGCTGACTCCGCGATGGCCGATGCCGGTACCCGTGCCGCCCAAGAAGGGCCTGAAGAAGTTGGTCCAGAAGATCAGGCGCTGAGGCAAAAAGGAACGCTGCACCACTAAAAGTGATGCAGCGTTCCACATATACCGCCAAGGACCCGGCGCTATTGTCTAGTCTGAGCTATTCAATAGCCCGCGCGGTTACCTAAGCCTGAACAGGCTCCTCCGCCGGCGCAAGCTCGACGTCGGACACCATCAGTTCGCCCTCGCCTACAGCAACTGTGATCTCCAGAGCATTGGCAGCAGCTTTCAGGTCACCCAAGCCGGCCCTCAGCTGGGCTGCCTGAACGTCGCTAGCGGTCACGGTCGCGGCGAGCACCTGGGTGCGCTGCTTGACCTTGGCCTCGGACTTAGCCTTACGGACCCCACTGAGAGCGTCGCCCACCGTCGCGAGTAAGGAGGTGTCGCCGTCGTCCACGCCAACAGCGGCGGGCCACGGTGCGCGGTGCACCGAGCCGGCGCGCCACCATCCCCACACTTCTTCCGTGGCGAAGGGCAGGAAGGGTGCGAACAAGCGCAGCAACGAATCGAGCGTGGTGGCCAGAGCAGCCAGCACCGAAGCCTGGCCTTCCTCCCCGGATGCGCCGTAAGCGCGGTCCTTGATCAGCTCAACGTAATCGTCGGTGAAGTGCCAGAAGAAGCTCTCGGTGATCTGCAAAGCACGGGCGTAATCGTACTTTTCAAACGCAGCCGTTGATGCTGAAACAACTTCGGAGAGCTGGGCCAGCAGGCCACGGTCCAGCGGGTTGGTCAGCACAGCGGTGTCGGCTGTGAGCACATTGGCCTCGGTGGCGCCCAGGTTCAGCACGAACTTGGAGGCGTTCAAAAGCTTGATAGCCAGGCGGCGACCAATCTTCATCTGCGCAATCTCATAGGCCGTGTCTGCACCGAGCTTGGCCGAGGCTGCCCAGTAGCGGACGGCGTCGGCGCCAAAGTCATTGAGCACGTCGGTGGGGACCACCACGTTGCCCTTGGACTTGGACATCTTCTTGCGATCCGGGTCAAGGATCCAACCCGAGATGGCAGCGTGCTTCCACGGCGCGCTACCCTGCAAGGCGTCGGCGCGCACGGCGGAGGAGAACAGCCAAGTGCGGATAATGTCATGGCCCTGGGGACGCAAATCAAACGGGTAGACCTTGGAGAAGAGGTCCTCGTCAACACCCCAGCCGCCCACAATCTGCGGGGTCAGCGAAGAGGTTGCCCAAGTATCCAGCACGTCGGCGTCGCCCACAAAACCGCCAGCTACATTGCGCTGATCCTCGGTGTAGCCCGGAGCAACATCCGCTGCGGGGTCAACCGGGAGCATCTCGGTGCTGGGCAGGATGGGGTGATCGTAGTCCGGGTTAGCGTCAGCATCCAGCGGGTACCAGACAGGAACCGGCACGCCGAAGAAGCGCTGGCGCGAAACCAGCCAGTCGCCGTTCAAGCCGGAGATCCAGTTGTCATAACGCGAGCGCATGAACGCCGGGTGGAATTCAATTTCCTTACCGCGGTTGATCAAGCGTTCACGGCGTTCCTCATCGCGGCCACCGTTGCGGATGTACCACTGGCGGGAGGAGACGATCTCCAAGGGCTTGTCACCCTTTTCGAAGAAGTTCACGGGGTGCATGATCTTCTTGGCTTCGCCGTCCATCAGCTCAGCATCAGTGAGCATCGCAATGACGCTTTCCTTGGCGCTGAAGACGGTCTTGCCAGCGATGGATGCGTAGTTGGCGCGGCCTTCCTCAGTGGTGATCCACTCCGGAGTTTCTCCAAGGATGCGGCCGTCACGGCCCACAATGGCGCGGGTGGGCAGCTGCAGTTCACGCCACCAGATAACGTCGGTCAAGTCACCGAAGGTGCAGACCATGGCGATGCCGGAGCCCTTGTCAGCCTTGGCGAGGGCGTGCGGACGGACTTCAACCTCAACTCCGAACAACGGTGAGGTGACCTTCTTGCCGAACAGCGGCTTGTAGCGCTCATCATCCGGATTCGCCACCAGGGCCGAGCATGCTGCAAGAAGTTCCGGGCGAGTGGTCTCAATGTAAATCTTGGTGCCGTCTTCAGCGAAGAACGGGTAACGGTAGTACGCGCCCGGCATTTCGCGGTCTTCCAGCTCTGCCTGCGCAACAGCCGTACGGAAGGTGACATCCCAGAGGGTGGGGGCTTCGGCCATGTAGGCGTCGCCGGCGGTCAGGTTTTCCAAGAAACCGCGCTGCGAAACTGCCCGTGAATGATCATCGATGGTGCGGTAGGTCAGCGCCCAGTCAACGGACAGGCCCAGGGTCTGGAAGAGGTGTTCGAAGACCTTTTCATCCTCAACAGCCAGCTCTTCACACAGTTCAATGAAGTTCTTGCGTGAGATGACATCCCAGTCGCGCTGGTTCTTCGCCGGGGCGGCCGGGGGACGGTAACCCTCCACGTAGGAGAATTTCGGATCGCAACGCACACCGTAGAAGTTCTGCACGCGGCGCTCGGTGGGCAAGCCATTGTCATCCCAACCCATGGGGTAGAAGACGTTCTTGCCGTTCATACGCTGGAAACGAGCCAGCACATCGGTCTGTGTGTAGGAGAACATGTGTCCCACGTGCAGGGAGCCCGACGCCGTCGGCGGGGGAGTATCAATGGAATACACCTGCTCCCGCGTGGTCTCACGGTCAAATTTGTAGGTGCCCTCTGCCAGCCAGCGCTTGGTCAGGGACTCTTCCAGGCCCTCCAAAACGGGCTTGTCGGGAACGTTGCTTGTGGTGGGTGCGGGCGTGTCTGTGCCCGGAATGTTTTCAGCCATGGTCCAAGTCTTTCATGAGTTGCCTCCTAACCCAGATTCGGGCCTTAATGGGCAGGTGAGTATCCCTACGCAGGCAACCAGAATGTGGCAAGCGGCCGCGCTGGAGTATGCCCAGATCCAGCCTGAGCCGGAGAGTTCCGACGATGCCGCGCACACCCTTCTTCTCGGTGACCGGCCCACCATATTTCGCCAAGCCAAGACCACACCCACCAAGGTTGGCCAGTTCGTCACCTTGTGGCAGCGTTCCGCGGAGGGATCCATCCGTCCCTTTGACACGCACGACGGCGTTGAGCTGTTTGTCATCCAAGCTGGCTTGGGCGCGGGGCTGGGACAGTTCGTGTTCCCCCTTGGCGTTTTGGCTCGCCACGGGGTGGTCTCAACTGACGGTAAGGGAGGTAAACGGGCCATGCGCGTCTATGCTCCGAATGTTCAGGTGTCCAGCGCCCAGGCTCTGCGGACGCAGAACTGGCAGTGCGAGTACTTTGTGGCGCACGACGCTCCCGCTGAACGGTTCCGCGAACTGTTTTCCGCCTGAAGCCTGCCTAGTTCCACCCGTTTTCGGCCTGAAGCCTGAACGTATACGCACCACTCGCGTCAAGTGGTGCGTAGAGACACCTAGACGCACCAGTAACATCGGGTGGTGCGTATGTGTTCGGGGTTTAGGATGCGGATATGGGTACAGTGCGGATTTTACGTGTGTATGAGGAGCCAAACCCGGGGGAGTACCGCGTCTTAGTCGATAGGCTGTGGCCCCGTGGGGTCAAGAAGGACAAGATCAATCTCTGGCTCAAGGAAGTGGCACCCAGTACAGAGGTGCGCAACGCCTTTGGCCATGTGCCGGAACACTTCAATGCCTTTGAACGTCACTACTGCGCGGAACTGGAACATAACTCAGCCGTGGCGGAACTGCGCACAGTCATCAAGGATCACGAAAAAGTGGTACTCCTCTACGGCGCCAAGGACCACGAACAGAACCAGGCCGCCGTGCTGCTGGGCTTCCTGAACCAACAGCCGCAGCCCAAAACAGGTTCTTCAGCTCAGCCCAACCGCGCTAGATTAAAACCATGGCTGAAAACACTTCCAAGAATGCAATTGTCACTGGCGCCAGCTCCGGCATCGGTGCCGCCACTGTCCGTCAACTCCGCAGCAACGGCTGGAACGTCATCGCCGTAGCCCGCCGCGAGGACCGCTTAGCCCAGCTGGCACAGGAAACTGGCGCAACACCATTCACTGCGGACGTCACCGTAGCCGGGGACATCGAGCGGCTTCGCGCCTTCGCCACAGAGACGTTCAAAGCAGTAGGTGGCGTGGATACCCTGATCAATATTGCCGGTGGCGCTCGCGGTGTGGATAGCGTAGCCAACGCCAAGGATGACGATTGGGAGTGGATGTTCCAAGTCAACGTGCTGGGCACGCTGAATGTCCTCAAGGCCTTCCTTCCCGATCTGCGTGAGCATGGTTTTGGCACCGTACTGAACCTGACCTCCACCGCCGGGCACACAGCATACGAAGGCGGTGCTGGCTATAACGCCGCCAAATTCGGCCAGCATGCTCTGACCGGAGCTCTGCGTTTGGAGGAAGCGGAGCACAACATCCGTGTCATCGAGGTAGCCCCCGGAATGGTGCACACCGAAGAGTTCAGCAAGAACCGTCTCGGCGGCAACCAGGAAGCTGCGGAGAAGGTCTATCAGGGGGTAGAGAAACCACTGACGGCGGAGGACGTAGCGGAGGTGGTGGCCTACGCCGTCGGGCTTGCCCACCACATCAACCTGGACCAGATTGTCATGCGTCCGGTGGCCCAAGCAGCAGCACACAAGGTGATTCGCCGCTAGCTACGTCCGCTCCACATTGACCAGTGAGCTTTGGTCGTTTAGACCGGGGGGAAGCGACCAAAGCTAACGGGTCAATGTATCTGGGGCAAATGGACGCGGACTGGTGCATACCCCGCACGGATTCCGCCAGTCCAAGCCCTGCACAAGTATCCGGTAGAATAGAGGACAAAGCGTTGACCCGGCTATCACCGGTGAGCTTCCGGAAGAACGCCGCGCGCTACGCAAAGCAAGTAGAACCGGACGGGTAAGCCCGTCACAGCAGTTAATGAGCGGCCGCACTTGGCAACAAATGCGGTAAGCGAGGTGGTACCGCGGCGCAAGCCGTCCTTGCATCCTGAACCTGAACACTAACCACCAGGATGATGTGATGACCCACTTCCCGAAGGCCTCTGCCGCCGCCGGCCTCCACGCCAAATCCAAGCACGTCCCCTCCTCCGTGAATTTCCCGAAGGTAGAAGAACTCGTCCTGAAGTACTGGGATGAAGACGGCACTTTCCAGGCCAGCATTGATGCCCGCGACGCCGGTGAAGACGGGTCAAACGAGTTCGTCTTCTATGACGGTCCCCCTTTCGCCAATGGCCTGCCGCACTACGGCCACCTGCTGACCGGCTACGCCAAGGACCTGGTGGCCCGCTACCAGACCCAGCGCGGGCGCCGTGTTGAGCGCCGCTTCGGCTGGGACACCCACGGTCTGCCGGCCGAGCTGGAAGCCATGAAGCAGCTGGGCATGACGGACAAGGCCCAAATCGAGGCCATGGGCATCGACAAGTTCAACGACGCGTGCCGCTTTTCAGTCATGAAGTACGCCGGCGAGTGGCAAGAATACGTCACCCGTCAGGCTCGCTGGGTGGACTTCGACAACGACTACAAGACACTCAACGTTGAGTACATGGAGTCTGTTCTTTGGGCGTTCAAGCAGCTCCACACCAAGGGGCTCACCTACAACGGCTACCGCGTGCTGCCCTACTGCTGGAAGGATGAGACCCCTCTCTCCAACCACGAGCTGCGCATGGATGACGATGTTTACAAGGACCGTCAGGATCAGACCGTCACCGTCACTTTCCCCATCCTGACCGGCGAATCCGCCATCTCACAGGAGCTGGCCGGCGTCGGCGCCATGGCTTGGACCACCACGCCCTGGACCCTGCCCACCAACCAGGCCCTCGCCGTCGGACCCAACGTCAGCTACTCGGTTGTCCCGGTTGGCCCCAACGGTGTCACCCTAGGCGCCACAGCCGAGAAGTTCCTGCTGGCAGCTGATTTAGTCGCCGCCCACGCCAAGGATCTAGGGTACGACGACGGAGCTGCCGCGACGGCCGCTGTCACCGCCACGTACATGGGTACCGAGCTGGAAGGCCTGAAGTATGAGCCCTTGTGGGACTACTTCGCCGACGACGAAAAGTACGGAACCGCCAAGTCCTGGCAGTTCCTTGTAGCTGACTACGTCACCACCACCGACGGTACCGGTATTGTTCACCAGGCCCCGGCCTACGGTGAAGAGGATCAGAAGGTCTGCGAGGCGTACGGCATCCCCGTCGTTCTCTCCATCGATGAGGGCGCCAAGTTCTTGCCGCTCTTCGCCGAGGGCCCGCTCAGTGAGATCGCCGGCGTGCAGGTCTTTGACGCCAATAAGACCATCACTCGCGTGCTCAAGGACGCCGGCCGTTTGGTCCGTCAAGCCAGCTACGTGCATAGCTACCCGCATTGCTGGCGCTGCCGCACACCCTTGATCTACCGCGCCATCTCCTCCTGGTATGTAGAAGTTACCGCCATCAAGGACCGCATGACCGAGCTGAACCAGGACATCAACTGGATCCCCGGCAACGTCAAGGATGGCCAGTTCGGCAAGTGGCTGGCAAACGCTCGCGACTGGTCCATCAGCCGCAACCGCTACTGGGGTTCACCCATCCCGGTCTGGCAGTCCGATGACCCCGAATACCCGCGCACCGATGTGTACGGCTCCGTCGCCGAGATGAAGGCCGACTTTGGCCGCCTGCCGCTGAACAATGAGGGCGAAGTGGACCTGCACCGCCCGTTCATCGACGAGCTCACGCGCCCCAACCCGGATGACCCGCGCACCCCGGAGCAGGGCCAGTCCACCATGCGCCGCGTCGAAGACGTCTTAGATGTCTGGTTCGATTCCGGCTCCATGCCCTACGGACAGGTCCACTACCCGTTCGAAAACGAGGAATGGTTCAACACCCACAACCCGGCAGACTTCATTGTCGAGTACATCGGTCAGACCCGCGGCTGGTTCTACATGCTGCACATCCTCTCCACCGCTCTCTTTGACCGCCCGGCCTTCCGCAACGTCATCAGCCACGGCATTGTGCTGGGCTCCGATGGGCAGAAAATGTCCAAGAGCCTGCGCAACTACCCAGACGTCTCCGAGGTCCTGGATCGCGACGGCTCCGACGCCATGCGCTGGTTCCTCATGGCCAGCCCGATCCTGCGCGGTGGCAACCTGGTGGTCACCGAACAGGGCATCCGCGACGGCGTCCGCCAAGTCATCTTGCCGCTATGGAACGTTTACAGCTTCTTCACCCTCTACGCGAACACCGCCAATGAGGGCAAGGGCTACGACGCCAAGCTCCGCTACGACGGCTACACCGATCCCATGGACCAGTACCTGCTCGCCAACACCGGCGATCTGGTCCGCGAAGTGACCGCCAAGCTGGATGGCTATGACGTCTCCGGCGCCTGTGATTTACTGCGTATTTACTTCGACATGATGACCAACTGGTACGTCCGCCGCAGCCGCACCCGCTTCTTTGACGAGAGCGCCGATGCCTTTGACGCCCTCTACACTTCACTGGAGACCGTGTGCCGCGTGGCCGCCTCGCTGTTGCCGCTGGTCACCGAGGAAATCTGGCGCGGACTCACCGGTGGCCGTTCGGTGCACCTGAGCGATTGGCCCAACGCTGACCTCTTCCTGCCCGACGCCGCACTGGTGGAGCAGATGGATCAGATCCAGCAGATCTGCTCCACCGGTTCCAGCCTTCGCAAGGCTGCCAAGCTGCGGGTTCGCCTGCCCCTGCAGGAACTGACGGTGGTTGCCCCCAACGCCGCAGCCCTGAACAGCGGTGCCGGGATCGTTGCGGAGGAGCTGAACATCCGCTCCGTGCGCTTTGTTGACGCCGCGGATGCTTCCCCGGAAGAGTTCGGCATCTCCCAAAAGCTTGTCGTCAACGCCCGTGCCGCCGGGCCTCGTCTGGGCAAAAACGTGCAGCTCGCCATCAAGGGCTCCAAGTCCGGTGATTGGTCCGTGACCGACGGTGTTGTTACTGCCGGTGGTCTGGAGCTGGAACCCTCCGAGTACACGCTGGAGACCGTTGTCCAAGACGCGGCCGACGCCGGTAAGAGTGCCGTTGCGATGTTGCCCGGTGGCGGCTTCGTGGTGCTCAATACCGAGTTGACTCCCGAGCTTGAGGCCGAGGGTACGGCTCGCGATATGGTGCGCGCCATCCAGCAGGCACGTAAGGACACGGGCCTGCAGGTCAGCGACCGGATCCGCACCATCATCAGCGCCCCGCAGGACATCATCGATGCGCTGCATGCCAACACTGAGCTGGTCAAGAGTGAAACCTTGACGCTGAAGCTTGAACTTATCCCCGGTGACGTTGAAACCACCATCACAGTTGAACGGACAGTGTCGTAAATGACTGTAAACCACGACGAATTCTCTGTGGAGAGCGTCTACGCCGAACTCCTGGGCCGTGCCCCGGAGAACAAGATGGAACCGCGTCTGGCTCCCTTGTTCCGTGCAATGGATATTCTGGGTGACCCCAACAAGGCGTTCCCCATCATCCACATCACCGGAACCAATGGAAAAACCTCCACGGCACGCATGATCGAGTGCGGCCTGCTGGCTCACGATCTGCGCACTGGCCGTTACACCAGCCCGCACCTGACGAAGGTCACCGAACGCATCAGCGTTGACGGGGCTCCTGTCAGCGATGAGACGTTTGTGCGGATCTGGGACGAAATCCGCCCCTATCTGGAGATGGTCGACGCCGAACTCGAAACAGCAGGCGAAAACCGCCTGACGTACTTCGAATGCCTCACCATCCTGGCGTTCGCCATCTTTGCCGATCAGCCAGTGGATGTAGCTGTCATGGAAGTTGGTTTGGGCGGTATCACCGATGCCACCAATGTGGGCGATGGCCAAGTTGCTGTCATCACCCCCATCTCGCTGGACCACACCGAATTGCTCGGTGACACCACGGGTCTGATTGCCGAAGAGAAGTCAGGCATCATCAAGGAGGGTGCGTTTGTCATCAGCGCTGCCCAGCCACAGGATGCTGCCGAAGTCATTTTGGCGGCGGCCCGCGAAAAGCATGCCGACTTCCGCTTTGAAGGCGTGGAGTTCGGTGTGGAGTCACGCACCGTGGCCGTGGGTGGACAGCAGTTGGATCTGCAGGGTCTCGCCGGTCGCTACCCAGGGATCTTGCTACCGCTGCACGGTGAACACCAAGCCCAGAATGCCGCCGTCGCACTTGCGGCGTTGGAAGCCTTTTTGGGCGGCGGCGAGAAGGAACTCAACCGGGAACTGGTTCAGGATGGCTTCGCCGCTGTCACCTCCCCTGGCCGCCTAGAAGTCATGCGTACCTCGCCCACCATCGTGGTCGATGCCGCGCACAACCCGGCAGGGATTGCCGCTAGCGCCGCGGCCCTGCAGGAGTCCTTTGCCTTCAGCAAGCTTGTGGTGGTTCTGGGTGTTCTGGTCGAAAAGGATGCCGAGGAAATCCTCAATTCCCTCAAGGAAGCGTACGGCGATGAAGCGCAGGAACTGTGCCTGACCCAGTCCAATTCTCCGCGGGCCATCCCGGCCGAGGAACTGGCCGAACTCGCTGTGGACCTTGGCTGGGCTGAGGAAGATATCCACATTGCACTAAAGCTCGACGACGCCATCGAATGGGCCGTTGAACGTGCCGAAGCCAACAATGACCTCGCTGGCGGTGTGCTGATCACCGGTTCGATCACGCTGGTAGGTGAGGCCCGGATCCTGCTGGGCCGTCCCGGTGAAAAGGAAGGTGCCTAACTCATGGCGAAGCTGACAAAAGCCCAGCGCGAATGGAAGCCCAACACGCCCAAGAAGGTGCGCTCCACCAAGACCATGTTCGCCTCGGTGGTGCTGATGCTCGAGGCGTTCGTGGCGCTGTTCCTGGGGCTGGCGCTGTTCGGCCTCAAGGACAAGAACCCGGCCTTTCTCATCGCCGCCGGAATTTTGGCGGTCTTGTTGATCCTCGCCTGCGGTGTAGTCCGTAAGACGTGGGGCATCGCCTTTGGCTGGATTCTGCAACTGCTGCTGATTGCGGGTGGTTTCTGGGAACCGTCCATGTTCGTGGTGGGCGTGCTCTTTGCGATCGCCTGGTGGTACGCGCTGTTCGCCGGTGCAAAGATTGACCGTGAGAACGTTGTTCGGGCCAAGGAGCAAGCCGAATGGGACGCAGCCAATCCCGTAGAATCTGCTCCCGAGCAGCCGTCCAAGTAAACTGTTTTTGATTGTCCTTATTAGATTTTTTACCTAGTTATTGGAGTTATTCGTGAGCATTGAGCGCACTCTTGTCCTTGTGAAGCCCGACGGCGTGGCACGCAACCTTTCCGGCGCCGTTCTGGCCCGCATCGAAGCCAAGGGCTACACCCTGGCCGAGCTGAAGAAGGTTTCCGCTACCCGCGAGCAGCTGGAGGCACATTACGAAGAGCACGTTGGCAAGCCGTTCTACGAGCCGCTGGTTGAGTTCATGCTCTCCGGCCCGGTAGTCGCCGCGATCTTCGAAGGCCACCGCGTCATCGAAGGTTTCCGCGCACTGGCCGGCACCACCGATCCCACCACTGCCGCTCCGGGTACCATCCGCGGCGACTTCGGCCGCGACTGGGGCCTGAAGGTGCAGCAGAACCTGGTCCACGGCTCCGACTCTGTTGAGTCCGCCGAGCGCGAGATCGCCATCTGGTTCGCGTAATACCCCATAGAGTACGACGGCGGGGGGGGGCCTTTTTTCCAAAAGGGGGCTCCCCCCCCCGTTCCCCACCCGCTCCCGCAGCTCGCAAGCTCACTGCGGGTCCCTCGCGGGCGTGGGCCCATCCACCCGGTCGCACAGCTCGCAAGCTCACTGCGGGTCCCTCGCGGGCGTGGGCCCATCCACCCGGTATGGGTTGTTTAGCCCAGGATGGCGTACATGAAGCGGAAGAAGATGGACGCCAAGACGCCGATGTAGAGCAGGCCCACGATCACCCAAACCCAGTCGTTGAGGAACTTCCGCAGTCCTGCAGGGGCCGGGATAACGCCGTGGTTGATGTTGCGCACCGTGGTGAGAACAAAGATCGGGATCATCATGGCCCACACGATCATGCAGTAGGGGCACAGCACAGCCAAGGAGTACAGGGCCGTGAACCAGAACCAACTCACCAAAGCCATACCGGCCGTGATGCCGAGCTGCAGGCAGATCCAGAACCAACGGTTCATGCGTGCTCCGGCCAACAGGACCACGCCTACTGTGATGACCACGGCAAAGGCGCAGATGCCAATGAACGGATTGGGGAAGCCTAACAGGGCGGCTTCCGGAGTCTTCATCACATCGCTGCAGGAGATCCAGGAATTGAAATCACAGCTCGCGGACGCGTTGGGATTTACATATAAGTTCAGCCGCTCCATCACCAAAGTAAAGGACGAGATCCACGCAATAGCTCCGGTGATGATCAGCAACCAGCCAAAGGGTTTGGCTCTGGACATGGCTGGTAGGTCCAAGTCGGCGGGATCACTGGTGGAAATGTTGGTGCTGGGCATGGAGTCCTATTCCTCGCGAAGGCGTGATTGTGTCCTGATTGTAGCGCGTGAATCTAGGCGCGCCCTGCGTGGAATCGCGGGTTGGACAGGCTCGTATGAGACAATGATTTCGGCTGGCTGGTGATCCACATGCGCCTTTCGGTCCAATGGCACGCCCACGGGCTGCTGGAGAAGACGCTGCCTGCGTGTGCAGCCATCCACCAGCCACGTTTCTCGCAAACCATTGGCTTTTCAGAGCTTGCGCACCCATCAAGTTGGTGCCGCCTGAGGAGTAATTAGACGACTTCCGTCAGCGCCCGAGGGTGTTGGCACATCGGCCGAACTTGGCACCCGATGTGGGGGTGGCACGTCGGCGCGAAGGTAATGCCCACAATGGAAAATGAACAACCCACACTAGACAACACAGATGTTGCGCAGGTAGCTCCGGTCAAGGCTCGCGCCTCACGATCGCGCCGCGCCACCTCAGCAGTGACCAGCCCCGGCTCCGCGGCTGCACCGGCTGTCACTGCCGCGAAGGTCACGGCAGCTGCCGCGCCGGCCGCTGCCAAGGAGCCTGTTGCGGCAGCTGTCCAGGTTGAAGCAGTCGAAGCCACTGCCCCTGCCAAGAAGGCCCCTGCTCGACGCAGTCGGGCGAAGAAGACCGACGCCGCAGCTGATGCGGTTGCCGCTGTCACCGTTTCTGCTGCGGAAACAAACAGCGCCACTGACCCGTCGCTTCTTGATGCCATCGCCGAGGTAGCTGTCACGAAAGCCACAGCTCCCGCCGCAGCGCCGGTTAAGAAGGCCACCCGCCGCCGTGCCAGCGCCCCTGTCACGGCACCTGTTTCGGCAGAGGTTGCTGGGCAGGGCGAATTGAGCTTGGCAAGCGAGGAGTCGGCCATCGCTGCGAAGACTGAAGCAGCTCAGCCTGAAGCGGCACAGACAGAAGTTGCTCATGCTCAGGCTGCTCCGGTCAAGAAAGCCCCAGTGCGGCGTAGCCGGGCAGCGAAAGCTCCCGTCACCAAGGTTGCCGCCACCGAAGCTCTTGCGGCTGACGTTGCAGCAACGGAAGTACAATCACCTGAAGCTGCCGCTACGGCAACTGCTGCAGAAACCGCCACGGACGGGTCCGCTGCCACCTCCTCCACAGAATCTGCCCCCGCTGCTGGCCGTTCCACACGCCGGGCACCCTCTCGCCGCGCCGCCGCCAAAGCTGGAGCGCCAGCCCCAGTCGTTGCTGCTCAGGATTCTGCCTCGGAGGCGAATGCTCAGGGGAGTGACGCCACTGATGTCCCGGCTGCGAAGAGCCAAGCTACTTCTGAAGTACTCGACTCTGGCGCTGCGTCCTCGGATACTGCTTCGGCAGCTCCCAGGGGGACCCGTGGCCGCCGACGGACCGCCACTAAGGCTGCCGGGCGCGCAACTGACCCTATTGTGGCACAAGCTCCGGCCGAAGAAGTCGCTCCGGCCGAGCCCGCCACTGTTGAGCCTGAGGCTCAGCCGGCCCCTGTGACGGAGTCCTTGTTCTTGGCTCCCGACGCCGGTATCTCGGCACTGTTCTTGGCTCCGGATCTCAGCTTGGCTGTTTCGGCAACCACTCCTCAGGACGCGTCCGACGGCGATAGCGGTGACAAGCAGCGTTCAGGTGCGGACAACGAGCAGCGCGGCCGCAACCGCAACCGCCGCCCGAGGGCAACTGACGCTGACGCTGGTGAAAGTGCTCAGGACACTGAGCCCTCTGACCATGACAGCGATGATTTGGACGACGGCGTGACTTCCCGTCGCCGTCGCCGTCGCCGCCGCGGTGATCAGGATCTGGAACTGAGCGGTGGCAGCGATGAAGACCCGCCCAACACAGTGACCCGAGTCCGTGCCCCGCGCGTGCCCACTGAGCCTGCAGCAGGGGTCAGTAACCGCGTCACCAGCCTGCGCGGCTCCACCCGTTTGGAAGCGAAGAAGCAGCGTCGCCGCGATTCTCGCGACTCCGGCCGCCGCCGCACCGTCATCACCGAAGCCGAGTTCTTGGCTCGCCGCGAATCTGTAGACCGCGTCATGGTGGTCCGCCAAGCTGATGACCGTATCCAAATTGGTGTCCTGGAAGACGGCATCTTGGCCGAGCACTTTGTTTCAAAAACTCAGCAGGATTCCCTGATCGGCAACGTCTACGTGGGCAAGGTCCAAAACGTCCTGCCGAGCATGGAAGCAGCCTTCGTCGACATTGGACGCGGCCGCAATGCTGTGCTGTATGCCGGTGAGGTTGATTGGGATGCTGCTAACCTCAACGGCCAGCCGCGCCGCATTGAAAACGCGCTCAAGTCCGGTGACTCTGTCTTGGTCCAGGTCTCCAAAGATCCTGTTGGCCACAAGGGTGCCCGCCTGACCAGCCAGATTTCCCTGCCTGGCCGCTACCTGGTATTTGTACCCGGCGGCTCCATGACAGGCATCTCACGTAAGCTGCCCGACGTGGAACGTAACCGCCTCAAGCGAGTTCTCAAGGATCACCTGCCGGAGAACGCCGGAGTCATTGTGCGGACCGCGGCTGAAGGCGCCAGCGAAGAAGAGCTCACCAACGACATCAACCGTTTGCGTGCCCAGTGGGAAGGCATCAATAACCGTGCTGCCTCGACCAAGACGCTGGCCCCTGAAATGTTGTATGGCGAGCCAGATCTGACCATCAAGGTGGTCCGCGACGTCTTCAATGAAGATTTCAGTAAGCTCATCGTCTCCGGTGAGGATGCCTGGGACACCATTGAAGCGTATGTGACATATGTTGCCCCGGATCTGCTGGATCGCCTGGAAAAGTGGACCAAGCCCGAGGATATTTTCGCTGCGCATCGCATTGATGAGCAGATTAACAAAGCACTTGAGCGCAAGGTCTTCCTGCCTTCCGGTGGCTCGCTTGTCATTGACCGCACTGAAGCCATGACCGTGGTGGATGTCAACACCGGTAAGTTCACCGGCTCCGGCGGAAACCTGGAAGAAACTGTCACCAAGAACAACCTTGAAGCCGCAGAAGAAGTGGTTCGACAGCTGCGTTTGCGTGACATTGGCGGCATCATCGTCATCGACTTCATCGACATGGTGTTGGAATCTAACCGCGATCTGGTGCTGCGCCGCCTGGTGGAGTGCTTGGGCCGTGACAGGACCAAGCACCAAGTAGCCGAGGTCACCTCGCTGGGTCTGGTTCAGATGACACGAAAGCGCATGGGCACAGGTCTGCTGGAAGTCTTCGGCGAGCAGTGTGGCACCTGTGCCGGCCGCGGCATGGTCACGCACGAGATCCCCGTGGAGCACCGCCGCACGCATTCCCCTGCAGTTGAAGCTGCACAGGCGCACGCGCACGCACCTAAGCAGGAACAGCGCGAACCCGAACGCACAGCTAACCGGTCAACTCGCAGTGAACGCAAGCGTAACCGCAACCGCGGACAGAACGATGGTCAGGATCAAGAGACCGTAACCACCCCCGTGGTTGAGGAGCCGAGCGAAGCCGCTAAGGCACAGAAGGCCCACGAAGCCCGTACCGCCTTGGCGAACATCGCCGCTGCGGCTGCTGCCACGCACCATGAGCATGCTCCTGAGCAGCGCGCAACAACCGCGACAGAAACAGAAACAGCAACAGAAACAGCAGAGTCTGCCCAACAGCATGACTCTGCTGATACTGGCATTCTCACTTTGGGCGGGGAAGCCATTGAGCTGCCGCGCGGACACCGAAGTGAAAGCAGCGGCTTTGCGCAGCCCAACAATGCTGATCAGGCAGCAGCCTTGGCGGGTCTGACCCAAGCGTTGGATCAGCTCGTTGCCCCTAGCCAGGAAGCGGCCCATGAGGGAACCGAGCCCGGCGGCAACCGTTCGCGCGCACGTCGTGGCCGGCGTAATCGCAGTGCCCGCAGTGCTCAGGGTGGGGCAGATATGACGGTCGAGACCGTTGATGCGCCTCCCGCAGCTCAGGGCTCCACACCGCATAGCAGTGCCGAAGCAGAAATCCCGGCTCCTGCAGCAGCGGTCAAGAAGAACGCCGAGCCCATCATTTTGGGTGTAGGAGTTCCGGCCTCCGAGCTGTAGTAGCTCCGGCGCAGTTGAACTGGCCCGCAGCGGTGACACGAAAAGCATGTTTTGTGTCGCTGTTGCGGGTCATTTTTCGTTGCGGGACCTGGCGCAGGTTAGGGTTGGTGGCGACACGGGGTGCCAGGCTACAGAGCCGGCTGAGACAATACCCGTTGAACCTGTCCGGTTAGCACCGGCGAAGGGATGTCCTGATGAACACGACTGCACTTTTTCCAGCCGACTTTCCACCTGCGTCTCCAGCTGTTAGCCCAGTTGTCAGCATTTCCGCCGAACAAGCGACTCAGCGGGTAAAACATCCGCGTGTACTGAGTATTGCCGGCTCCGATCCTTCGGGTGGGGCCGGAATCCAAGCAGATATCAAAGCCATTTCCGCTCATGGCGGCTATGCTATGGCAGCCATCACAGCACTCACCGCCCAAAATACGGTAGGAGTACACGGCGTCCTTATACCGCCGGCAGAATTCCTCACCGCCCAGCTGGATGCAGTGTCGGCAGACATCACCCTTGACGCCGTGAAAATCGGCATGTTGGGTTCCGCTGAGGTGATGGTTGCGGTAGGGGAGTGGCTGGAGCGAACCCGGCCTCCCGTCGTCGTACTTGATCCGGTGATGGTGGCCACCAGTGGAGACTCACTCATGGACAAGGAAGCACTCACCGTCATGCTGACCTTGCTGGCGCAGGTGCACCTGGTTACTCCGAACATTCCTGAATTGGGAGTTTTACTGGGCCAAACTGCGGCGACAAGCTGGGATGCGGCCATCGCCCAGGGCCAGGAACTAGCGGCCACGCATGAGCTGCGGGTACTGGTCAAGGGCGGGCACCTCACTGGTGCCGACTGCCCGGACGCGCTGATCTTCCCGAATGGGACGGTGCGCGAGTTCTATGCTGCGCGGATTGACACAGCCAACACGCACGGCACGGGGTGCTCGCTCTCAGCGGCTGTCGCGACGCTGCAGGCCCAGTCCGGTGATTGGGCAACCAGCGTTGAGCGCGCCAAGGAATGGCTTGGCAACGCACTGGAGACCTCCCATGAGCTGAGGGTGGGAAGCGGTCCGGGACCCGTCAACCACCTGCACGAACTATGGGCCAGTGCTGCTCCCCGCGCGAAAAGCTTCAGTAGAAAACTGTGGCAGGACTGCGCTGGGCAGCGGGCCGCCATAGCCTCGCTGGACTTCATCAAAGAACTTGCGGCAGGAACGCTCACGCGCCACCACTTTGCCTACTATCTGGCCCAGGATGCTCTCTACCTCGGTACCTATTCACGAGTGCTGGCCAAAGCTAGTGCCTTGGCGCCCAACGAGACGGAGCAGAAGTTCTGGGCCGCCGGGGCGCAGAACTGCCTGGAGGTGGAGATGTCGCTGCACCGAGACTGGCTCAGCCATTACCCGGCAGAGCCGGAAGCGGCGATGAGGCAAGGCCCCGTCACCAAGCACTACGTTGACCATTTACAGGCGGTGGCCTTCTCCGGCAGCTACGCCGAGGTGGTAGCCGCAGTTCTTCCTTGCTACTGGTTGTATGCAGAGGTGGGGCGCGTTTTATATGCCGACTACTTCAACTTCTCTGGCGAGCACCCCTACGGGACGTGGTTGCAGACCTATGCCTCTGATGAATTCGCGCAGGCGACCGAGACTGCCATCAGCATTCTGGACGCAGCGGCCCGGCGCGGTTCGGCACGGGAGAGGGCAGGAATGGAGGTGGCCTTCGCCCATTCGGCACAGTATGAGGTGGACTTCTTCGCCGCACCCCACGCCCATGTAACCCATCCACAGCAGCTACCGAGCAGTGCTGGGTGATTAACACCACCTGTCCGTGGGTAAAAATACGGCGAGTCCTGCCCCTAAATGCTCTTTTAGTTCCAGAGTCGCGCTAAAGTGGCTTAGTGCGGTTCTACTGATCGTTGCAGCTAAAGGTGAAATCTTCGATTCCATCTGAGGCCGCACGGATCAAAGAACCAGTCTCATTTGCCCCCGGAGCCAGAATTAGCGTATTCTTGATCTTCGGTGCTTACGCCAACACCTAGGGCAACCACTCCATGGTAGAACTCCATTGAGGTCCACGGCGTTGAGGCACATAGTATGCACCCCGCGCTGGTTCAATTTTTGAACTGCGGCGCATGCGGTTGGCAAGGGTTATATACGATCCAAGCCAGCATAAAAACTTTGTAATAAACGTCGAGAGAAGTGAGTTCCCCAGTGGTGTACGCGATTGTCCGCGCAGGCGGCCGTCAAGAAAAGGTTTCCGTAGGAGACCACGTGACCATGAACCGCGTCCCCGGTGGAGTCGGCAGCACATTTGAGCTGCCCGCCCTGCTGCTGGTTGATGGTGACAAGCTCACCACAGCCGCGAAGGACCTGGCTAATGTGAAGGTTACGGCTGAGAAGTTGGAGGATCTTCGTGGACCGAAGATCGTCATCCAGAAGTTCAAGAACAAGACCGGCTACAAGAAGCGTCAGGGTCACCGTCAGGAACTGTCCAAGGTCAAGATCACCTCAATCGCTTAATAAGCGCACTGACGGTTAGATCCTCTTAGATACTTTTAGTAAAAAGGCAGGCATTTTCAAATGGCACATAAAAAGGGTGCGAGTTCCACTCGCAACGGTCGCGACTCCAACGCTCAGTACCTGGGCGTAAAGCGCTTCGGCGGTCAGGTTGTCAAGGCTGGCGAAATCATCGTTCGCCAGCGCGGCACTCACTTCCACCCCGGCGTTAGCGTCGGCCGTGGCAAGGACGACACGCTGTTCGCATTGGACGCAGGCGCAGTCGAGTTCGGCACACGTCGTGGACGTCGTGTTGTAAACATCGTTGCAGCTGCGGTCTAATACCAAAGCTTTTGTCAGTGGAGCGGGCCGCATGGCTCGCTCCACTGGCTTTTAACACAGCGTGAATTTTAGATAGTTTCATCTAGTTTCATACACGGGCCGGCATCAGGCCCCAGTCCCGTCCGGGACTAGAATTAGTGCGAAAAAGTAAGTTCTATTCAAGGAGATTTCAGTGGCCAGCTTTGTTGACCGGGTTGTTCTGCACGTATCCGGCGGGACTGGCGGCCACGGCTGCGTCTCAGTTCATAGCGAAAAATTCAAGCCTTTGGGCGGGCCCGACGGCGGCAAGGGCGGCGACGGCGGTAGCGTCATCTTCCGTGTCAGCGACCAGACGACCACTTTGCTGGATTTCCATCACGCACCTCACCGCCGCGGCGGCAACGGCCAGCCCGGCATGGGTGACTGGCGTGACGGCAAGGACGGGGCTTCCCTGATCCTTGACGTTCCCGATGGCACGGTCATCAAAGACAAGGAAGGCAATGTCCTTGCCGACCTGGTGGGCATCGGCACAGAATACGTCGCTGCCTCAGGTGGCCCAGGCGGGCTCGGCAACAACGCCCTTTCCTCGCTCAAGCGCAAGGCCCCGGGCTTTGCCCTGTTGGGTATTGAAGGCACTGAGGCTGACATTGTTCTTGAGCTGAAGTCCATTGCCGACATCGCCTTGGTGGGTTTCCCCTCCGCCGGCAAGTCCAGCCTCATCGCCGCCATGTCAGCGGCTCGGCCCAAGATTGCCGACTACCCCTTCACCACCCTGATTCCTAACCTAGGCGTTGTCCAGGCTGGTGACGTTCGCTTCACCATGGCCGATGTGCCCGGCCTCATCGAGGGCGCCAGCGAAGGTAAGGGTCTAGGTCACAACTTCTTACGTCACGTTGAGCGTTGCGCAGCGATTGTGCACGTCTTGGACTGTGCAGCTCTGGAGGTAGACCGCGATCCCATCAGCGACCTGGCCACCATTGAGCGCGAACTTGACCGCTACGACGTCGATATGAGCTACGCAGGAACTGACGGAGACGTGGTTCCCCTGAACGCCCGCCCCCGCCTTATTGCACTGAACAAGGTGGATTCACCGGACGGCCGCGACATGGCCGGATTTGTACGGGCTGACTTGGAAGAGCGCGGCTACCGTGTCTTTGAAGTCTCCGCGGCAAGCCATGAGGGTCTGAAGCAGCTTGGTTTTGCAATGGCAGAAATTGTCATGGCAGCACGCAAGGCCGTTGCTGATGCCCCCGCAAAGGCCACCCCGGTGGTTCTGCGGCCCCGCGCCATTAACGAATCTTCCTTCACCATTCACCGTGAAGAGCGCAACCTCGCACCGTTGTTCCGGGTTCGCGGCGAAAAGCCGGAACGTTGGGTAGCCCAGACCGATTTCCAAAATGAGGAAGCGATTGGTTACCTGGCAGACCGTCTGGCGAAGGCCGGCGTCGAGAAGGAACTCTTCAGGATCGGTGCCACTCCCGGGGATACCGTGGTCATCGGCGGTGACAATGGCATGATCTTCGATTGGGAGCCCACTATGATGGGTGGCGCCGAGCACCTCGCTGCACCGCGCGGCACTGACTTGCGCTTGCTGGATCTGGGTGACCGCCCCACGCGTTCGCAGAAGCGTCAGGAGCAGCAGGATCGCCGTGATGCCAAGGCTGCCACTCGTGCTGAAATGGCTGCCGAGCGGAATGCGGGTATCTGGACCGAGCTCAGCGACAACAGCGCTGCTAGCAAGGCACATAGCATGGCAGCAGAGCTGGCTGCTGAAGGCGCCTCTGACGAGACAGGTGCAGCGCAGGACTAATGGGAACTACGGGGCAGGACCAGGTGGGCTCAGTTACCTCACGCAGCCAGATGGCCACGGCTGCTCGCATCGTTGTCAAAGTTGGCTCATCGTCACTGACCTCTGTTGCGGGTGGTATCTCCGAGGAGGCGCTGAAGAAGCTGGTGGCTGTGTTGGCGCAGCGCCAGCTTGCTGGCACTGAAATCATCCTGGTTTCCTCAGGTGCTATCTCTGCTGGGCTGTTGCCATTGGGACTCGCCAAGAGACCCAAAGACTTGGCTACCCAGCAGGCTGCCGCGAGTGTGGGCCAAGGCCTGCTGATGGCGCATTACAATCGGGCGTTCATCTCCCACGGCGTTACCGCGTCACAGGTGCTTTTGACAGCTGAAGATCTTTCGCGGCGGCATCAGTACGTCAACGCACACCGTGCCTTGGAGCGTTTGTTGCACTTGGGTGTGGTGCCGATCGTCAACGAGAACGACACTGTCGCCACGCATGAAATCCGGTTCGGGGACAACGACAGACTCGCCGCTTTGGTGGCGCACCTGGTCAAGGCTGATGCGCTGGTACTGCTCTCCGACGTGGACTCTCTCTATGATGGTCCGCCCTCAGAAGGGGCCACCCGCATCAGTGTTGTGGATTCTCCCGAGGATCTTGAAGGCATCGTCATTGGCAGCGCAGGTAAGGCCGGAGTTGGTACCGGGGGGATGGCCACCAAGGTTCAGGCGGCCATGATCGCTGCTGAAACCGGCATCCCGGCCTTGGTTACTTCCACGGACCAAGCAGCACAGGCACTGGCTGGTGAAGACGTTGGCACCTGGTTTGGTATCAACGGCAACAGGCGTCCGGTCCGCATGCTCTGGCTGGCACACCTTGCGGATATTCGGGGCCGCCTAGTACTGGACGACGGCGCCGTGCGGGCTGTGGGGGAACGGAACAAGTCACTTCTGCCGGCCGGTATCACGTCCGTAACAGGAGACTTTGATGCAGGCGATGCTGTTGAGATCAGTGACTCACAAGGTAAGGTTTTTGCCCACGGTCTGGTCAATTACCGGCATTCGGACCTGCCGCAAATGCTGGGACGGTCAACGAAATCGTTGGCGAAGGAACTTGGGAGCGAGTTTGAGCGCGTAGTGGTTCACGTTGACGATCTGGTACTCCTCACTAGCTGACTACTAGCTATTTTAGGCCGATCCTCCTGCTGAACTGGTTGAGGGCGCCATCACAGCGCCCTGTGCCCGGGTACCTTAGACTTGGGGTATGACCGAGCAGATTGTTGAACTTGATATCGCCGCAGACGTTCGGGCGATCACCGACCGCGCCCGCAGGGCCTCCCGCCGCATGGCCGCAGCAAACCGTGCATGGAAGGACAAAGGGCTGCGGGCTATGGCCAAAGCCCTCTTGGCCAGCCAGGACAGTATCTTGGCCGCCAACGCCAAAGATGTGGCCGCTGGAAAAGAAAACGGTACCTCAACTCCCATGCTCGATCGACTGACCTTGACCAAGCCCCGCATGCAGGGCTTGGCCGATGCACTCGAGAACCTGGCCTCGTTGCCAGATCCCGTGGGCAACGTAGTGCGTGGTCAAACGCTGCCCAATGGGCTGCGCATGCGCCAGATCAACGTGCCCATGGGTGTTGTGGCCGCCATCTACGAGGCCCGTCCCAACGTGACTGTGGACATTGCCGGATTGGCGCTCAAGAGCGGAAACGCCGTCATCCTGCGCGGTGGCACCGCTGCTGCCAATACCAACAAAGCACTTTTGAGCATCCTGCGCGAGGCGCTTGATTCAGTGGGTCTGCCCGCGGACGCCGTTCAATCGGTGGATCAGTTCGGCCGTGAGGGGGCCAATCTGATTATGAAGGCCCGCGGTGCCGTAGACGTGCTGATTCCCCGAGGTGGACGTGAGCTTATCCAAACTGTGGTCAATAATTCTTCGGTCCCCGTCATTGAAACAGGGGAGGGGAACGTTCATATCTTCATTGATGCCAGTGCGCAGGAGGAGATGAGCGTGGATATTTTGCTCAACGCCAAAACCCAACGCCCCAGCGTCTGCAATACCGTGGAAACTTTGCTGGTCCACAAGGACAGTAAGGTGCTCTCAGCGGTACTTTCGGCTCTGGCTAGGTCTGGGGTCCGGTTACACGTTGACGAACGGATCCAGGCTGTGCTGCCTGCAGGCGTCACTGCGGACCTGGCCACTGATGAAGACTGGGCCACGGAATACATGGACTTGGACTTGGCAGTGAAAATGGTGGATTCCATGGATGAAGCCATCCAACACATTCGCACGTGGAGCACGGGACACACCGAAGCAATCCTGACTAACGATTTGGGTAATGCGGAAAAATTCATTGCACAGATTGATTCCGCAGCTGTGATTGTCAATGCCAGTACGCGGTTCACTGATGGAGGTGAGCTGGGGTTGGGTGCAGAAGTTGGCATCTCCACACAAAAACTCCATGCCCGTGGACCCATGGGCTTGACCGAACTGACCACAACCAAGTGGATCGTTCAGGGCGAAGGTCAAGTCCGCGGCTGACCGCCTGTTGATGTGTGACTAACCACGTATGCTCCCTAGAATCGCCGTGCTGTGGCGCACGCGGCGCGGTCGGTGCCGCCGAGCATGCCGATTGCACGTACCATTAGAGGGAATACACGCACTAATTTGGCTAGGGATGGCGAGATAACCGCCCGGCCACGTACCCAAGGGGAGAAATAATGCTGACCCAGCTTGCCGGCGTCGTACTTGCTGCTACAGAAGAACACGAACTTGCGCCACTGATTGCGCCGCCGTTTGTGATTGGTGGCATCATGCTAGCTGCGCTGCTGCTGCTGATGGTTGTCACGGTATCGTTCATGAACTTGGGCAACCGGCACGAGGCTGTTGAAGCCACGGATGATCCGCACCGCCAGCACACCAACAAGCACCTGCACGGCGACGACTCGGCGTCCTCCAATCACTGAGGAAACAACCCGGGTATCTTCACCTGAAGGTGCCCGGGGCCGTCTCCGGGTTGGAGTCATGGGTGGAACGTTTGATCCGATCCACCATGGTCACCTTGTCGCAGCTAGTGAGGTTGCGAGCGTTTTCAAACTTGATGAAGTAATTTTTGTTCCCACAGGCCAGCCTTGGCAAAAAGCCAAAGGCAAGGTCAGTGCCGCAGAGCACCGTTACTTGATGACAGTGATTGCCACGGCAGCCAATCCGCAGTTCACGGTCAGCCGGGTGGACATCGATCGTCCCGGGTTGACCTACACCATTGATACGCTGCGTGATCTGCGGAGGATGCGTCCTGAAGCGGACCTATTCTTCATCACTGGCGCCGATGCCATGGCCCAGATCATGTCTTGGAAAGACAGTGATGAGCTGTGGGACCTAGCGCATTTTGTTGGAGTGACCCGCCCAGGGCATGTGCTCGATGATGCGGGCCGCACCGATGTAAGTCTGCTAGAAGTGCCCGCGATGGCTATTTCTTCTACTGACTGCCGCAAGCGTGTGGCAGAGCTGAACCCCGTTTGGTACCTGGTCCCGGATGGTGTGGTGCAATATATTGCCAAGTATGGGCTGTACCTGAAGCCCGTAAAAGATGCCGGCGCAGGTCTAGTGCCGGTGACTAAAGAGAACCGAATGAGTAAGTAATGAGCAAGGAAACTGAGCCGATTCGAAGCCGCAGGCAACTGCGCGAACAATCCGCGCACACCACAGGTGCCCCGGGAGTCCCCGCGGTGCCTGTTAGCAGTGCACCTGTTTCGCCAGCCCCAGCTGCTCCAGCACAAACTCCCCAGGATTCAGAAGCTCTCCCGTTAACGGCCCCGCCGTTAACTGCCCCGCAGCGCGAACGAGATTCTCAGATTCGTGCCCGCGACCGTGCGGCCTTACGCGCCTACAAAGGGCTCATTGATCCCCCCGAACCGAGCCCCCTGCCCTCACGCAAAGCGCTGAGGCAAGCCCAGCTCGAAGCCGAACGCGCCCCCATCACTGCCGTCAACCCGGTTGTATCGTTGACTGCAACGGCGAAGAAGAGCGCTGCTGGACCCGAGACCGTGCAGGGGCCCGCCGTGGTGCTGCCCAAGGTTGCAAGCTCGGACACTCCAGCTGGCAGTCCTGCAAGCGACCCTATCCAAGGGGCCGCCTCTGAGGTCCCTATGATCGCTCCGACACCGGCGGTGACTCCTACCTCAGCTACGGTACCGAGGCTGCGGACCCGGCCAGGTCGTCGCGCTGCGCCGGTGCCCGCCGATAAATATGTCGGTGGAACTGCGCCCGTAGACGCTGAGGGCACTGCTGTGCCTGGAACTGCCGAATCGTCGGCGGCGCCTGCGGCACCTCGCAAGCTACCAAACCCTCCGGCGAGCAAACCGGGTAATGCCCCGAGGATTGCTGGGGAAACTCAAGTCGCAACCGGAGCCGGTACCGGATCCGCAACCGTAGCCGGAGCGGTTGAGGGCGTAGCTGAAATTGCGGCACCCGAGAACGCTGCAGCTCTCGGTGCTGTCCCTGACGGCGGCGTCGTTGACAGCGATGCCCGTGTGACCCCTCTGCCCGAGCTGGTCCCCGGTGGAAGTTACTATCCAGTTACTGCTGGGCCACCAGTAGCACCGGGACCCGAACAGCTAGCGGCACTGGCAGTAAAGCGGGCAGACGCCGAACGGGCAGCGATTTTGGCTCAACGGGCTCAGGCCCGTGAACGGTTGGCACAGGAAAACGTCAAGAACCGCCGCCCGCCAGCTGATCCTACGGCGACGAATAACCTGGCCATGGTCACTCCCATGGAATTCATTGACGTTCCCGGTAGCGAACGGCCCATGATGCGGCCGCCGACTACCACGCATGTGCCCATCGTGACACGGTCCACACCCCGCCAGTCGCCAGCCACCCCCGCGCCGGCGTCGACGCCGACGTCGGCATCGGCGAAAGCATCGCCCGTTCCGAATATCAATGCGGAGCGCTTCGATGCTGCTGTAGCTGCGCGTGCCAGTCACCGTCCCGGCCCGGGCAAACGTCCGTTGACTGGCGGCCGTAGCAGCACACTCAAACGCGCAGAGGCCATGGCCGCAGTGGAGCAGGTTGCTCCTGCCGCTTTCCCAACCGCTCAGCCAGAACGTGCAGTCGTTGAGCCAGCAAGTGCAATAGCTGAGCCGGAACAAGCAGTCCTTGAACCGGTTCCAGTCCAACGCTCGCAGATGCCGCCCATGCCAGCTGACTATGCCCACGGCATGGAACCGTTGGATGCCATGACGGCCGGCTTGCGGCGCACTCAGCGGAATCTCTTGATTCAGTGGGGCAGCATTATTCTCGGCGGTGCGGCTTTTGTCGCTGGCGCCATCATGGTCCTGACTAATATTCTTAACTAAGTTTTTACAACAATCAAAGGAACACCAGTGACAGCAACACAACAGTCCATTGACTTGGCACGCGCTGCGGCGCGGGCCGCATCGGACAAACTGGCCCAGGACGTGACGGCTATTGACGTCAGTGAGCGTCTGGCCATCACAGATATCTTCTTTATCGCTTCCGCGCCCACGGAGCGTCAGGTTAACGCCATCGTTGACGGGATCGAAGACGAGCTGCACAAGTTTGGTCTGCGCCCGGTGCGCCGCGAAGGTCGTTCAGGCGGACGCTGGGTCTTGCTTGACTACGCCGACATTGTGGTTCACGTCCAGCACGAAGAAGACCGTGTCTTCTATGCTCTGGAGCGCCTCTACGGTGAGTGCCCGGTCATTGACCTGCAGCTATCTGAGAGCGATCCCTCTGCTAACTCAGCTGGATCGGTTGAGTCAGGTACGGCCACAGAGTCCACAGACTCGAATGACGCAGCAGTGCCGGCCACACCGGCCGCGGAGTAACCACACCAAAAATCAGCACTCTGAATCGCTCCGTTGGGAGCTTTGGATGGGACATTATCAATTGATGGTCAACCACTCGCCTGGGCGTTCAGTCCTGCAGCCCGCCGGTCTACGCCGGCGGGTCATTTTTTGGCGTCACGGCCGAACCTCCTGGAATGCTGCTGGACGTTTCCAAGGTCAAAGTGACATTCCCCTAGATGAGGTTGGGATTTCGCAAGCTAGCCGAGCTGCCGCATTGCTGGCCGGCAAGCTTGGTTCGAGTAGCGCCCCCGAACACCCTGTACGCATCGTCTCGTCAGATCTTTCCCGCGCATTCTCCACGGCTCAGCAATTGGCGGCGCTGACTGGTGGAGCGGTACTAGTAGATCAGCGGCTGCGGGAAACCTATGGCGGGGAGTGGGAGGGTAAGACTTTTGCTGAAATTACCGCCACCTATCCCGAACAAATTAAATTGTGGCAGCGCGATGAGCCCGGTATCCGTGCGGGTGGGGGCGAGACCAGAAGTGAAGTGGCTCAACGGATGGTCGATGCCGTCCTTGATGCAGTGACCTCACTGCCAGACGGCGGCACCTTGGTCGTGACAACACACGGCGGAGCCACACGTGTTGCCCTGGCAAAATTACTGGGCCTACCGGAGTCGCTCTGGAGAACCCTCTCTGGGCTTTCCAATTGCCACTGGTCAGTGGTCGAAGCTTCGCAATCGGCCTTGGACGGAGCTGAAACTGGGCATTGGAGGTTGCTTGAGCACAACGTTGGAACACTGCCACAACCGTATGAAGCACCCGAAGATCTTGCCGAACCCGTAGAGGATTAGGCCCCTAGAACTCGCCGATTTGGCACTACGCCAAAACGTGTTCTAGGATAGACAGGTTGCTTCAGCCAAGACCGAAAGGTCAAGGAAAAAATAGCAACGTAACAAACAAGACCGAAAGGTCAAGGAAAAAATAGCAACGTAACAAAGTGTTTGGGGCTGTGGCGCAGCTGGTAGCGCACCTGCATGGCATGCAGGGGGTCAGGGGTTCGAGTCCCCTCAGCTCCACCAAACGCACCGAATGATGGAAACATTAATTCGGTGGTTTATAACTAAATATCAAAAGTTTTGGGGCTGTGGCGCAGCTGGTAGCGCACCTGCATGGCATGCAGGGGGTCAGGGGTTCGAGTCCCCTCAGCTCCACCAAAACAAAGTCCGGTCATCTACTCGTAGGTGGCCGGTTTTTTATGTGCCGCAACGACCTAAACTGCAGCTGATGCGACTCACCTTCTTCGAGACCTCAGGTTTGGCCCCTTGAAAGCGGGGGAAGGGGCCATACCTGAGGTCTCGAAGACTAGGGGTTAGCGGGTTAGCCGGTGTGGCCACGATTCTGAACCGGATCCGCACTACCGCGCCCCTAAGCGCCACTGATTCACCGTCTCCTCGCAGGTAGTGGAAGAATGATTGCGTGTCCACGCCAGAACCTGCCCCCATTCCCGCTGCCCGGAGTTACGAGGTGGTGCTCACCAGCATCGAAACTGACCTTCGCGAGGGAAAAATCAAGGTGGGGGATCATCTCCCTGGTGAGCGGGCGCTGGCCTTGACTCATGGAATCTCGCGCGCTTCCGTGCGTGACGCCATCCGAGTCCTTGACGTCATGGGTGTTGTCCGCGCTGGAGTGGGCTCGGGTCCGCAGTCGGGTACGGTGGTGATCGCCAATCCCATGGCAGGCCTAGCTGCCACGCTGCGACTCCATATGGCGACCAACCATTTTCCCGTGACAGACATTGTTCAAACCCGCATCATGATGGAGACGTGGGCGGCCGTGGAGGGTGCTGGGCGGCCTCGCAGTACCAGCCAGGAAGAATCGCTGCGAAAGCTCCTTGATGCCATGGACGCCCCCGATCTGGACAGGGAGGAATTCCATGTTTTGGACGCCGCCTTCCACGTGATGTTGAGCTCTCTCGCTGGTAATACGGTTATCACAGCCATGATGGAGTCCTTGCGCCAGGCCATTCAGAGCTATGTCAGTGCAGCCATAGACAACGACGCCATGTGGGATGGCATGGTTCCCTCATTGCGCGCTCAGCACAGTGAAATTCTGGCCGCAGTCCTGGCCGACGACGGCGTCCGCGCAGCCAGTGCGCTGAAGAACCACATCGAATGGTTCCACTCGCAAACTCACCCGATGTAATAGACGTCTTGAGCAAAAACCACAGTAAGAACAGAATCACCAACGAAAAGTAGAGATCATGAGAGTAGATAGCATGCGATGCCCGTGCAGTAGCGGGGAGTCATTCGGAAGTTGCTGTGCTCGCTACTTGGGCACGGAGAATGACGACGGCGTGGCCCTGGCGTTCCCGCCCACGGCCGAGGCGCTGATGCGCTCCCGTTTTAGCGCCTTCGCCCTCGGAGATGCTGATTACCTATTGCGCACCTGGCACCCGGACGAGCGCCCGGATTCGTTGGAATTGGACTCTGACCAGCAGTGGTACTTACTGGAAATTCTCGGTTCCACACGCGGTGGACCTTTTGATAATGACGGTGTGGTGAGCTTCCGCGCGCACTACCGCTCGTCAGTCAACCGCAAGCTGCGGGATTCCTTTAAGGAGACCAGCAGCTTCGTAAAAGTTGGCCAGCAATGGCTGTACGTCAAAGCCTTAGAGATCAATCCTTAGAGCTTTAGCAGTCTTCCTCTTCAGTTAGGTCGGGTTCTGTTTGAGGCGGTCCTACGTGAGATCCACCTGCTGAAACTGATGCGGCTTCGCGCTGGGCCAGCGCTCGGCCAGCACACGGCGGGCATGCAGGATCTCGCCCCTCATGAGCGGACCACGAAGTCTGTACCTGCCCTTTGATCAATCAATGGCATGGAAATTACACTCACTACCGCAGCCCGACGGCGGCCCTCACGGCGACGTACCTTTGACCTCGGGTGACTGCCTCCCTTCCCAGTCTGCTGTGATCCTGAATACCTCAATATAGGTAGCGACTTTTTGCTGAAAACCGGCACGGTAGAGTTGTCCGGTGGAGGAAAACAGCGGCAGTAGCGTACAGGGCAACACCTTTGATTTTGGGCAGTTGCGCAGGTTCCCTGACATTGAGGCGGAGAATCTGTTTGCCCATGACCCCACTGACGAACTGATCCTGAGCGAGGCGGCAACTGCCCTGGAGACGGCCGACGGCGGACATCTCGCCGTGGTGGGGGATCGATACGGCGCACTGACCCTGGCTGCTGCAACGGTCCACGGACTCGCTGGCGTGCGTGTCCATCAAGATGGGCTCTCTGGTGAACGGGCGCTGGCCGCCAATGCGGAGCGGGCAGGCCTGTCGGGAGAGTACACCTCGATGGCGCTCGGGCCAGAACTATTTGCTGATGCTGCGGTGGTGTTGTGGCAGCTGCCTCGGAGCCTTGAGGAGTTAGCCGAAGTAGCCGAGCTGATCAGCGCCCACGCCGCCCCAGACGTAGTGGTTTTTGCCGGCGGCCGCATCAAGCACATGACTCTGGCCATGAACACCGTTCTGGCGCAATACTTTTCTTCCGTTGTCCCCGGCCGGGCCTGGCGCAAGTCTCGCCCGTTGACCCTGGCTGGCCCCTTGAAGGAGAGGACGGCGTCGAGCTTTCCCAAGCGGGAATTCCATGCCGACGCCGGGTTCTGGTTGTGCGCCCATGGGGCAACTTTTGGCGGAACGAAAATGGATATCGGCACCCGTTTCCTGCTCGAATTCATTCCTGAAATGCGTCCGGACGCCGCTGTAGCCATTGATCTGGGTTGTGGCAATGGAACCATTTCCGCTGCTTTGGCGAAGGCTCGGCCAAAGTTGTCTGTTCTGGCTTCTGATCAGTCAGCGGCGGCGGTGGCTTCCACGGAAGCGACAGCGTTGGCTAACGGCCTAGCTGACCGCATAGAGGTGGTCCGCGATGACGCGCTGGCTGGATTTGCCTCAGCTTCAGCCGGATTGATAGTCCTCAACCCGCCCTTCCACGTCGGGGCCACGGTCCATGCGGGGATTGCGCACAAGCTCTTTGCCGCGGCCGCCCGAGTGTTGGCCCCGGGAGGTGAGCTGTGGTGCGTATACAACCGCCATCTGGACTACCGGGGAGCTCTGGAGAAAGTGGTGGGACCGACGCGTGTTGCAGGACGGAACAGCAAATTCACGGTCACGGTTTCCACCAAAGCTCAACCGTAGATAGTCTGAATCACCCAGAGCCTGAACGGGGAGTAGAACTCAGGGCCCTTGGCCCGCCGTGGCGTGCACAACTCTCCGCCCGCTGAGATGTAATCTGACAGCTGGGGAATGGTGGGGGACAGCATTGTCCAGGATGCTGGTAAGCAACAATCAGTGATCGTCTCAAGGAGAAAATGTTGGGTGTTCCCGATATGGTGGTGCCGCAGCGCCGCCGCGGCACAAATCTGCCCAAGATGGGTGGTTTCAACCAGGCCGTAATCCTGGACTCCATCAGGCGCTCCGAGGAGGGGCTGAGCCGGGTTGAACTGGCCGCCTCGGCAGGTTTGGCCGCACAAACGGTATCCAACATTTGCCGCCGCCTGCTCGATACCGGGCTCATTATGGAAGCCGGCAAAGAGACCTCAGGTCCCGGCAAACCCCGTACTATTTTACGTCTGAACCCCCAAGGTATGTATGCCATCGGCATTCACATAGACCCGACCTTGACCAGTTACGCCTTGTTGGACGCTGTGGGCACCGTTCTGATCTCAATTGACGAACCCACCGATCTTTGCAGCCCGCCAGAACAGGCGGTCGCCGCCATGGGCGGACAAATTCGTCAGATTATTGCCGAGTCCGGAATTCCTGAGCAAAGAATTGCAGGGGTGGGAGTTGCCACCCCAGGCCCCGTGGATGCCAGCAGCGGAACAGTGGTTGACCCGCCGCACATGCCTGGATGGAACAGGGTTCCTGTCCGCGATATTTTGCGCGAAACAACGGGGCTGCCAGTGGTCATGGACAAGGACGTCACCGCCTCTGCCGTAGCTGAGCTGTGGGCCGGTGCAGATGCCAGCGCCACTGATTTTGTCTTTGTGTACATTGGCACAGGTATCGGCGCAGGCTTGGTGCTCAATGACGAAGTGGTTCGTGGTTCCTCGGGAAACGTGGGCGAGATCGGCCACATCATCACCGACCCCGACGGTCCGCCGTGCGATTGCGGGCGGCGTGGTTGCGTCAAGGTCACCTGCATGCCCGAAACCCTTGTGGCACAGGCCCGTGCGCTGGGAGCACTTCCTGCTCTCGCCGAAGGGGAAGCCCAGTCTCTGCCTGATGACATGGCGGCACTGGCGGAGGCCGCTGTTGCTGGTAACACGGGAGCTCAAGATGTGCTGACGCAATCGGCCCAGCGGTTGGCAGGTGCAGTGTCAGTGTTGACGAACCTGTTGGATGTGGATCGGGTGGTTTTTGGTGGCCCGTTCTGGCCCGCTCTGGCACCCACCTACTTGGCTCAGATGCCCGCTCTGTTGACTGGCCTCAGCGTCACGAGTTGCGTTCATTCGGTGGACGTTGTCGGAACCATAGTAAATTCCGGGGAGGAAGCCTTCGGGGCGGCCTGCCTTGTGATGGAAAATGCGTTCAGTCCCAAGGCCGCTCAACTATTGCTGGACTCCAAGGCCTAGCCGAGAGCCAGTTTAGCCCAGCGACTACCCAGCCCAACGCTGATCAGGCCCGCTACCTGTACCCGCGAAAAACTGACTGATCCAGCGGGGCCAGCTCAGTCAGTGCGATCGTATCTTCCGGACGTTATGGACGGATGAGGAGTCAGTCCGCTACCTCCAAGATCTCACCAAAGGGGATGGCAGGATCTGTGTGGGCCTGAAGAACGTGGGGATTGCGAACGACACGGACCCCATGGTCCTTTTCCGCCACTGATTGCTGCAGGACGGGGCGGACGGTGGCAATGAAGTCCGCGTCCTTGCCCTGCAGATAGGCTTCATACACTGCTGGCAACTGGCTCATGGTCTTTACTCTAGTCCGCACCGTGCGTCCCGGACAGGGGCGCACGGGAAGTTCTACCCATTGCGGTGCAGCACTAGAATGTGTGGACTGGTCTGTAGCATCAGCTGTGACCTGTGACCGATGAAAGGCCCCATCGCCGTGTTATCAACTAGCGTCAGCTCCACCCTCGACCAGGCAGAGCTGGCTCAAGCGCAGCAGGTGATCGGTAATATTTCCCGTAGCTTTGAGCGCAAGGTGGTGGGACAGGCCCGCTTGCGTGAGACCCTGCTGATCTCGCTCATGACAGGCGGTCACGTCCTTCTGGAATCCGTACCGGGTCTGGCGAAGACCACCGCCGCCCAGACCCTGGCCGAGTCTGTCAGTGCCCTCTTCCATCGCATTCAGTGCACCCCTGATCTGCTGCCCAGTGACATTGTGGGAACCCAGATTTACGACGCCGCCCAGGGCACCTTTGTGACTCAGCTGGGACCGGTTCACGCGAACATTGTCCTCCTTGATGAAATTAACCGCTCCAGTGCCAAAACGCAGTCGGCCATGCTTGAAGCCATGCAGGAGCGCCAAACCACTATTGGTGGGCAGGTCCACACACTCCCGCAACCTTTTATGGTCATGGCAACCCAGAACCCCATCGAACAAGAAGGCACCTACCAACTGCCGGAGGCCCAGATGGACAGGTTCATGCTCAAGGATGTGCTGGACTATCCCAGCCCGGTTGAAGAAGCCGAGGTGATCCGGCGCATTGACTCCGGCGTGTTTCTGGCGGGCGCAACCCCAGAGCCCGTGGCTAACCTCGTTGATATTCGAGCCCTGCAGGACACTGTTAGAAAGGTGTACTTGGACCCGGCGCTGATCAACTACATTGTGGGACTGGTGTATGTGACCCGTCATGCTGGCCAGTACATTGACCCGGCCCTCGCCAAGCTCATTGAATTTGGGGCCAGCCCACGTGCCAGCATTGCCTTCACTCAAGCGGCCCGTGCGCTGGCACTGCTGCAAGGCCGCAACCATGTCATTCCCGAAGATATCAAGGCACTGGCCGATCGGGTTTTGCGGCACAGAATTATTCTGGGTTTTGAGGCTGTGGCAGAAAACGTCGGCGTCGAAAAGGTGATTGCCGCCATCGTCGCCTCAGTTCAGACGCCGTAGCCTGCTTATGATCACGTTGTTGACGGGCGTCAAAGCCAAAATGTATATCTTCGCGCACCGCCGCGCCCGTGGTGTGCTCGATGGCGAGTACGCCTCGATTTTTCGTGGCCGCAGCCTAGATTTCGATGATCTCCGGGACTACGTGCCAGGGGATGAGATCCGCGACATCGATTGGAAGGCAACAGCGCGTGTGGGGACGCCACTGATCAAACGGTATGTCGCCACCCGAAGGCAGCAAGTTCTTTTTGTGGCCGATACTGGCCGCAACATGGCAGCCACCTCTCGCGGCGGAGACATTAAAAAGAACATTGCCGTCATGGTCATGGGTGTCATGGGCTTGCTGGCCACCCGCCACGGTGACTCCGTGGCGCTGGTCCACGGCGAGGGAGCCAACAGCTCGGCACTGCCGGCCAAGGGCACCGAAAGTCATCTCGAGAACGTGCTGCGCCACATGGATGCGGCCTCCTTGGAGCGCGGCTCCAGCGATCTGTGTGCCCGGCTGGAATATGCCGCCTCTCACATTAGAACCCGCACCCTCATGGTGGTCATCGCTGATGAAGTTACTGCTGACGAGCGTCTAGCCAAAGTTCTGCGCCGACTCAAAGCCCAGCACGAAATCCTGTGGGTGGAAATTGCGGATGCTGTTCTGGCCGGTCCTGATGCGGTCCACAGCGTACATGGCACAGGGACGGATGTTGACGGCCTGGCGCAGGTGCTGCTCGATCTTGCTGGCGAACCAGAACTGGCCCGCAGCTACGCTGACGCCGCCGCCGAACGTGCCCGTGGATTGGCCGACCTCTTGAAGTCCAACGGGATTGTCTCGAGCAGTATTGGCGCCTCGGCCCAGGTGATGAATGAAGTCTTTGCCCTGTTGGAAAGGCATCGTCGTGCCCGGTGACGCAATATTTTATGCCCCCATTGGGTACTCAGTGTGGTGGCCACTGCTGGGCGCGGCCCTCTTGATCTTGTGCGCTGGCACGGTGGCGTGGATTTGGATCGCCACCAAATCGCGAACCAACACAGCGGTACCCATCTTCGTAGCACCGCGGAACACCTCGAGTGTCAAACGAAAGTACTGGTCGCTGATCGATGACATCCAACACCGGTACGACGCCGGCCAGTTGGATGGGCGCGCAGCTCACCTTGAGCTGAGCCTGGTTGTGCGCACCTTTGTGCATGAGATGACAGGCCTGCAGACTCAACGGATGACCCTCGCCCAACTGCGCGAGCACCGGCTGCCGTTGGCCGCAGATGCCGTGGAACAGTTCTATCCTGCCGAATTTTCCCGAGTGAGCCAAAATTATTCCTTCCCGGAATCGGCCCAGACAGCCCGGGAGGTGGTAGCGCGATGGAACTGAAGTTTTGGTGGCTACTACCACTGGGACTCGTTGTCCTTGCAATCGCTGTGGTGCTTTTATGGCGTCGCCGCGACGACGCTATCCACGATCTGCCGGTGGCCCACGCGGAACGGTTGACGGCGTTACCGGCTTATCAGCGTGCTGTGCGGCGGCGGCGAAAGTGGCTCACCACCGCTGTGGCCGCTGTGGCGGTGCTGGCGCTCTCCCTTTTAGTGGCGGCTGCCCGGCCCGTGACTGAACGCACCAGCATTCCAGAACAGCTCAACCGGGACATCATCTTGTGTCTGGACGTCTCCGGTTCCATGCTGGACACCGATGAGGCCATTGTCTCCGTGTTTGCCACGTTGGTGGAGAACTTTAAGGGCGAACGGATTGGGCTGACCATTTTTGATTCCTCAGCTGTCACGGTGTTTCCCTTGACGGACGATTACGACTTTGTCGCTGAAGAGCTCAAGATCGCCCAAAAGGCACTCAGTATTGACTTCTCCTCCTACCAGTATTTTGCGGGTACCTACGAGGCTGCCGGATCTTCCCTGATTGGTGATGGATTAGCCAGCTGTATCAATGGCTTCCCGGAAGTGGGGGAGTCAGAACGGTCCAGATCGGTCATTCTGGCAACGGACAACCTCTTGGCGGGAAGGCCGCTGTTCAGTTTGGCCGAAGCCACCTCCTTGGCTCAAACAGCCAAGATCCGCATTTACCCCCTGAACCCCAACGACTACGGGACAAACATATACTTTGGTAACGCAGCAGATGGCCTGAAAAAGACGGCTAGTGCCACCGACGGCGCCTACTTTGCCCTGGAGTCTGAGTCTGCTGTTCCGGAGATCGTACAAAAAGTACAGGCTACTGAAGCGGCCCTGCTCAAGGGTGCGCCACAGCGCATTATTCTGGATAACCCGGGCTGGGCCTTAGGCGTGGCATTGATAGCTTTGCTGGTCTTGGGAACTGCGTGCTGGAGGCTGCGGCGATGACACTGCTTCCAATTTTGCCCCTCTGGCTCTATCTGTCTGTGGCTGGACTGCTCTTGGCCGGGGCAGTTGTGCTCCTGGTGAAGGGGCCCAGCGCCGCCCGCTGGCGTTTGGCCACCTTGGTGGCGTTGGTGTTGGTAGCCGGAGCCAGGCCCGGGCTGGTGGGCGCCGATACTCCTGTGGCCAATACCGAACTCAATGTGTACTTCGTGGTTGATGTGACACCCAGCGTCGCTGCCGAGGACTACAACGGAGCAGCTCAGCGCCTTGACGGCATGAAGAGTGATATCGCTGCTCTTGCCACCGAACTGGCCGGTGCACGCTTCTCGCTGATCTCCTTTGATAGCAATGCCCAGGTGACGCTGCCGCTCACCACCGATGCCACGGCACTGCAGACCATGACTTCGGTACTGACGCCCACATCAACTTTCATCTCCAAAGGCAGCAGCATCAGTGTGGCGAACCAGCTGCTCGGTCAGAGGTTGTCCGCAGGGGCTCAAAGCCACCCTGAGCGGCCGCGTCTGGTGTTTTATTTGGGGGATGGTGAGCAGACTGCCGACGCCGCCCCCGAGCCTTTCAAGGACAACACGGAACTCATCGACGGAGGTGCAGTACTGGGCTATGGGACTGCCGCGGGTGGAAAGATGCGCGAATACAGCTTCAGCAGCGGTTCCCCCGGCCCCTACATTTTGGACAAGGCAGCCCAGTACAAGCCCGCCATCTCCAGCATTGATGAAAAAGCGCTTACGGGAATTGCGGCGCAGCTCAACGTTCCCTATGTGCACCGGGACCAGCCCGGGAACATTGGCGCAGCGTTGGGCAAGACCGCACCGATGGTTTCCTCCTCAGCGCTCGAGGAAGCGGATGCCAGGTCTGGGGCGGGACGCACGGAGCTGTACTGGCTCTTTGCGTTGGCTGCTTTTGGTGTTGCCGGATGGGAACTGCTCTCGATCAACCGCGCCTACCGACAGCTACCGGTCCCGACCAAGGAGCGCACATGATGAACCCTCAAGAATTGGGCGACGCCGGCCAGGCTGCCACATCTGCAGCTGAAGCAATCGAGATGGATAAGGCAGAACCCGCCGCAGTGCTCGTGGCTGCCCGCCGCCGACGCCGCAAGTTACTGCTCATGGCTGCCCCTGCCGTGCTGCTCACCGCTGTGGTAGCGCTGAAGCTACTCAGTCTGCCACTGGCTGCTGGGCAGGCTGCCTCAGCTTATGAGGCAAACAACGCCGATGGGACAGTCCGGGCCGGCCAGGCCATGGGAGTGCTGAACATGGTTGAACGGTATAAATCGCACTTCGCCTTAGGGGATGGGTACGTGTTGCGCGGCGACTTCGCCCAGGCCAAAGAGGAATTTTCCACAGCGTTGGAACTGGTGCCGGCACACGAGTCATGCAAGGTCCGGGTGAACTTGGTGCTCAGCCTGGAGAAGCTCGGTGAGGCGCAGGAAAAGGCCGGGGACACGGCGTCGGCCATGGAATTTTATGCCCAGGGCAGCGAAACGGTGGCTCAGGCTCCCCGAGACTGCTTCACACCCACTAGTCCCAACAACGAGGAGGGTGAGGGTGAGGCGTTGCGCGAGGCGGCGCAACGCCTTGAGGAGAAGCAATCGGGCGCCGCCACTGGTGGTGAAGAGGACCAGAAGGGTGAGGGTGAACCTGAGCAGGCACCAGCGCCGCCGGCCAGCAAGATGGAGCAGTTGAAGGAGGCTGGGCAGAAAGCGCAGCGCGAGCGCAGCAAGGGTGAGCGGCTCGGTGAGATGCTCGATGAGGAGCCGCAACAGCATTCCAAGCCCTGGTGAAGGGTAGCGCCCGTGAATCACCGGAAGACCTGCCGATGGCTCAGTAATTCGGCGTAGAGGGTAAAAACTCTTCTCCGCCCGAACAAAAGAATAGAAATATTCCGTAAAGTCGCGTCGTAATTCGATTCCCGGGTTGCACAGCCGGAAAAGGGGTGCATATAGTGGACGCACGTTAGTTCCTCAACGTGTGTCAGCGACCTTTGGATGATTCGAAGGTGTGGGTGCCCCCATGTGGGTCTGACATTTGCTCGCGGATCAAGCCGCTGACTACGCAACAGTTCTACTAAATATTTTGCGTAACACTGGGCTTGGCTTCCGCTGTTCTCTTCGAAAATGTGATCGTTGCAGCCAGTAGGTGTTCTAGAAGCCTGTGGTGGCAACGGCCAACCCATCCTCAAGGACCCTCAAGCAAATGTCTCCTCCGAGCCTGATACAGGCATCGGCGCAAGCATCGCACAGTGCGCCGATCGCCCTTTCCTACGAACTCTTCCCACCTAAGAATGATGTTGCCGAATCCACGTTGTGGGACACCATCCGTGAATTGGAAACAACCAATCCTGACTATGTCTCCGTCACCTATGGGGCCAATGGCAGTAACCGTGACACCGCGGTCGAACTGCTCCACCGGCTCCTGAACGAGACTTCCCTTTTACCGCTGGCGCACCTGACGTGCGTTGGCAATACGGCCGATGAACTCGCCGAGATTATCTCTGAGCTGTTGGACCATGGTGTCCGCGGAATCTTGGCCCTGCGCGGGGACCTGCCGCAGGACGGACCCACCACGCCTAGGGCAGGTTCCTTGAATTATGCCCAAGACCTCATTGAGCTGATCCGTCGCGTTGAACAGCGCCGCTCGGCATTGTTATGTGCTGGCAAGGTGGCCATTGGTGTGGCAGCCTATCCGGCACGGCACCCGGAATCGCCCTCTATTGAACATGATGTGGAGGTCCTGCTGGCCAAGCAGCGCTCCGGCGCCGATTTTGCCATCACTCAGGTGTTCTTCCACGCGGACCAGTACAAGGATCTAGTCACTCGGGCCCGCCGCGCCGGGGTCAGCATTCCCCTCATCCCGGGGGTCATGCCGCTGACCAGTCTGCGCCGAGTTCAGCGCCTGGGGGATCTGACCGGGGTTGAGCCCAGCGCCAAGCTCCTTGATGATCTGGGCCGTGCTGATGACAGTGCGCAGAGCCGGAAAGTTGGGGTCAAAGCTACCGTAGATCTGGCTCGAGCCGCTTTGGATGCAGGGGCCCCTGGCATTCACCTTTACACCTTCAATGAGCACGCAGCTGCTCTTGAAGTGCTGGATAAGCTCCAACTGCCCCGTCCTGGGCGCCCTTCCGTTGGGCCCCGAACGCCAGCACCACGCTTAGTGCGGGCCTAGCTTCCGTTCGGGTACCCTTCCACACCCTCTCTTACCTTTTTTCTATGAAATCTTTGTCTTAAAAATCTAAGGAAACTTACATGTCAAACATCTCTGCATTCCCCACCGCCTCCCTGCTGGGCTACCCCCGCATTGGCCGCCGCCGTGAACTAAAGAAGGCCATTGAGGGCTTCTGGGCTGGCAAGATCGACGCCACCGAGCTCGATGCGGCCGCCAAGGAAATCCAGCTGGGCACCGCCCGCCGCCTGGCTGAGTTGGGCCTGACCGAGGCAGCAGCCATCCCCGGCACGTTCTCTTACTACGATCAGGTGCTGGACGCCATCACTCACATAGGCGCCGTCCCGGCCCGCTTCGGTGAACTGCGCAACGCCGATGGCCAGCTGGACATCAACGCCTACTTCACCCTGGCCCGTGGCACAGTGGAGCAACAGCCGCTGGAAATGACCAAGTGGTTCGATACCAACTACCACTACCTGGTGCCGGAGATTGGCCCGGAGACCTCCTTCTCGTTGACCTCTACCCGCGTGGTGGAGCAGTTCAAATACGCCCTAGCCAACGGATTTGAGACCCGCCCGTACCTGGTTGGCCCTGTCACGTTCATGCTGTTGAGCAAGGCCAGCGATGAAGCGCCGGCAGACTTCAACCCGCTCTCCCGTTTGGAAGACGTGCTGCCGGTTTACGTTGAACTGTTGAGCCGTCTCGGTGCCGCGGGTGCCAGCTGGGTTCAGCTTGATGAGCCGGCTCTGGTAGCCGATCAAGATGTACCCGTTGCGCAGATTCAGGCTGCTGTTGCCCGTAGCTACGAGGTGCTCGGTGCGGCTGCTGGCCGCCCGCAGATCCTTGTCTCCACCCCATTCGGCGCCCTGACTGAATTGCTGCCGACCTTGGCTGGCTCACCCATCGAGGCGTTGCACATCGATGCATTCAAGGGTGCCGTTCCTTCCGCTGCGGAATTGGCACTGCTGGCCGGCAAGACTGTGGTGGCCGGTGTTGTGGATGGTCATAACATTTGGCTCAACGATCTGGCAGAATCGGCTGCCCGTTTGGATACCTTGAAGGCTGCCGGCCTCACGGTCACCGTCTCCACCTCCACCTCCACCCAGCACGTCCCGCACGATGTCACCGAGGAAACCCAGCTCTCGGCGGAACTGCGCAGCTGGTTGGCGTTCGCGGACCAGAAGATCACCGAAGTGGTGACGCTGGCAGCGCACCTTGGGGACCCGGCGTCGTCCGCTGCCGCTATTGCCCAGGCCTCAGCCATCATTGCCTCCCGCGCCGAAGGGGCGGGTGTCAAGCGCCCAGAGGTGCGTGCCCGCTTGGCCGCACTAACCCCGTCCGATTTCAACCGCTCCGCCTACGAGGTGCGCGAGGCGGCGCAGGAAGCCGCGTTGGCACTGCCGCCGCTGCCCACCACCACCATTGGCTCCTTCCCGCAGACCGGAGAAATCCGCTCGGCCCGTGCCCGCGCCAACAAGGGTGCCATCACCTCGGACGAATACACCACGCTGATGAAGGATGAGATCAAGCGCGTTGTTGACCTGCAGGAAGAGCTGGACTTTGATGTGCTGGTGCACGGCGAGCCCGAGCGCAATGACATGGTCCAGTACTTTGCCGAGAACCTCGAAGGCTTTGATGTGACGGTCCATGGCTGGGTTCAGTCGTACGGTAGCCGTTGCACCCGGCCCTCCATCCTTTGGGGCGATGTCACCCGCGAGAAGGCCATTACGGTTTCTTGGGCAGAATACGCGCAGTCACTCACCAACAAGCCCATGAAGGGCATGCTCACGGGTCCGGTCACTATTCTGGCGTGGAGCTTTGTGCGCGATGATCAGCCCCTGGGAGACACCGCCAACCAGGTGGGCTTGGCGCTGCGTGATGAGATTGCAGATCTGGAAGCCGCCGGCATCAAGATCATCCAAGTTGATGAGCCTGCCCTGCGCGAACTGCTCCCGCTGCGCCGCGCAGACCAGGGGGCTTACCTGGACTGGTCGGTCAACTCCTTCCGTCTCTCCACCGCCGGTGCAGCAGATGCCACTCAGATCCACACCCACCTGTGCTATTCCGAATTCGGGGTCATCATTGACGCCATTGACGGATTGGACGCTGACGTGACCTCCATTGAGGCTGCCCGCTCACGCATGGATGTTGTCAACGATTTGGAAGCACACGGCTTTGGTCGTGGTGTTGGCCCGGGCGTCTACGACATTCACAGCCCCCGCGTCCCCGGTGCGGCCGAGGTCACCGAATTGCTCGGCACTGCCGTCAAGCATGTGCCGGTCCGCCAGCTCTGGGTCAACCCGGACTGCGGATTGAAGACCCGCGGCTATGTAGAGACCGAAGAGTCCCTGCGCAATCTGGTGGCGGCAACCAAAGAAGTCCGCGCCCAGCTCGCCGTCGCCCATTCGCACTAGCACTGCTGCGGCTGCTGCTTCTGCTGCGCGGAGCGGAGTTCAGCACTAGCTCTACAGCTTCCCCAGCCTCAGCAACAGCGCCTCTGGCCACTCCGCACGGAATGGCCAGGGGCGCTGTGTTGTTTGCTCGCACCGCACACTACTCGTGGGTAACCAACGGGTTCCGTGGAGGGGTAGATTAAAGCCATGAGCGTACAAGAGAGCGTCGCAGCGGCCCGGGCAGTCTTCAATAGCGGCACCACCAAGCCCTTGGCATGGCGGGTGCAGCAGTTGAAGGCCATGAACACCATGCTCGTTGAGCATCGCGACGACTTCACCGCCGCTCTGGCTGCCGATCTGGGCAAGCATCCGGCAGAGTCATGGCTTACCGAGATTGGCTTCCTCACCTCAGATATCGCCCACACCCTCAAGCACCTCGAGGGGTGGCTGAAGCCCCGCAAGGTTCCTGTGCCGCTGGCCCTTGCACCCGCGCGGGCAACAACGGTACTTGAGCCGCTCGGCGTCGTGCTGGTCATTGCGCCATGGAATTACCCCATCCAGCTACTGCTGGCACCCATGATTGGCGCGCTCGCAGCCGGCAACACCGTGGTGGGCAAGCCCAGTGAGATGGCTCCTGCCAGCTCGGCGGCGCTGGCCCGCTGGATCCCGGAATACCTCTCGGGCGCGGTAACCATCGTGGAGGGTGGCGTACCCGAGACCACCGAGTTGCTCGAGCAGCGTTTCGACCATATTTTCTACACAGGCAATGGCCGCGTGGGACGCATTGTGATGGCCGCCGCCGCCAAGCACCTCACGCCCGTGACGCTGGAGCTGGGCGGGAAATCGCCCGTCTACATTGACGAGTCCGTGGACATGATTGCTGCCGCGCGCCGCATCGCCTGGGGCAAGTTCATGAACGCCGGGCAGACCTGTGTGGCCCCGGACTATGTACTGGGCACCGATGCGGCGTTGGCCAAGCTTGCCAAGGAACTGCCACTTGCCATCGAGGACCTCTACGGCGCAGAGCCGGCGCACAGCTTGGCCTACGGGCGGATTATCAATGACGACGCCTTTGCCCGAATCACCGGACTCTTAGCCCACGATCTTGCCGACGACGCCGGATCCGCCCTCGTCAGTGGTGGGAACACGGACGCTGCAACGCGCTACATCGAACCGACAGTTATCCATGTAGATGACGCGGCGCAGCTCATGGAGGCGGAGATCTTTGGCCCCGTGCTGCCGTTGCTGACCGTTGGGTCCGCGGCGGAGGCTATTGACTTCATCAATGAGCGGGACAAACCTCTTGCCCTGTATGTCTTTAGCAGCGATGAAAGTGTGAGGGCGGACTTCATGGAACAGACCTCCTCCGGCGCCCTAAACTTTGGGGTGCCCGTGGCGCATCTGTCCATTCCGGGACTGCCCTTTGGCGGGGTGGGGGAGAGCGGCATGGGGGGCTACCATGGTCAGCTTTCGGTGGAAACGTTCTCCCACCACAAGGCCGTGATGGATAAGCCGCTGTCCCCGGACACCCTCTCGCTGATTTACCCGCCGTACGGTGCGGTTAAGACCCAGATCATCAAGCGTCTTGTGGCGCCGGCGAAGAAGTCCAAGAAGTCTTAGGGTCCAGGTGCCCGGGCGCCTCGGCGCTCGTTACGGTTTGGGGTCCACGTGGCTGGTGCCGGTAACCTCGGCCAGAGTGCTGGCTAGTTTGTCCACGAACACCTCCACACGTGCGGTGCGGCTGTCATTGATGAGCAGCGCAAAGATGTTCCGGGCCAGCCGAATCTCGGGCACATCCAACACCACCACGTTCTCGGTCCGGCCTTGCAGCGCTAATTCGGGAACCAGTGCGGCGCCCATGCCCACGCCAGCAAGTTGCAGGCTGGTGTTGAAGTCGTCACTGTAGACGGCCACGCGTGGATACAGATTGCAACTGGCGAACAGCCGCTCGATCACGGTGGCATCGCTGGTGCCGGGGTGGTGCATGATCCATGGCATGTCGGATAGTTGCGCGGCCTCCATGACCGAGCCTGGTTGGATACCCCACGATTTAGGCAGCACTACCCTGAAGTTGTCGTCGCCGATCCACTGCCGATTAAGACTGTGCGGCCACGCTAGCCCGGATTGGCCCACCTGATACACCAGGGCGACATCAAGTTCGCCTCCTGTCCGTAAACCACCAATGGTCTGTTGCGGCTCGCCCACCGAGACATGCAAGTTGATCCCTAGCTCCGGCCATTGCGGGCTGGCCAGTAGGCGCGGCAACACATGACTGGCTAGTGAGGGGAAGATTCCAAGACGCAATTGCTGCCCCGCGCCAGCCTCGGTCTTGGCGCTCGCAGCCAGCAGCGCATCAATGTCCGTCAGCACCTTCGATGCGTGCCGTGCCATGACCAGAGCGGCGTCGGTTGGCTGTACGCTGCGGGCGGAGCGTTGGAAGAGCTGCACTCCGCTGTCTCGCTCCAAGGCGGTCATCTGCTGTGAAACGGCCGACGCCGTGTACCCCAGTCGTGTGGCAGCGGCGGCAAAGGAGCCGCGGTGCACCACTTCTAGTAAGGTGCGCAGGTGCAGAGGGTTGATCACAAGCGTGTCACTTTCTAGCAGTTCTACCGGTTCTGGCGGAATGGCATGTTTCTTGAAAACTCTAGGTCACCGAGGGCCCTATACCAGCATCCTTGCCATGGTGCTTTCGGTGGCTGCCCAACACTAGATCCGACACGCCACAGAACTAGACACGCCGCACATTAATTTGTGGCTAACTAGTCCACAGCCTGTGGACAGATCGGATTAAACCTTGAGTTCTGGCGTATTTAAATTCCACAGCCTGTGGATGACGGGTGCACAAAATGACAAAGGTGTAATACATCATGTTGGGGTCTTTCGTTGGGGGATGCACTAGATGTAGTATTGAAACATCGAACACAGCAGTTTGGGTTGATGCCCAAATACACTGGCGAGGCCGTAGCGCAAGCGCCCAGGCCCCATAAGCAGTGAGCAAGCCCCCAAGGGGCATGAGCGCTAAATTTTAAGAACAGTTTTATGAAAAAGGGGAACTCGATCATGACCGTTACGGTTTACACCAAACCCGCATGCGTCCAGTGCAATGCCACGTACCGCGCCTTGGACAAAAAGGGCATCACCTACCAGAGCGTCGACATTTCCACCGATCCTCAAGCGCTCGAGCACGTGCTCAGCTTGGGTTACCAGCAGGCTCCTGTAGTGATCACCGACGCTGACCACTGGTCAGGCTTCCGCCCGGACAAGATTGCCGAACTGGCTGCCGCCGTCGAAAGCGCCAGCGTAGCTTAATTGATCCTGCAGGCTAGGCGCCTGTGGAATCAACATTAGTTCCCGTGCATCACGCACACGAGGTGGGGCTGGCCAGCACAACCAGCCAGCCCCACACACGCACGTAAGTAGTTGGAAAGCGAAAGCCATGTTAGCCGTTGCAGCAGAAGCCGCAGTAGCTCCACTAACTTCTCGAACCACCAGTAGCCGGCTGATCTATTTCTCCTCGGCCTCCGATAACACCCACCGTTTCATTGTGAAACTTGGCGTGGATGCGGCCCGGATGCCGATTTACACCTACGAAGAAACCCTCCTGGCACAAGAGCCATTTGTCTTAGTCCTACCCACCTATGGTGGGGAGAACCGGCTGGGGGCGGTACCAAAGCAAGTCATCAAGTTCCTCAACGTGGAACAAAACCGGGCGTTGATCCGCGGCGTCATTGGCGCGGGAAACACCAACTTCGGTCAAACGTATTGCCTCGCCGGTGACATCGTCGCCGAGAAGTGCAAAGTACAGCATTTATACCGTTTTGAACTCATGGGAACGTCTGCGGACGTCGATCGGGTTCGTGAAGGATTGGAAGAATTTTGGACACGATTGTCTCAGACCAAGAAGTTGCAGTGAAGGCGTCGAAGGAGATGCCCGCAGCATGGGAGGGCATGGGTTATCACGAGCTCAACGCCATGCTCAACCTGTACAACTCTCAGGGTGAAATCCAGTTCGACGCGGACCGCGCAGCTGCCCGGCAGTACTTCCTCCAGCACGTGAACAACAACACCGTGTTCTTCCATGACTTGGAAGAAAAGCTGGAATACCTGGTGAAGAACGAGTACTACGAACGCGAGACGCTGGATCAGTACAGCATGAACTTCACCCGCGAGCTGTTCCAGCGCGCATACAAAAAGAAGTTCCGTTTTGAAACCTTCTTGGGCGCGTTCAAGTTCTACACCTCATACACGCTCAAGACGTTCGACGGTAACCGTTTCCTGGAACGCTACGAAGACCGTGTGTGCATGGTTGCCCTGCACCTGGCCCGTGGCAACGAGGAATTGGCAAACAGCATCGTCGATGAAATCATCGACGGTCGCTTCCAGCCGGCAACCCCCACCTTCTTGAACGCCGGTAAGGCACAGCGCGGCGAGCTCGTCTCCTGCTTCCTGCTTCGCATCGAAGACAACATGGAGTCCATTGGCCGCTCCATCAACTCCGCACTCCAGCTTTCCAAGCGCGGCGGCGGCGTGGCGTTTGCTCTGACCAACATCCGCGAAGTGGGCGCACCCATCAAGCAGATCGAGAATCAGTCCTCCGGTGTCATCCCCGTGATGAAGCTCCTCGAAGACAGCTTCTCCTACGCTAACCAGCTCGGTGCCCGCCAGGGTGCAGGAGCTGTGTACCTGCACGCTCACCACCCCGACATCAACCGTTTCTTGGACACCAAGCGCGAGAACGCTGATGAAAAGGTTCGTATTAAGACCCTCTCCTTGGGCGTTGTCATCCCCGACATCACCTTCGAGCTGGCCAAGCGCGACGAGGACATGTACCTGTTCTCTCCGTACGACGTCGAAAAGGTCTACGGCGTGCCGTTCTCCGACATCTCGGTCACCGAGAAGTACTACGAAATGGTGGACGACGCCCGGATCAAGAAGACCAAGATCAAGGCCCGCGAGTTCTTCCAGACTCTTGCCGAGATCCAGTTCGAATCCGGTTACCCGTACATCATGTTTGAAGACACGGTGAACCGTGAAAACCCCATCGAGGGCAAGATCATCATGAGCAACCTTTGCTCTGAGATTCTCCAGGTGTCAGCACCCACCACGTACAACGATGATCTCTCCTACGCCGAGACCGGCAAGGACATCTCCTGCAACCTGGGTTCATTGAACATTGCCAAGGCCATGGATTCCCCCGACTTCGGTGCCACGATCGAGACGGCTATCCGCACCTTGACCGCTGTTTCTGACATGTCAAACATCACCAGCGTTCCCTCCATTGCCAAGGGCAACCGTCAGTCGCGCGCCATCGGCCTGGGCCAGATGAACCTGCACGGCTACCTTGCCCGTGAGCGCGTTCACTACGGTTCCGAAGAGGGCCTGGACTTCACCAACATCTACTTCTACACGGTTGTGTACCACTGCCTCCGTGCCTCGAACTTGTTGGCGATCGAGAATAACTCCACGTTCATCAACTTTGAGAACTCCAAGTACGCAACGGGTGAATTCTTCGATAAGTACACCGATCAAGAATGGTTGCCGAAGACCGCCAAGGTTGTGGAGATGTTCGAGGGCATGCACATTCCTACTCAGGAAGATTGGCGTGCGCTGAAGGCTTCAGTCATGGAGCACGGCATCTACAACCAGAACCTGCAGGCTGTTCCGCCCACCGGTTCCATCAGCTACATCAACAACTCCACCTCCTCGATCCACCCGATTGCCTCCATGATTGAAATTCGCAAGGAAGGCAAGCTGGGACGCGTGTACTACCCGGCTCCGTACCTGACGAACGACAACGTCGAGTACTACAAAGATGCGTACGAGATCGGCTTCGAGAAGATCATCGACACCTACGCCGCTGCCACCCAGCACGTGGACCAGGGCCTGTCCTTGACGTTGTTCTTCAAGGACACCGCCACCACGCGTGACATCAACAAGGCTCAGATTTACGCCTGGCGTAAGGGCATCAAGACCATCTACTACATCCGTCTTCGCCAGCTCGCGCTGGAAGGGACCGAGGTCGAAAACTGCGTATCATGTCAGCTTTAATGGCGTGAGCACCACATAACTGAAGAGCACGACGGCGGGTGAGTTCCCGCCGTCGTGCCTTCGGATTAAGATTGATTTGGCCCAGTGCGGCCGCTAAAGATTTTTACGAGGAGAGAAATAGCGATGACACCGGACAAGCTGAAGTTGGCGAACCATGTGAAGGCCATCAACTGGAACCGCATCGAGGACGACAAGGACGTTGAAGTCTGGAACCGCCTGTGCAACAACTTTTGGCTGCCGGAGAAGGTGCCGCTGTCCAACGACGTCCAGTCCTGGGCTACTCTGACGCCGGAAGAGCAGCTGCTCACCATGCGCGTTTTTACTGGCCTGACCCTGCTGGACACCCTGCAGGGCACGGTGGGTGCCGTCTCGCTGATTCCTGACGCCATCACTCAGCACGAGGAAGCCGTCTACACGAACATTGCCTTCATGGAATCGGTCCACGCCAAGAGCTACTCCTCGATCTTCTCCACCTTGGCCTCCACGAAGGAAATTGACGAGGCATTCCGCTGGTCGGTGGAAAACGTGAACCTGCAGAAGAAGGCTCAGATTATTGAGTCCTACTACCACGGTGACGATCCCCTCAAGCGCAAGATTGCCTCCACTTTGCTGGAATCTTTCCTGTTCTACTCGGGCTTCTACCTGCCCATGTACTGGTCCTCACGCGCCAAGTTGACGAACACCGCTGACTTGATCCGTTTGATCATCCGCGATGAGGCCGTGCACGGCTACTACATTGGCTACAAGTACCAGAAGGGCTTGGAGGAGGTCTCCGAGGAGCGCCGCGAAGAGCTGAAGGCTTGGACGTTTGAGCTCATGTTTGAACTCTACGAAAATGAAGTTCAGTACACTCATGACCTCTACGATCCCGTTGGCTTGGCTGAGGACGTCAAGAAGTTCCTGCACTACAACGCCAACAAGGCGCTCATGAACTTGGGCTACGAGGCCATGTTCCCGGCCGCCGTCACCGACGTGAACCCGGCCATCCTCTCGGCTCTGTCACCGAACTCGGATGAGAACCACGATTTCTTCTCCGGATCAGGTTCCTCCTACGTCATCGGCAAGGCAGTCAACACCGAAGACGACGACTGGGACTTCTAAGCTTTCTTCTCTCGAAGGCTCCAGCTGAAAATCTTAAAACGCCCCGGATCTGCGAAATGTCGCAGATCCGGGGCGTCTTTATTTTCTCCAGTTAAAGGGCTCCGACCCTTACCGTGCCAGCATCTTGCGTGGCAAGCGGGGCTTCGGGGCTTTCCTGGCTGCTACAGAGGCGATTGATAGTTTGTATCAGGCCTCGGCGGCGTCGTAGGCCTGCTGCGATTGAAGTACGTGCGGAAGCTCGGCTTCCAGGGCGCTGGTCAAGGCCAAGAGCGGTCCTGCGATTCTGAGGCCAAGGGGCGTCAGGGCGTAGTCGACGTTCGGTGGGATGTTGCTATGCACGGTCCGCGTCACCATCCCGTCACGCTCAAGCTGTCCCAGCGATTGGGACAACATCCGTTCACTCACACCTTCAACTCTGCGCCGCACCTCGCCGAAGCGCATCGGATCCTCGCTGAGTTTCAGTGCCACGACGATGAGCGCACCCCACCGTCCAGTGAGGTGCTGGAGTGCAAGCCGAGACGTGCATGCGCTCGAGAAAACGTCGGCTTCTAGCAACTCGACTGATTCATCTTCCTTGCCTGACATGCCCATAGCTTACACCGAAATCAGTGCTTACAAAAGAGTTGCACTTATTTAAAGTAAGTGGTTAGCTTATTGAACAACCTATTGAAAGAGGCGCAGCGTGCGTATTGCAGTCACCGGAGCTACCGGCCACCTGGGTGGTCATGTCATCGAATCACTTATCAGCCGCGGCGTCTCGGCAACGGACATCGTTGCTATTGTTCGCAACCAAGACAAGGCTGCTGAACTTGCCGCCAAGGGCATCAAGCTTGGTGTCGCATCCTACGAAGACGAGGCCGCACTCACCGCGGCTCTAGAAGGCGTGGAGCGGCTGGTGCTCGTCTCCGGTAGTGAGGTGGGCCAGCGCGTGGCGCAACATGCCAACATCATCAATGCCGCCAAGGCGGCTGGCGTGAAGTTCATTGCCTACACGAGTCTGCTCAACCTTGACACCTCTGACCTCGGCTTGGCCCCGGAGCACGCTGCCACAGAAGAACTTCTCGCGAAGAGCGGCATTGACCACGCGCGGTTGCGCAACGGCTGGTACTGGGAGAACTTTGCCTCGGCCATTGAATCAGGCAAGGCTGCTGGGAAGTTCTTCGGCGCCGCTGGCGCAGCCAGGGTCTCAGGGGCGGCGCGTCGTGACTACGCAGAAGCTGCAGCCGTAGTGGCGACCAGCGAAAATCAGGCTGGCAAAGTTTACGAACTCGCAGGTTCTCCCGCGGTTAGCTACCAAGGTATTGCGGACGGGGTGGCCAAGGTCATCGGTGCCGACGTCGAGTACGTCAACCAGCCGGTGGACGAGTACCAAGCAACATTGGAGAGCTTTGGGTTGCCCGCCGAGGTTGCAGGGATGGTCGCGGGCATGGAACCCGTCATTGAAAAGGGTGCCCTCTACTCTGAGAGCACCGACTTGCAAGATTTGATTGGTCGCCCGTCAGCCTCCGTGTCAGAGGCCCTCTCGGCCTAGTGCACTGAGCGAACTTGGGGGAGGCTGCCAGGAATCATCTGGAACGTTCCCTTGGCATGCTCCCCTGGCAAGCGCCAAGGCGATATAAACGAAGAACCTAGTCAAGGCCCGAAGCTGCGAAATCTCGCGGCTTCGGGCCTTCTTCAGTACGCCCAGCATGGGCATTTGCTTGGAGGTGAAAGTCCTCTGGTCGAGAAGGTGGTTTAAGACCTAGTCAATGGCAACTGCGTCACCGTGAGGTGGGGTGGGAAGG